>JBAWVC010000025.1:0-17735 GCA_037147455.1 Verrucomicrobiota bacterium | reverse complement strand
CAAACGGGATTCCCGCCCGGAACTCAATCGCAATCGGACTCCTTACCGCACGGTCGGGTGCATCACGAAGAGCCCGTTCGTAGCCTCGAAGGCATCGCGGGCCGACATGCTGCCCAGCTCGTGCCCGGCACCCCAGGAATCCGTGAAATAGAGGTTCTCCTTGTCGAAGCCGATGATCAGGCGCATGTGGCCGCCGGCGGCCTGGCGGTTCAACGGGGGCTGCTCGGGAAACTTTCCGAGCCCGAGGCTCCAGAGGAGCGGAATCCCGTCGCCGACGTAGCGCTCGATCATCTTTTGAAATTCCTGAGGCCCCGCTTTCTTTTGCTGTTTGAAGTCGCGCAGAGACCCGTCGGTGTAGCGGGCCAGGAGGCATTTGAACTGCATGTGGAATACTCGGTCGAGGCTCTGCAATGCCTCCATCATCTTATCGGAGCTGGTGCCGGCCTTGGCGTCGGTCCCGGCGATCTTGGCGATCTGGTGCTGGTCGCACGAGATGCCGTAGTATTCGAAGAGCCGCTGCGAGGCGGCGACGACGCAGTAGCCCTTCGGCCCCTGGTCCACCATCGGGACGCCTTCTATCAGCGTGCGGCCTCCGTCTTTTTTGACATTTTTTTGTAGCTGCGTCAGCGAGACCGAGCCGCGGTGTTCGCGGATGGCGGAGGCGATCGGCCCGGAGGCATCCCGCGGGGCAATCCGCATTTTGAGGTATTCCGGATGGCCGCTGTCGGCCTCGGGATTTTTCTCGATCGTGGCGAGGCCGGTCGGACAAAACCACGTCCAGCCGGATGCGAGAAGCCCGCTCGCGGGATCCGCCCGGCGGGGCGAGGGCATGGAGGCGAGACGCTTCCGGAGCGTTTCGTCGCAGGCCTGGAGACGGCGCCGGAATTCCTCGGGGGCGATCTGCCCCGCATCGCCGCGGTTGTAAACCGAGAACGTGATGCCGTTGAGCTTTCCGTTGGCAAAGTCCACAACCACCTCCTCGACCGGGACGGAGCCCCCCAGAATCGAGAGATCGACGGAAATATTCGAATAGGGCTTGCGCTGAAAAATCGCGCGGTCTTTTTCCTGGGTAAGCCACTTGAAGAACGGGTTCTCGGAATAGCCCTGGGGAGCAGGGTATCGCGCTTCCAACGCTTCCGGGGTCAGCCCGAAAACCGCCGGGATGTCCATGAGCGGGTCGATGTCGCATGGAAATGCGACGTCCTTTTCCGCGGCGCCCGACGTCAGGCAGAATGCCAGAAAACCGGCTTGCACAAGCCCGAGGATGCCGCGGCGAACGGCACCTCCCAAGCGGGCGGAACGGACCGGAGGACAACTGCCATGATCGGTGTCCATGCGCGGATTTTTTGAGGGCAGAAAACCCCTACATCGCCCCCGCGCCGCCAGCCTGTGCGGCCACCTGCTTGAGCAACGGGCCGAACTCGCCCGCCCACAGGCCCATCAGCGGGCGCTGGTCTTCGAACCCGGCCTCCCCCGCATCGCTGACCGAGTAAACTTTCGGGACAAGCCGGTAGTTATTCGTGCCGGGGATCTGGTTGATTTTCACGCGCACGCGGATCGTCTGCGGGTCGCCGTAGCTTCCCCACATCACATTGGCAAACCGGTTGGATGCCTTGTCGAACGAAATCGAATACGGGTAATTTGATTTGGAGAGCTGGTATCCGGACTGCGGAAAAACCGCCTGCGCCGCCGCCACGATGGCGTTGGGGTTCGAGTTGTTGACGGTGACCGACCCGAGACCGCCGGATTGCGAGACCGGCGATGTCAGGCAGCCGGACAGGAGAAGCGAAAGCGCGACCGCGCCAAAGAGGGTAGTTTTCATCGGGCTGAGTTTCAGCACGGAGAGGATGACAGGGCAAGCTCGGGAATCGGGAATTGTCCTGTAGGGCAGCGGTGCTTGTCGGCTCTATCCTCGTGCATTTCGGATCCTGAGCTTCAATCCGGTATGGCGGAGCCCGGCAGCAGCCATTTGCTTTTTCTGCGGGGAGGAGAGCGTAAAGCTTGTCGCTCCGCTCGAGACCCAAACGATCTCGCGTTCAAAAGCTGCCAAGGTCTTACCATCGCCCTTGAGCCAGCCAAGAAGCCATTGTGCTTTGGCAATGACCACCTTCACCTCACTGTCGCTCGCCGTGTGCAGTTCGGTCCAATAGACGACCTCGCGCTGGCGGTCGGAATGCTGGTATCCGATGGCAAAATCCCACCGGTTTGCCTGTGGTTCAATTCTTTGCAACGCTGTATCCACATCGACGCTTCCTCGAAGTTTGCGGGTATCTTCCGCGTCAATGTGCGGCTTGTCCTCCGCCCTCAACGCCTGCAACCCTTCTTGCCAGGCGTTTTCAAGATGGGGAGTATTTCCGACAGCCTCCCGGAAGCTCACAACTGCCCCTCTCTTCCCGCATTGGCGACCGCCCTCGCGACTTCCTCATTGGCCCGACCGCTGAACTCCGACAACCCACCCCAACCGCTTTCGCCGGCTTCCTCGGCACCGGCATCGAGATTGGAAATATCCCTCGTCGTTCCACCTTCGCGGTCAAAGTAATAAACCTTGGCCGTCTTTTTCATGATCTCCGTAGCCAGCTCAACCATGGATGGGGACGCCGGAACGCCAAACACATTAAGCAAGGCCTTTGGGTTGGCATTGCTTTCCCGGAGGTGTTTCAAGGCCCAAACAGCATCGAGCACCTGAGGGGAGTGCGTCGAGATGCAGACCCGGTAGCCTCGCGCCACCAACTCGAAGATCATCAGCATCACGACGCTGATCGCCTTGGGATGCAGGCCCATCTCCAGTTCTTCAATGACCACCCAATCCACACCGCTCCGGCGCGGCGATCCGGCCGACGTCAACAGGTAGTAGAGGCCGAGAAGTAGCGGCACAAATTCCCGCTGCCCTGCCGACCACACCATGAACGGAAGCGGGTGCGCATTCTCGCCGGCAGAGAGCACGAGGCGCTTCTGCGCTCGTTGGGTGTCGATCTTGAGATTGAAACCGGGAAAAATGTGCTGCTGCACCAAGTCGCGGAACTCCTGTTTCATCCGCCGCGGCACCGGGAACAACATCTCCGTGGAGCCGAGATCCGTCATCAGCAAACGCAGCTCCTCGCTGAACTCCCTCACCGTGAACGGCACCCCCGCGTCGTAATACGTGAACGCTTGCGGCCATCCTTCACGCAGCGCGAGCACGCGCTGGGCGGGAATGAAAAACATCGATTCCCCCTTCACCGGCTTCATGTCAGCGACGAGTTTTTTCAAGTCCTCGGCCACTCCACGAAACTCCACTGCTGTCTTTGCTTTGTAGAGACTCCGCATGCCCTCGCCGAAATACACGTCGAGGAAGAGGTCGAATTTTTGCTGCCAGTCAATCCCGGCGCGGCGAAACTCGTATTTGACCTGCCTCACATCCACCAGCAGCTTCAGGAGCTGGAGGAAGATGCTCTTGCCGGTGGCTTGCGGCCCCACGAGAACCGTGAGATCGCCGAATTCCACATCGGCGGATTTGATCGGCCCGAAGTTCTTCACTTTGAGGCGGTGAGTGCGGCGGCGGGTTCGTGGCTTCATGAGGTTCGGGTTTGTTTGGGGCCTACTTAAAATCATCCCGGCTCACGATTCGAGCAGTGTTTTCAAGGTGGAGAGCGACTTCGCCACGATCTTTCCCTGCTCCTCGATGCTCCGGATTACTTCATCTGGCGTCCGGGTGTCGATCTTCACGACGGCATTCGGGTTCACGGCTTTCAGATCAAAGACTGCCGCGTCCATGGCGTTCGCTTTGGCTTGGGAGTCGCGGGCGGCTTTCTCCCGTTCCCCGATCTTCGTTTCCAGCGCTTCGATCTTCTTGTCCTTGGAGTCAGCCGATTTGAGGGCTTTCAGCAGTTCCTTAAGTGACACAACTTCGGCCTTCGCGGTTTCCGCTTCGGCGACATGCGGTTTCCTATCCTCGCGAGCCTGCTTGCGGCGGTCTGCGAAGTCCACAGTCCACGAGTAACGGCTTTCGGCGGCGGGGGTGCCGCGCGCGGAGAGCAGGCGGGCATAGCTGGGGAATTCCCCTTTGCTATTCTCGTCATCTGTCCAGGCTTCGGTGAGTGCCGCGGGCAGGTCGGCATCGTCGAGGACTTCGCCGTTTTTTCCGAAGCCGAAATGAGCGAGCGTCATCGGCGACTTCTTGCCGACCTTCACATGCGTGAGGTCGTAATACCAAATCTTCGTGGTCTTCTTTCCCTTGGTGAAAAAGAGCAGGTTCGTCTTCACGGCGGCGCCCGCACCGGAGAAGCATCCGCCCGGCAGGCTCACTATTGCCCACAGGTCGCACTCGTCCACGAGCTTCCGCTTTGTCTCGACGAAGGCGTCCTCGTCTTTGCGGAAGAGGAACCCGTCGTCGAGGACGATCGCGCAGCGGCCATCGGAGGCGAGTTCGCCGAGGATGTCCTGGACGAAGAGCACCTGCGTGCTGCCCGTGGCGTAGGCGTAGTTTTTCTGCGCGTCCTTGCCCTCCTTGCCGCCGAATGGCGGGTTGGTGAGGATCACGTCAAAGAATTTCGGCGCCTTGTCGAAGAGCGCGCCGTAGGTCGCGCGTTTGGTCAGCGTGTTGCCATGCCAGAGGTTCGGCTGGTCTATGCCGTGGAGGACGAGGTTGGCGAGCGCGATCGGAAAGACGAGGTTCTCTTTCTCCCGGCCGAAGAACGTGTCGTGCTTGAGCGTGTCGATGTCCGTGCTCGCCGGGGACTGGCCGAGATTCCGGGCGATGTGCTCGTAGGCGATTGCGAGGAAGCCGCCGGTGCCACAACAGGGGTCGTAGATCGTGTGGCCAAGCTCCGGCCGGATCGTGTGGACCATCGCCCGGATGACTTCGCGCGGGGTAAAGAACTGCCCGCCGTCGGAGTTCTTCTCGCCCATCTTGAGCAGGAGGTCCTCATACACCTGCGAGAGGGTGAAGAAATGCGTGTCGTCCACGTGGTCGATGCTGATCTCATCCACTTTGTCCAAAATATCGCGGAGGTTCGTCTCGCTATCCACGCGCACGCGCTCGACGGCGGTCATGATCCGGCCAATCACCCGCTGCTTCCGCGTGGCCGTGGGATTTGGCAGTTTGGTCGCGGGATCAATGTCCAGCGAATGCAGGTGCGGCAGCAGCTCGGTGTTGATGAACTCGAAGAGCTTCCCGTCGCCTTTGGAAAACAGCTCCTGCCGCTTCCAGCCGTAGGGCTTGCCCTCGTCGGTTTGCGGGTGGTTCGCTTTGGCGGCCTCATCTTTTGGAAACGGCGCGGCCCAGTCCTGCCAGCGGAACGGACTGCGCAGCGCGGGCGAAAAACTTTTGCCCACCGCCTCGGCGGCCTCGCGGTCGCGTTTCTCCTGCGCGTCGAGGATGCGCAAGAAGAGAATCCATGTCAACTCCGGCACGTATTGCAGGGCGCTCGCGCAATTCGACCGCCGCATGATGTCGCAGATAGATTTGACGAAGGACGACAGCGAACGCGTTCCGGCGATGGTTTTCGGGGCTTTCTGCTTCGGTTGTTTTTTTCCTTTGGGCATGGGTCAGGGTTTCTTCCTTTTTCCTTTGGCCTTCGGTGCCGACAGTTGCTTCACGGCTTTTTCGAAGTCATCCGGCTCGGCCGCAGCGTCGGAGAGGCGTTGACGGTTGAAGGTGTCGTATTGTCGCTCCGCATGGGCCTGTGCCAGCTCATGGGAAATGCGGCCCGCATGGGTAAGGATGTCGCGGTCGTTGATCGTGAGGAAGCTGTCCAGTTTGCTGATCCAGTCGGCCATCTTCATCGGGATGCGGCGCATGGCTTGGCCGGTGGCGAAGACGAGGTATTGCTCGACCAGGTTGTTCAGTGCGGCCAGTTCGTCTTCCGCCAGGTAGTTCTTGGCGATGGCCGTGTCTTCCTTCCTCTCCTTCGCCCCGCGCCAGGTCGTCAGCCCCATGTGCGGCCGGGTGCTGTCCGCGCGGCTGACGATGATCTCCGCCGCCGTCTGCCCGGTGATCGCCCAGTGCAGCTTATTCTGGACCGTCTTAAAGAATGTGATGCTGGCGTCGTCCGTGGGATCGTAGTCGATGCTCGTGGCGTAAATATCGGTGATCTTCTGGTAAAATCGCCGCTCCGAGGTTCGGATGTCCTGAATCCGGCGCAGCAGCTCCTCGAAGTAGTCGAAGGGAAGGTCCGGGTTTTTCAGCCGCTCATCATCGAGCACGAATCCCTTCACGATGAATTCCCGAAGCCGCTGCGTCGCCCAGATGCGGAACTGCGTGGCCTGGAAACTATTTACCCGGTAGCCCACCGCAATGATGGCATCGAGGTTGTAAAACTCCACCTCGCGGGCAACCTCACGCCCACCCTCGTTGCGAACCATTTCCATTTTGGAAACAGTTGCCGCCCGGCTCAGTTCGCCGGTGTCGTAGATGTTCTTCAAGTGCTTGTTGATGCCCGGCACCTGCACGCCGAACAACTCCGCGAGTGCCTTCTGCGTCAGCCACACCGTCTCTCCCTCAAACCGCACGTCCAGTTTGATGCGGCCGTCTTCGGTTTGGTAAATGAGGAGTTGGGAGCTGTTGGGTTCGTCGCTCATGGGTGGCTAGGATTCAAAGACTTGGGCGAGGAGCTTCCGGGGGAGCAATTCCAGCTCGGCGATTTGTTTTTGGATCGCGGCCCGCATCGGCTTGATCTGCGCGAGCGCCTTGGAGGCCTTCAACTGGGTCTCGTAGTCGGGCAGCTCGATCTCGCCCTCGGCCAGCCGGTTGAACAACATGCGCTCCCGCACGGCTCCCCGGGCCAGTGATGCGATGCACCGCTCCCCCAGCGGCGAACGCAGCCAGTAGTAAAACCACCGGGAATCCACCACGCCCGGCTTGCCTTTCAAAACCACATAGTCCGGGCTCGTGATGCCGGGTTCATCGTCGTCGTCCACAAACGCGATCGAGCCGATGAGGATACGCATCGGATTGTAAAAAACCGTGCCGGCCGTGACCGGCTTGTATCGCTCGGCGTGCTTGCCGGGACGCTCGCGCGCGGGCGCGAGACCGGAACGGGTCGCGCCGAGGACTGGGAAGGATTTCCATTTCTGACCTACTCCGATTTTGACTTCATCCAGAACAGATCCAAGAGACATTCGTGCTGTGACGTGAACGCTCCGAGCGATAATTGCATCGGTGAGACTTTTTGCTTCTGCAAACTGAGCGGAAATCGCCAGTTGCGCTTTTTGGATTGCTAAGAAAGACGAACTGAATCGTTGGACTATCTTGCTCTGCGTCTCTCTCGATAGAAGCGGAACGTCTAATTCTCGAATTGTAGACTGACTGATATTTGGTTGTGCACCTCCAAAGCTAGCCTCAATGAGCTCTGGTCGAATATACAACAGCCAGTAGAAAAGAAACTGACTGTCGAGCCGAGAATCCGGAACAATGGCACATACAGCTTGGTTAGTAGCTGCAGGAAATCCCAAAATACCTAGCTTCCCAACCGTTGCCCCATACATCGCAATGACCAAAGTGCCCTTTGGAAAAACCTTGGCAGCAGATTGTTCCAAGCCAAGAGCTGTGATTCGTTCTTCGGCTTTCTTAATGTAGCCATCTGGAAGCTCTCCCGATTTTATCCATGGAATATCGCCTCCATAGAAAAGCTTGTTGCCTCGCTGCGGTGTTCCTCCACTCATGGTGGAAGCGGCATCAGCTAGTTTGATGGTCTCATACCTCATGCCGCAAACAACCTCAACTTCGCATCCTTCAGCACCTCGACCGGCAAGCCGATCTTCCTCAGCGCGTCGAATCCGCCGGCGTCCTTGATTTCCGGCACGTCCCAGAGCGAGGCGGTTTCGAGCGCGTCGGTGCCGCCGAGTTCGAACTGGTTGCCGAGCCCGCGCAGGACGGTGGCGGCATTCGGGTCGAGCGAGTCGAACCATGCCTGGTTTTTGTCGAGGTAAATGATTTTCCGGTCCGGGCGTTTGAGGGCGAGGGCCATGTAGGCGTGGTGGGCGAAGATATCGAAGAAGTCGTAATCCGTCATGCCGTCGAGGTCGCGGACGATCTCCGGGTTGTAGTTGTCTCCAATGAGGTGGGCGATGAGCTTCTGGCGTTTTTGGGATTCGATCCAGAGGCCGCGGAATTGCCGGAGGGTGTGGGCCTCGGCAAGCACGCGCCGGATCATTTCGCGGCGGTATTCGTCGAAGGGGATGAGTGCGATACGCCCGTCGCGAACGCCCGTGACGAACCGGCCTTCGGCGTTGATGACGGTCTCGCCCGGCATCTCCGCGACGGTGGGTTTCTCCGGCGGTTCCGGCTCCCGTCCCCCGCCTCCGCCGCCACCACCACCGCCGGGACGCGGCGGGCGCGTGATGAAGTCGGTGCCGAAGAGGTCGGTGACGCCGGTGTAGTCGTAGAGCCAGAACTTGTATTTGCCGGTCTCCTCGTGGATGCGGGTCCCGCGTCCGACCATCTGGTAGAACTTGATGGCGGATTTGAGGTAGCGGAAGAAGACGACCGCGTTCAGGCGCTCGATATCGACGCCCGCTTCGAGCAGATCGACCGTGCAGGCGACGAACGCGCGTTCGCCGGAGCCGCGCATGGTCTTGATGTATTCCGATCCGTTGTTGGCCCCGCCCATGCACTTGAAGGCATAGAGGTCCTTGGGCTCCTGATTTTTCTCCCGGCACCAGCGGACGTAGAGGTTGTTCATCTGCATGGCCACGCGGTCAGCGTGGATTTCGCGAGTGCAGAAGATGATGACCTTCTGCTCGGGGCCACCATTTTCGCAGAGCAGCTTGAAGAGGTCTTCGCACATCGCGGGGGTGCGCATGTCGATGAACAGCTCGTCGTCGAAGTCCTTGCCCGTGTAGGTCTCCTTGGTGAGATCTTCCTCGGTGACCGGCTGGCCGGTTTTGATGTTCGTCGGTTTTTCAGCGAGGACCTCGGCCTTGGTGAAGATGTGGGAATCGATGGACGCCTTGCGCTTGATGACTTCGCAGGCGGCGAGGTAGCCGTCCTCCTGCGCCTCGATCAGCGTGTATTCATAGACGGGTTCGCCGAAATACTTGTGGTTGTTTGCGGTGATTTCCTCGTCCTCCGTCGGTTTGTCCTTTGCCTCGCGCAGCTGGCGGGGCGTGGCGGTGAGGCCGATGTGGATGGCGTTCGGGTTCCGCTTGAGGACCTCGGACCATTTCCCCCACGCCGAACGGTGGCATTCGTCAATGATGATGACGCTGAAATAATCGTCCGGGTAGTGCTCGGTGAGGAAGCTGGCGAACCCCTCGTCATCGTCGAGGCCGAGCGTCTGGTAGGTGGCGATGTGGATGCGGGCGTTCTTCGCGGCGTTCTCGCCGTTCTTCGTCTCGACGATGCGGGCGTTGTCGCCGAAGACCGCCTTGAGTTTGCCGTAGGCCTGCTCGCGAAGCTCGTCGCGGTCGCAGAGGAAGAGCACGGGCTTCGGCAGGCGGCCGGCCTCGTGGAGCCGCCAGAGCAGGTTCGCGGCGATGATCGTCTTGCCAGATCCGGTGGCGAGCGAAAGCAGCACGCGGGAGAGATCGTCGTCGGCCTCGCACTTCAGGATCTTCTCGAACGAGGCGCGGATCGCGGCGTCCTGGTAGTAGCGGAATTCGGGGAACGCCGGGCTGTCCGGCTGGAACAGCATCGCGGCCGAGGGATTGTCCAGATTGATCCCGGTGTGGCGGTGGTAGCAGTCGGTCAGCGTTTTGTGATCGGGAAAATTGGCGAGGGGAAACGGCCCGGTCTGCTCGCCGGTGAACTTGTTGAATTTTCCGTAGAGGTGGCCGTTCGTGGCGAAAATGTATTTCGCGTCAAAGCGGTCGCATTCCGAGTAGCCCTTGGCCTGCTGCATTCCCTTGAGCGGGTCCTCGTCTTCCTTCTTGGCTTCCATGACCGCTATCGGCAGCGGCGCGGGTCCGTTCGGCGTTTCCACGCAGAGCAGATAATCCGTGCGACCAGGACCGGAGCGGCGGCGGCCTTTCGGTCCAATCGGCTCGACCGGAGCCTTCGTCTCGAGCTTCACGTAGGGCTTGCGATACCCTTTCTCCCGGAGAACGGGATCAATGAGCTCATAGCGGGTCTCTTGTTCGTTCATGGGCATGGCTCAACCATATTTTCAGACTGTCATACCAGAGGGGGTGGGACATTGGCAGGCTGATAATTGGAATTTTTACGGCGAGACGCCGAAAACCTCACTCGGGGGAGGCGTGCTCTCCGGAGGTTAAAGAGGTTCCAGGCGGCCGTCGGCGAGCTTGAAGACTGCGTCCTCCGGTTTGCGATCGGCCCAGTCGAGGAAGGTGGTGGTGATGATCGCCTGGCTTTGCGGGGAGAGCGAGGCGAGGAGGCGGTTGCGGCGGTCGGGGTCGAGCTCGCCGAAGATGTCGTCGAGGAGGAGGATCGGTGCGCGGTTCTGGACGGCTTCAAGGTGTCGGGCTTGGGCCAGCTTCAACGAAAGCGCGATCCCCCGCTGCTGGCCCTCGGAGGCAAAGCCGGCGGCGTCGAGTTTATTGATCGCGATTTTCAAATCGTCCCGGTGCGGGCCGACGGTCGTCTGGCGGAGGCGCATTTCATCCGGCCGCGAGGCGGCAAGGGCGGCGGCCAGCGGAGTCTCTCCGCCCGGATGGTAGGAGATTTCCAACGCATCGGCTCCCCCGCTGATTTCCAGGCAGGCGGCGCGCGCGATCGGGCCCAGGGCTTCGCAGAGCTGCGCCCGCGCTGCAAAGAGAAACTCCCCGGCCTCCACCAGTGGCGGGTCAAAGGCTTCGATCTCGCGGCGCGGACGGTTGTCCTTGAGGAGCGAATTCCGCGAGCGAAGCGCCCGTTCGTAGGCGCGCAGGGATTTTCTGTAGCCCGGCACGCACTGCATTCCGAGGAAGTCCAGATACCTTCGCCGGGCCGAGCTCGCTCCGCGCACGAGATCGAGGTCGGTGTTCGCAAACCACGCCACCCTCGCCACGTCGAGAAAGTCGTCCGTGCGCGTCTGCGGCTTCGAGTCCAGGAGCAACTCTCGCCCCTCGTGCGAGTAGTGGAGGAGCAGGTGGATTCCGGAAAAATGGGCGTCGAGCGAAAACCGGTGTTGCTCGAACCGGATGGCATCGGCGGTCGTCGCCGTGCGCGGAGATTGCAGTCGGAGCAGCAGGCAGACCGCCTCCAGGATTGACGTTTTCCCCTGCGCGTTCGCGCCCATGACGAACGTGCGGCCCGGACCCATGGAAATCTCCAGGGACTCGAAGCAGCGGAAATCCTGCAATCTCAGATCGGTGAGCACCCGCGCATCATGCCCGATACCAACAAGAGGTCAAACCCCACCCCGAGCCGCGCCCGCTCTCGTGGATAGCGACATCGCGTGGATAACGGGACCGGCGGCGATCAAAAGAGCAAAAAAAAAGCCGGGCCTTTGCGGGCCCGGCTTTTTGTGAATTGTTGGTTGTTTAGAACGCGAAGCGGAGACCGCCACGGATGTTGGCAACATTACCACTTCCACCATACATGTAACGTCCATCGGTGAAGAGACCGATGTTGTTCGTGATGCGGTATTCGACACCGGCACCCACGTTGCCGTAGCCGATGCTCGCGCGGTTCCGCTGGAAGTCAGCGCCGCCGCCAACCATCACATAAGGAGCGAGGTTGATGGCGCAGATCGGGAACCGGACGAAGAAGTTGCCGTTAACGGGCATCCAGCTTGCGGTTCCTTGGTTGCTGTAGAGAGAGCCTTCCCAGCCGATACCGAAGTATTTAGCAAAGAAGAAGTTCAGGCCCAATCCGCCACCGGATCCGGTGCCGAGCGTGCTGTTTCTGGTTCCGACAACGCCGGAGTAGAACGTGTCGATCTGGAATTCCATATCACGGAATTTGCAGGTCGGTTCAACAACGACTTTGTCTTTGAAGGTTTTGGCCGAGGTGCCGGCAAAAGCCGACCCGACAACCGCAACCGCCATCACGATGGTCAAGGAGAGTTTTTTCATAGTGTGTTTGTTTTTTTGTCGCTACCTAGCAACGCCACTACCCGTAAGAAGTTCGTCTCAGGGAGTCAAGGGGATTTTTTGGAAGATTTTTCCATCGCTGGGGCTGGAGGGAAATCGAACGGACCGGTTTCGTGGCGCAAAGCACAACCGGTCGCCCGCGATGCCCGCGACACAACATCAGGCACAAGGGCAGGATTCCAGAGCACAAAAAAAAGCCGGGCCTTTGCGGGCCCGGCTTTTTGTGTTGAGAGTTTTCTCTTAGAACGCGAAGCGAACGCCCGCGCGACCGAGAACGGAGCTCCTGGGATCCTCGGAGGAGTAGATCCAGCGAGCATCGGAGAAGAGACCGACGTTGTTCGTGAAGCGGTATTCCAAACCGGCACCAACGTCGCCGAATCCGTGTGCCTGGCGTCTGCAGCCGTAGGAAGCGCCGCCGCCGACCATCACGTAAGGAGCGAGGTTGATGGCGCAGATCGGATAACGGAGCAGCAGGTTGCCAGCCGTGACCCATTCCGTGGTTTCGCCACGGCGAGCCAACAGGTCTTCCTCGATACCGATACCGATGAACTTGGTGAAGAAGTAGTTGACGCCGAGGCCGCCGCCCCATGCGGAACGAGCGCTGTTGTGGAAGTAGCCGGCGGCGAATGCATCAATCTGGAGTTCGTTTGCACGGAACACGCAGGTGGGTTCGACGACGACCTTATCTTTGAAGGTTTTGGCAGAGGTGCCGGCAAAAGCCGACCCGACAACCGCAACCGCCATGATGATGGTTAAGGAGAGTTTTTTCATTATGTTTTGTTTGTTTTTGTTCGAGGCCACAGGGCCGCGCGGTCTTCTGCCTACACTCGCTGCCGTCAGCCGTCAAGAAATATTTACATTCCATCCGCGCCAGCTTGCGAGGGAACGGAGAGCCGCCGCCCTGTGGCTCGATGCGTTTTTCACGTCGCTGCCTAGCTGCGCGAAGGATTCCGATTCGCCATGCGGAACAAAAAGCGGATCGTATCCGAAGCCCCCCCTGCCACGCGGACCCGGGAGGATGCCGCCCTCGACCGTCCCGGAGAAGGCGGCCAGCTTGCGGCCATTCCGGGCGAGGACGATCACGCAGCGAAATCGCGCCGAGCGTTCCGGCCCCCGGAAAGGCAGCAGGTTGCGCAGGAGGAGTGCGTTGTTTGAAGCATCGTTGGGCGGAGTTCCGGCATATCTGGCCGATTGCACTCCGGGAGCCCCCCCGAGCGCATCGACTTCGAGCCCGGAGTCGTCGGCGATGACCCAGCCGTCAAAAAGCAAGGAAGCAGCGAGCGCCTTGAGCGTGGCGTTTTCCTCGAAGGTGTCTCCCGTTTCCTCGACCTCCGGCATTTCCGGCAGAGACGTGAGATCACTGACGAGGAACCGGGGTCCGAGGATCGCGCGGATTTCCCCGACTTTGTGGGCATTGCGGGTTGAGACAAGCAATGGGTTTGCAGGAACGTCCGTGTCTGGCATAGTCCCCGGTTCCTACAATGTCCACGCAGCGCAAGCAATTTCCGTTCTCCGAATTCGAACCCCGATGGCAGCAGCACTGGCTCGAGTCCGGAGCCTTCCACGCCACGAACCCCGGGGATCCGGGCTTCGATCCCGCCCGCCCGAAATACTACATCCTCGACATGTTCCCGTATCCGAGCGGCGACGGGCTCCATGTCGGCCACGTCGAGGGCTACACCGCGACCGACATCCTGGCGCGCTACCGCCGGATGAGCGGGTTCAATGTCCTGCACCCGATGGGCTGGGACGCGTTCGGGCTGCCGGCCGAGCAGTTCGCCATCAAGACCGGCCAGCACCCGCGCGTCACCACCGCGCGGAATGTGGCGAAGTTCCGCAGCCAGCTCCAGTCGCTCGGGTTCAGTTACGACTGGCAGCGCGAATTCGGAACGACCGATCCGGGGTATTTCCGCTGGACGCAATGGATCTTCCTGCAGCTTTACAATGCGTGGTTCAACCCGGAGACCCAAAAAGCCGAGCCGATCTCGACCTGCGCCGGCGTCGACCCGGACAGCGTCCGCCTCGCCTACGTGGCCGAGATGCCGGTGAACTGGTGCCAGGAGCTGGGCACCGTCCTGGCCAACGAGGAGATCGTGGACGGGAAAAGCGAGGTCGGAGGGTTTCCGGTCGAGCGCCGCCCGATGCGCCAGTGGATGCTGCGGATCACCGCGTTCGCCGAACGCCTGATCGACGGCCTCGATGGCCTCGACTGGCCGGACTCGATCAAGCTCCTCCAAAAAAACTGGATCGGCCGCAGCGAGGGCGCGCTGGTGGAATTTCAAATTCCAAATTCCAAATTCCAAATTCCCGTCTTCACGACCCGGCCGGACACGCTCTTCGGGGCGACCTACATGGTACTCTCGCCGGAGCACCCGCTCGTCCCGCAGATCACGACGGCGGATCACCGCGCCGCCGTCGAGGAATACCAAAAGAAAGTCTCCTCGAAATCCGACCTCGAACGCACCGACCTCGCCAAGGAAAAGTCCGGCGTCTTCACCGGCGCGTTCGCGACCAATCCCGTCAGCAACGAGCCGATCCCGGTCTGGATCGCGGACTACGTCCTCGTGGGATACGGCACCGGCGCGATCATGGCCGTCCCCGCGCACGACGAGCGGGATTTTGAATTTGCGAAGCAGTTCGGCCTGCCTGTCCGCGAGGTCGTGAGTCAAGGGAGCACAGGGAGCACAGGGGGCACAGAAAGCACAGGGGGCACGGGCGTCCCGCCCGTGAAGACGCTGACGCCCTTCTTCGAAAACCTCGAGGAGATCAAAATCCACGAGCGCAACCTTCCGCACTGGGAGCAGGACTCGAAGTATTACTTCGTGACGTGGCGCCTTGCGGACAGCATTCCTGCAGACGTGATGAAAGGCTGGAATCTGGAAGCCGACGCCTGGCTCACAAACCGCAGACAACCGCTCTCGGCAGAAGAACAGGAGGAATTTCACAGCCTTTTCTCAAACCGCATTGAGGAAGCGCTCGATGCCGGCGGAGGAAGCTGCCTTTTGAATGATCCGGATGTTGCCTCGCTCGTTGAAAGCGCGCTCAAACATTTCGACGGAGACCGCTATGATCTTTCCGCGTTTGTGGTCATGCCGAACCACGTGCATGTCCTTTTCCATCTCAAAGATGGGCAGGATCTCGCAAAAACTCTTCACAGTTGGAAGAGCTTCTCGGCACATGAAATCAATAAGGCGCTGAACCGACAGGAGACAGTTTGGCAGGAGGAATATTTTGACCGCCTGGTCCTCGATGGCGGACATTTTGCCAAGCTGGTGGAATACATTGTCAACAACCCGCAACGGGCCGGGTTGAGTGGAGTCAGTGCCTACACGGGCGGGACGCCCGTGCCCCCTGTAGATGCCCAAGCCCCCTGCTTCTCCGGTGACGGCGTTGCCGTGAACTCGGGTTTTCTCGACGGGCTGCCGACGCCGGAAGCCAAGCGCACGATCTCGGCATGGCTGGAAGAGCGCAACCTCGGGCGCGCTACGATCAACTACAAACTGCGCGACTGGCTTTTCTCGCGCCAGCGGTATTGGGGGGAGCCGTTCCCGATCGTTTGGGAAGCGGGCCGGCACCGCGCGATCTCCGAGGAGGAACTCCCGGTCGTGCAGCCGGAGATGGAGGATTTCAAGCCGACTGGAACACCCGAACCACCGCTCAGCAAGGCCCGCGAATGGGTGCGCTATTCCGAGAAAGCCGAACGCGAGACCAACACGATGCCACAATGGGCTGGATCGTGCTGGTATTACCTGCGGTTCTGCGATCCGGAAAATACTTCCCGCTTCATCGGGACGGACGCTGAGAAATACTGGATGGCCTCGGCCGGAACCCCCGGCGGGGTTGACCTCTATGTCGGGGGCACCGAACACGCCGTCCTGCACCTCCTCTATGCGCGCTTCTGGCACAAGGTTCTTTTTGATCTCGGACACCTCACCGCGCCGGAACCGTTCCAGCGTTTGGTCAACCAAGGGATGATCCTCGGCCCGGACGGACAGAAAATGTCGAAGAGCCGCGGCAACGTCATCACCCCGGACAGCGTCATTGAGGAATACGGCGCGGACTCGCTGCGGCTTTACGAGATGTTCATGGGCCCGCTTGAGCAGATGAAGCCCTGGAGCATGAAGGGCGTCGAGGGGGTCTATCGCTTCCTCGCACGCGTCTGGAGGCTTGGCATGGAGGAAAACCAGGAGGGCGAGTGGATCATCTCCAACGACCTCGCCGAAATTCCGCTCACTCCCGCGCAGGCCCGCGTCGCGCACGCCACGATCAAAAAGGTGACCGGCGACCTCGGGATTCTGGCCTTCAACACCGCGATCTCGCAGATGATGGTTTTCACGAACGAATTCGTGAATGCAAAACCGCGCCCGAAGGAGGCCCTGCGCGTCCTGCTCCCGCTGCTGAGCCCGTTCGCGCCGCACCTCGCGGAGGAATTGTGGTCACGCCTCGGATTCGAGGGCGCCGCATCCGCTCAGCCCTGGCCCGTCCACGACGAGTCGCTCCTCATCGAGACGGAAATCGAAATCCCCGTCCAGGTGAACGGCAAACTCCGCGACCGGATCCGCGTCCCGGCTCAGGCCACGAAGGAGGACATCGAGGCCGCCGCCCGCGCCAGCGCAAAGGTCACCGATGCGATCGCTGGCCAGACGATCGTCAAAGTCATCGTCGTCCCCGGCAAGCTCGTCAACATCGTCGCGAAGCCGGGCTGAGGCCACCTCTTGTGCCAGAAAAAGCCAGTTCCGGCTGTCGGATTACGAGTCTGATGGCGGAAATTCTGCAACAAATCTCTTGTTGAGAGGGCCGTCGGGCCAGCCATCGTGATATTGTTTTTGCATGCCGGGGACGAAATTCCCCTCGGAATCCAAAAGGTCGGGCCTGCGCTTTTTTATGAAATTTCGAATCTGCGCTTTTTTAAGCTCTCCGGACAAATCTTGCATCTGCGCGTCAACACAAAGAGCCGTTTCGAGGGCGTCCGTTTGCTCCGCAGACTGATCTGGCAGCAACGCGGCTGCCTCGAGCAAAAGATCGACCCCCTTGCCGACTGAGCATTGCATTTTTCCCGTATTTCCGGTGCGCCTGAGCAGCGTTTTTTCAGTGCTTCCCACAGGAATACAAAACTTCTTCTCAATCAAACCTGGTCGATCGTCCGAGGCCTCCGACAAAATTTTACCGCTACGGCGTTCACCTTCGATATCCAGACACCGCCATGCCCCGTATTTGCCATAGCCATCTGAGTCCGGGACAGAAGATGGAGAGATTGGCATATTCCACATGAGACGAGCCGCCGCAAATTTGCAGTAGGCAAGCTCGGAGACCTCGGCTTGTGGCTCGTAGGCGCTTTTCAATGTTTTAGCATAACGGCCCAGAGCATCTTTGCCCTCCGGACTGAAGTAGTTGGCCGCATCGTTAAATCGTCCCATGCGAACCAACCGGCGCCCCACTTCCAATTTGTTTTCCTCCAGCAGCGCGAGCCTGCGCTCCTCGATCTCCTCCTTGCCCGGCATGTCGCCACAATAATCCGAATATTCTCCAAACTGGTAAGTCCACGTGTGCAAAAGGTCAGAGACCGGCACTCGCTTTCTCGCTTTCAGCCAATCCAGATGCTCTTGCAACGAGAAGAGATTTTCCCGGATGTAGGCGGCGCTGAAGTCATCCTGGCCTTGTTCAAAATACTTTTCTGCCTCCCCAAAGCGGCCGAGAGCCAGAAGGGTGCAGGCAAGTTCGCTCCGAATTTGGCTGGGATCCAAGATTGGGGAACGGCACTCGTTCGAGATGAAAGAAGCGTATTT
>JBAWVC010000024.1:0-17955 GCA_037147455.1 Verrucomicrobiota bacterium | reverse complement strand
ATGCATTAAGACAAGAACAATTGAATTTGACGAGGGGGAACCTAGTTTACTTGCAAAAGGCTGTTGGTGCGTATAAGCAAGATGCGGAAAAAGCAGGAAAGGCAAGCGTGTATCCTGAAACCTTAAGATCGCTTGTAGATGAGAATTACATCAACAATCCAGAACTCAGGGAATTAACAGACGGCGCATTGGTTGAGTATTTCAAACCAAAGCAGACCAATAATCCATCGGAAATAATACTCAAGGCCACAATCGGCAGTGATGTATATGTGTGTCCCTTATCTGGTCCAGTTGAACGGCAAAAATAGCACTTTACCCAAGATTGATGTTCGTAATCCGCCCATCTACCGCCTCCGTCCAAAGCGTCCAATCAGCCTCCGCATTTCCTGCTCAACCGTAATCCCCCCCTGGGAGTTCAACGCCTGACCAGAAACGCGGGAAGCCAAACCAGCGGACCATATCTCCAATTTCCACCAGATGGGGAATGACACGCTGTAAACCAACGCGAATACCAGCACGGCAACAACGAGAGTCGGGGCCAGTGCAAAATGGATCTGAGGGGCAACCTCGGAAAGCAACCATGCGCCAAAGCCAAGCAGGTTGACCGCTACGGGGCTTTCTGGGTGGTTCATCATCCATGAGAGGGCAAGGAGGGCAGCGAACCCTCCGGCGATGGCAGCGAGTATGGAAGCGTAAGATTTCATGATTTTCGGATTTGTGGAAATGCTACTTGGGCCAGAGCTTTCCACCTCGGAATGTCCGCCCTGCAATCTGGATTATGGCGTCAGACAGGAATGGAAGGTTTTGCTTCCCATGGCAAGAATCAGAAAATCTCGGCTATCGAGGACCGAGCAGAGCGCGATGAGGTGCATGATCGGGCCCCCGTCGCGATAGAGATCCAGCAGGCTCTTG
Organism: Verrucomicrobiota bacterium; assembly: GCA_037147455.1. Lineage (GTDB taxonomy): Bacteria > Verrucomicrobiota > Verrucomicrobiia > Chthoniobacterales > Terrimicrobiaceae > QYQL01. The sequence continues at coordinate 17,043 of JBAWVC010000024.1, read as the reverse complement.
CTGCTGGCGACGCCCATCGCGCTTGCGGTGGACGGCAGGAAGGCGAGCAGCACGGCCGCGAGAACGGCGAGCCACTGACACGATGCGCGGAGAAATCCCCGGCGGGGGGAGGGGTCAGGATGGAATTTCACTGGTCGCCAGGTTTGGGACGTGGGGCGGCCGTCCCGGCTGCCTGCTTGTCGAGAGAATAGCAGGCGGGACGCCTGCTCCACGCCGCTTAAGTTGGTCGCATTCGGCTCAGGAGTTTTTTGGTTTTGTCTTTTCATGGGATTTTTTCTTTGGCTTGGCTTCGGGTGATTTGTCGGGCGTTTCCGCTTTTTTCGGTGTCGGCGCTTCCACGGTGCGGGCGTTTTTTTCGGGGTCGATCGCGCGCTGGGCTTCGGGGAGGGACGCGATGAACTCTGCGGCTTGCGCGGCGAATTTTGTGCGCGGGTAGAGGATTGCGATATCGCGGGCGCATTCCAGGGCTTTCTGGCTTTCGCCCGCAAGGATGTAGATGCCCGCGGCTCCCCAGAGCCCGCGTCCGGCCGCCTCGGGCTCGAAGCCCGCGAAAAGGCTGGGGAAGAGGTAGAGATCGAGGGCTTCGTTGTAGAGGCGGTGGCGCTCGGGGATGATGTCCGGATCCTCCTCCCAGCGGGGGTTATCCGCGAGGAGCTTGCGCAGCGAGGCGTCGGCCGAGGAGGCGAGGAGATATTTCGCCTCGATGAGCACGGCGGGATTATCCGTGAGAGCGGACAGCTCGATGGCCTCGCTGACGGCTTTTCCGGCATTCCCGGTCGCCACCATCGCGCGGAGCCGACCCTGGCGCGCGGACAGCTTGTCCGCATCGTCCCACGCGCCGGATTCGACCTTTTTGAAAAGCGCGAGCGCGCGGGCCGCCCGGGCGGGATCGCCTGTCTGGAGAAGCAGGTTGCCGAGGGCGTTGGCGATGCGGGCGGACGGCGAGCGGGGGACCTGGAGCCAGGGCTCGGCCTTGTTCCAGCGGGCTTCGATGTCGGACAATTGCCCGGCATCCGCAGATTTCAGAAGCGCATCCAAGGCGGGGTCGGCAGCGAATTCGATGTGGCTCACATCCGTCCGGGGAACCGAAACCGAGGCAAAGACCGGAGCGGCTCCTGAAGGTGGAGACAGCGGGACCTGGAACCGGAACTGCTGGTCGTCCAATCCGGTCAGACTTCCCGTTCGCCTGTCACCGTTTTTCATAAACAGGACATCCTGCGCAGGAAGGAGAGGAGCGGCAAGGACAAGGACGGTCGCTATGTGGAAAACAATCCGTTTCATCCCTTTGGTGGCTCCTCCTTGAGCGGGCCGCCGAGCGCCTGGAGGCGGTCTTTGGCGAGCTGGGCTTCCGGAAAGTTTGCGAGGTCGTCCTTCGCGGCGAGCTCCTGATACGTCCTGCGCGCGCCGACCGTGTCGTTCAATTTTTCAAACGCCTCGCCGCTGCGGAAATACGCCTTGGCGACCCATTCTCCCCAGCGGGCGTGCATCACGTAGATCCGCTGGAAATACGGGACGGCGAGCTCCGGTTTGCCGTCCGCCATGTGGATCTCGCCCGTCCGGTAGAGGGCCTCGGCTTTTTCGCTGCCGGAGGAATACTTGTTGGCGAGGAGGGCCTCCAGGGCGGCGAGCGCCTGGGCTTTCATACCGCGTTTTTGAAGCAGCGCCGCCTTGGCCAGGAGGACGCGGCCGAACGCTGGCGAGCCGAGCGTCTCATTTTCAAAGCGGTCAAAATCGTCCAGCGCGGCCTTGTCGTGGCCGCGCTTCATTTCGAGGAATCCGAGGTTGGCCAGGGCGCGGTCCTTTTGTGTGGCGCGCGGGTTCCATTTCATGAGATCGCGCGACATCTGTTCGCCCTCTTTCTCCTGTCCCGCGGCGAGCAGGGCCTCCGCGAAATCTGCGAGGAGGAGCGGGTTCGTCGTCTGGACGTTGGCGAGTTTTGATGCCTTGCAAAGGAGAGCGCGGGAGGCGGCGGGGTCGGACTTCTTCAGCGCGGACGCCCGCGCCCAGAGCGCCCGCATGGCGAGGGTTTTCTTCCCGGATTTTTCCGCGTCCAGCTGAAGGCCGTTGAGGAGGGCCAGATACCGGGCGGGCCCGCCCTCGTCTTTGTAGAGCCGCGAGAGCGCCGGGAACAGATCCTCGACCGAGCGGATCGACGGGTCGCCACCGTATTCCCTGATCGCCTGCCAGCAGGCGTCGCGCGCTTTTTCCGGCTGGTCTTTCTGGCGGAAAACCCAGCCGATATTGAAGATCGCCTCCGCCACGCGCGGGCTGCGGGGGTTGGCTTTTTGGAAGCCCCGCATGAGGTCGAGGTAGCGGTCGTATTCCTCCATGAGCTTGAGGGCCTTCCCGGTTTTGAACACCCCCTCCTCGTAGAACCTGGTGTCCGCCTTCGGGATGCCTTTGAGGGCGGCGATCCCTTCCTCCATCCCTCCTTCGTTCATCAAGGCGTCGCCGAGCAGGACGCGCGCCTCGCCGGTTTCTTCATGCCCGGGATAGCTGCGCAGGAACGAGCGGAGCTCCTTGATGCCCGTCCCGTAATCCTCGAGCTGCTGGGCGCAATAGGCTTTGCGGAACGCCGCGTTCCCCGCGTATTGGCCGTCCTTGAATTTCCGCAGGTAGTCGTCCATCGCGCCCCTCGATTTTTCATACTGCTTGTCGAGCGAGTATCCCATGCCGCGCCAGTAGGCGGCCGCGCCGGCCAATTCGTGCGACGGATATTTCTTTCCGAACCTCTCGAACGTTTCGATGGCCTCCCGGTATTTTTCCGCGAGGAGGAGGGTGAAACCCTTCATGAAAAGCGCGCGAGGCGCAAAGTCGGAATCGCCTTTCTGGATCCGGTCGAACGCGGCGAGGGCCTCGTCAAAATGCAGGGCCTTTTGCGCGGCGATGCCCGCGAGGTATTCGACCAGGGGGATGCTGGAGGAGCCGGGAAACTTCTTTGCGAAGGCCCTGGCGGCTTCGGCGACCTTCGGCCACCGTTCCATCTCGAACCAGTCCTGGACGAGATTGACCGATGCCTGCTCGACAATCTTATCGGGGGGCATCCGGCCGAGCATGTCCTCCAGGATGAGCGCCGCCTCGCGGTAGCGGTTCATCGCCTGATACGCCGTGGCCAGGCGCAGGCGCAGGGCGGCATCGAAGTTCTCGTTCTTTTGGAAGGTCTCGACCTCGCGCCTCACTTTTTGGATCAGCTGGGCGAGGAGGAATTTCGTGTAGGAATCGCTTTTCGGGCTTGCCTCCGCGGCCTGGAGCCGGCTTTGGAGATCTTCGAGCCGCGCCTGCTGGTGCTTGAGGATCCGGTCGGATGCCCACACCCGCTGCAGGCACAGAATCGCCTTGCGGTATTCCCCCGCCTCGAGCCACCGGCTGCCGAGCTCGAGCGTAAGGCCCTGGAAGGTCACGAGCTGGGCGAAGTCGTTCATCTGGGGATACTCGTCCCCGATGACCTTCATGGCCGCCTCGTTCTGGTTGTCCTCCAGGAGAGAGTGAAGCTGCAAAATGACCGCCCGGGAGCGGTTGTCCGGGATCATCTCCGGCTCGATGCTTTTGAAATACGCGGCCGCCTCCCGGAATTTTTCTTCGAGCAGCCATGTCGAGCCGATCAGGATGCGGGCCTCGGGGATCTTCATCGCCGACGGGAATTGCTGGAGGAGGGTGGAGTTCTTTTCCGCCCCGGGGGGAAAGAGGGTCAGGAATTTTTCAAAATCCGCGCGGGCATCCCCGTAGTTTTTGCCCTCCATGTTGGCGACGCCCAGCCAGAACAGGAGCTCCTGCACCTCAGGCGCCCCGAGCGGCGGCTCCTGCTCCAGAGCGGTTTGAATCGGGCCGATCGCACCGCCAAATTTTTTCATGTGCACGAAGCACATCGCATGGCGGAAACGGATCCTGCGGATCGCCTCGGCCGCATCCTTCGACTCGCCGAAATCCGCCACAAACTTTTCGTAGAGATCCGCCGCATCGGAAAATTTTCCTTCGGCGAACAGCCGTTCCGCGTTCGCGTAGTATTCCTGTGCGGTGAGCCCTTGAGGTTGCGCCCCCGCCTGCGCCATGCTCCATTCGGTGAACGTAAGCAAAACCGCCGCCTGAATAAAAATGAGAAGCAATTTCACGACGATCAAAATCCATATCCTCACTTTTTCGGCTTACCCTTCACGGCAGGTTGCTGCCGGAATGAGATAACGACACCGGCGTCTCCCACAGCCTCGCGCTCGCCAATATTCAGGCGGTTCGCGTCAACGCCCTTGGAAACCAGCAGGTCTCTGGCTTTTTCTGCGCGGGCCTTGGCGAGCAGGTCGAGGCGGTTCTCAAGGTTTCCGGCGGCGGCGAGATACCGGTCGAAAAGCGCCTGATCTTTTGCGGGAAGCGGAGACGCTTCCCCCTTCCCCCTTTTGGCAAGAATCTGGCTGATCCTTCGGTGAGCCAGAAATCCCGCGCCTTCAACCTTCGGCAGGCCCTGCCTGTCCTTGATGCGCTCGATGAGGATTTGCTCAGCAACCAGCGGCCGATCCTGCATGCTTGTGCGCCCGCGCAGCACCAGGCCCATCGTTGGACGCTCCACCAGAAGCTTCGCAAGTCCGGCCACGCGCGTCGAAGCGTCGGGAGCGAGATCGGCACTGCCGGTGGGGCTCTTGATGGGCGCAATGGTCAAGGCACCTCCGCCTTGGCCGGATGACTTTCCGAATGTCCCCCCCAGTAGTTTCAGCGGGGCGCTCACTGCGCCTAGGAGCGCGGCCTTCAAGGCGGATGCGACAACCGTGTGCGCGGCCACGATCGTTCCCTTTTCATCGATCCGCACCGGGATCTTGAGCCGGATGTCGCCGGACGGATCGCTCATTAGGGCAATTGCCAGATCGATCGGCATTCCGAACTCGCGGGTGAAGTCCGCGGGATTCCGCAGGGAAAGCGCAAATTGGCGGAGCACCAGATCGTTGTCGAGTTGCATCAGTGCCCCTTGGGTTTTCAGATTCATTGTTAGCGAAATCTGCCCGCCATCAAGAGAGGCCCCGGCAGCGGCAGCATAGGAGTTGAATGTCGGGAGATCGAGTTGCTCCAACGAGATGGTGAAGTCGCCGGTATTTCCCGGCTTGAGGCTGCCATCGACCGTGAGAAGGGATGCAAGCGGCAGCGTCGCGCGGAGGCTGATCATGTCCGCCGACGGGTCTGGAAAATGGATGGCGTTCGCTGTGACCGACAAATCGCGCACGGTCGAGGTGACGGCCGGAATGACCGTTGTGTCGTGGACCTCGATGTTCCCCCCGGAAATCTCCAGCAGAGCGACCGATGCCTCAACGGGAGAATATTCCGCCCTGCCGGATTTCGACGGCGGCGGGGCGGCGAATCCCTGGCTGCCGGCAGAGGAGCTGGAAATTCCCAGCAGAGCATTCAGAGCCGGCGACGGGTAGGTGTAGCGGATCTCCGGTTCGACGAGACGGATCAGATCGAAGTGGGCCCGGGTGGTCGGCATGGTTTTCGCGGAATCCGGCACCGGAACGAAGACATCGCTCATCACGCATTCGAGACGTTTCCAGCCAAGGGAAAATTCCTTCCCTTCCGGATCGGCAACCGCCAGGACCTCGATCGTGCTGCGCCCGGAAAACCGGATCGCTGGCGGCCCGTGGAAGCCGGTGATATCCGTGTCGATTTTCAGATGGCCACTGGAGTCCGCGGAGCGCAGCCACGCGGCGAGTTCGGGCAGAGAGGCCAGAAGCAGTCGGGGAAACGGCAGCGCGTTCCATGTCAATTCGCCGGTGTAAGCAGGAGGAAAAACCCCCACGTTGCCGGCCAAGGCGATTTTCCCGTCCGCGATCTGCAAGGCCAGGTTGACCGGGAATCGTCTGCCCGGCTCGGCCGAGATATTGGAGGCATTCAGCGTCAGCAGCACATCCAAGGGACCCTGGTCGGTCACCCAAGTGAAATGGGCGCGGTCGATCTCGATTTTGTTGATGCGGTATCCAGCGGAGGGCGTGGCATCGGCTCCCGTTCCAGCAGCCGCGATTCCGGGAGTGCTCGCAGACGGAGCGGGCAGGGCCGCGGGTTTTTGAGAATTCGCAAGCACGAGATCGCGGCGAACGCGCAGCACCGGCCCGTGAATTCCGACGGCTCCGAGCGCGAAATCCGAGCCATTGGCCGTCACGTTGCCGAGTTCGAAACTTTCCAGGGAAAACTCCAGCAGGTTCCGCCCGCTCGAATGATCAGTTATCAACACGTTCGGTGTTCGAAGCGCAAACTGGTTGATCTCGACCGACCACGGTTTCTCCGGGGGCTTGCCGGCTGTTTCCTTGCTCTTTGCCGGAACCGCAAGCGGCCTGGCATGCCTTAGCGGATCGATCCCTCCGTCTTCTTCGCGCCGCAACCGCAAGGATGGGGCATCGATCATCACCTCGGTGAGCCTCACGGTCTTCTTGAGAAGATCGCGCCACGACAGGGTGACGAAAATCCGGTTGATCTGCAGGAGTGCGGCAGAAGGATCAATGACCGGCGGATCCCACGCCGCGCTCATCGGAGTTGCCTTGTCCGGTGCGTTGCCGAGATGGACTCCCTCGATCAGAACGTTGCCCTTGAAGAGCGAGAAATCAACGTTGTCGATGCGGGCGGGCAGCCCGAGATAGTGGCGGGAGGCAAAGGCAGCTCCCCGCTCGACCAGCAGAGGAAGCATCGCCCGGACACCGATGGCCAGCAACAGGAAAAATGCCAGAAGAGCGAACGCCCGCCGTCTCGCCCGCGGGGAAATCCACTTCAGCCACGACGGGGTTCGGGACGGGGCCGTGGAGCCGGAAGCGGAGGGTTTCACAGGCTCATGATTGGCAAATCCGGGTCCGGAGGGCAATCACAAGCGGAATCGGAAATCGTGGGGATCGTCTGTTCGCTCCGGACGAATGATTCCGATATTCCTGCTTCCATCAGCCTCAAGAAAACGGTCACATGGGCGCGCCATGAGCTCACTCTTTGATCCCCTGACCTCCCGCAGCATCACCTTTCGCAACCGGATCGGCATCTCTCCGATGTGCCAGTATAGCTCGCAGGACGGATATGCGAACAACTGGCATCTCGTTCATCTGGGAGCCCGTGCGATTGGCGGAGCCGGACTGATCATCGCGGAGGCAACCGCCGTCGAGCCGCGCGGGCGGATCACTCCTTATTGTGCCGGGCTTTGGGAGGACGGGCAGATCGAGCCGCTGCTGGGGATCACGCAATTTATCAAACAACAAGGTGCCGTTGCGGGCATCCAACTCGCCCATGCGGGGCGCAAGGCGAGCGCCTCGCGCCCGTTGGAGGGGGATCGGTTGATCGGCGAAAACGATGGTGGATGGGAGCCCTGGGGGCCGAGCGCGATTGCCTTCGGAGGCAATCTGCCACGCGCACCTCACGAGATGACCGTCCCGGAAATCCGCGGCGTGACCGGCCGCTTTGTGGAGGCCACGCAGCGTGCCGCGGCGGCGGGCTTTGAGTTCGTCGAGCTCCATGCCGCGCATGGCTACCTGGCTCACAGCTTCCTCTCTCCGCTCTCGAACCGCCGCAGCGACGAATACGGCGGAGAATTCGAAAACCGCATCCGCTTCACGCTCGAGACATTCCGCGCCATGCGCGCGGTCTGGCCGGAGCAACTGCCGATGTCGGTCCGCCTTTCCTGCACAGACTGGGTCGAGGGTGGGTGGACGATCGAGGATTCTGTCGAGCTCGCCAAACGCCTGAAAAGCGAGGGAGCGGATTTCATCGATTGCAGTTCGGGGGCCATCGTTCCCGATGCAAAAATCCCGTATGCACCCGGCCTTCAGGTTCCGTTCGCGGAGCGGATCCGCAAGGAGGCGGGCATCGCCACGATGGCCGTCGGCGGCATCACTACCGCAGGGCAGGCGGAGGAAATCATCGCGGGGGACCGCGCGGACATCGTGCTGATCGCCAGGGCATCTCTCCGCGACCCTCACTGGCCCGCCCACGCCGCGAAGGAACTCCTCGGCACCCAATTCCTGGACCGGCTTCCGGTTCAATACGTCAGGGTTTGAGCAGGCGGTGATCAGTCCCCGTCCTCGCGCCAATTGACCCGCAGGCGGCGGGCTGATAGAGGTGCAGGCTTTCCATGAGCGGATACAAACATACCATCAAGCTGCCGAAGACGGATTTTCCCATGAAAGCGGGGCTGGCCCAGCGCGAGCCGGAGATGCTCGCGAAGTGGGAGAGCGAGGGGCTCTACCAGAAAATTCAGGAGGCCCGGAAGGATCGGCCGCTTTATGTTCTGCACGATGGGCCGCCGTTTGCGAACGGCGACGTCCACATGGGGACGGCGCTGAACAAGATCCTCAAGGATTTCGTGGTGAAGTCGCGCACGATGGCGGGGTTCCGCGCCCCGTTTATCCCGGGCTGGGATTGCCACGGGCTCCCGATCGAGTTCCGCGTGGTGAAATCCTCCGCCGGGCTCACGCCGGTCGAGATCCGCCGCCGGTCCGAGGAATACGCACGCAAATTCATCGATATCCAGCGCACGCAGTTCCGCCGCCTCGGGGTGCTCGGCGACTGGGATCATCCCTACCTCACGCTCGACCCCGCGTATGAGGCGGACATCATCCGCTCGTTCGCGAAATTTGTGGAGGCGGGGCTCGTCTATCGCAAGAAGAAGCCCGTGCTTTGGAGCACGGGGGCCCAGACGGCACTGGCCGAGGCCGAGGTGGAATACCAGCAGCGCGTCGATCCCGCGATCCATGTGGAGTTCAAAGCGGCAGCCGGCCCGCTCGCGGACATCAAAGCCTCGTTCGTCATCTGGACGACAACGCCGTGGACGCTTCCGGCAAACCTCGCGATCGCCGTGCATCCGGCCGAGCGCTACAGCGTGCTGTGCGTCGAGCTTCCCGACGGGACGAACCGCACGCTCGTCATCGCCAACGCGCTGCGTGAGGCGTTCCTCGAGGAGACGAAGAGCACGGTTTTCGACGGCCCCGAGGAAACCCTCGCCCAACGCGAATTTTCCGGGGCTGACCTCGTCGGCATGTCCGCGCGCCATCCTTTTCTCGATCGCGATGTCCCGATCATCAGCGCCGATTTTGTCACGATGGAAAAAGGGACCGGCCAGGTTCATATCGCGCCCGGCCACGGCGCGGATGACTACCTCGCCGGACAGGCGAACGGACTTGAGGTCCTCTCCCCCGTCGATGCCCACGGTAAGTTTACCGAAGACTGCGGCGTGCCCGCGCTGGCCGGGCTGCATGTTCTCGACGACGGCAACGCCGGGGTGATCCGCATCCTCAAGGAAAACGGCTCGCTTCTCGGGCAGGCCGACTACCCTCACGATTACCCGCACTGCTGGAGATCGAAGACCCCGATTCTCTTCCGCGCGGTCGAGCAGTTTTTTATCCGGATCGACGGGATCCGCGATAATGCCCTGAGCGAGGTGGATGCCACCCGCTGGCTCCCGCACTGGGGCCGCAACCGGATTCGGGGAACCGTCGAGTCGCGCCCGGACTGGTGCATCTCGCGGCAGCGCACGTGGGGGGTCCCGCTGCCGGTCTTCTACGATGAAAACGGCGAGCCCGTCCTCGATCCCGGAACGATCACGAAGGTGGCGGAGATTTTTGCCGAACGCGGAACGAATTCCTGGTTCGAGCTCAGCGATGAGGAATGGGCAAAGCTCGTCGGGCTTCCGGCCGGCTTCACCCGCCGGAACGACACGCTCGACGTGTGGATCGACTCCGGGGTCAGCCACGAGGCGGTCCTGCGCCGCAGGCCGGAGCTCGCGTTTCCCGCCGACCTCTACCTCGAGGCGACCGACCAGCATCGCGGGTGGTTCCAAAGCTCGCTCATGACCTCGGTGGCCATGAACAAAGTCGCGCCCTACCGCGCGGTCCTCACGCACGGGTTCGTCGTGGACATGGACACGAGGAAAAAGATCTCGAAGTCCGCGCAGGGCGGATACCAGAAGCCCACCGAAGCCGACCACTACGTCGGAAAATACGGGGCCGACCTCCTGCGCCTCTGGGTCAGCAGCGTCAACTTCACCGACGACGTGCCGTTTTCCGAGGAGATCTTCACGCGCCTCTCCGACGCCTACCGGCGGATCCGCAACACCCTGCGCATCCTGCTCGCGAACCTGCACGATTACGATGCCGCGCAGCCGCCCGAGCCGTCCGCTCTCACCTTTGTGGACCGCTGGATTCTCGCTCGCCTGCAGGAGGTTGTCGCGACGTGCGCCGAGGCCTACGAGAGCCTCGAGTTTCACCGCGTTTACCACGCGATCAACCAGTTCTGCGCGGTCGATCTGAGCAGCCTCTACGTGGATATCACGAAGGACAGGCTCTATTGCGACCAGGGGGATTCTCCGCGTCGCCGCGCCACGCAGTTCGCGATGCATAAGGTCCTGGACGCGCTCATCCGCGTGCTTGCGCCGATCCTTGCTTTCACCGCGGAAGAGGCCTGGGGATATTTTCAAAAGGACTCGTCCGTGCATCTCCAGATGTTCCCGGAACCCGACCCGGCATGGACAAATCCGGATGCTCTCCGGAACATGAACCGACTGCTCGAGCTTCGCGGATTGATCTCCCAGACCGTCGAAAAGATCCAGAAGGCGGGCGGGATCGGCAGCGCTCTCGAAGCGAGGATCGCCCTCACGGTGCCGGCGGCCGAAATGCCTCTGCTCGAATCGCTGGGCGGGGAATTGGAAGAGCTGTTCATCCTGAGCGATCTCACGGTCGTCTCCGGCGGCGAAGCCGGGGTCACGGCGGAAAAAACCTCCGCCGCCCGCTGCGAGCGCTGCTGGCGCCACCGTGACGAAGTCGGTTCGAGCGCTGCTCACCCGACATTGTGTTCGAGGTGCGAAGCAGCCGTTGCGGCGGCTGATCCTGCATGAAATCCGCCCTCCGGTATCTCCTGTTCCTGACGCTTCCTCTTTACGTTGCCGACCAGGTGACGAAGTGGCTGGTCCTTCAAAACATCGGCACGGACGAGGTCATCCAGATTGTTCCACGGGTTTTGGATTTCGTGCACGTCCACAACACGGGCGCGGCCTTCGGCATGCTGAAGGATAGCAATGTCTTTTTTATCCTGCTCGCCGTCACCGCTCTGATTGTCGTCGGCGTGCTCGCCTGGAAGAAGGCCTTTGCCGGGACGCCCGCCAGGATTGCCGCCGCTCTTCTGGTCTCCGGAATTCTCGGCAACCTCACCGACCGCCTGCTCCACGGCTATGTCGTGGATTTCCTGGACGTGATCCTGCCTTGGTATGGGCACTGGCCGGCGTTCAACATCGCCGACTCCTGCATCTGCATCGCCGCCGGGCTTTTCATCTTGGATGGTTTCCTTTCAAAGAAAACCGTTCCCTCCAGCAATAAAGGTTGAGTAAAATCAGCCCTAGCGACCGCCCCGACAGCCGGCGCTGCAATTTCACGCCGCACGACGGATGAATTACATACAGTTACGAGGGAAATTTTTTTCTGGAATATGATTGATATCACTCAAAAAATCTGGCAGGCATTTCCGGGATGAGGGTTCCGGTCCATGTTGTCGAGGCGCGCCGCGAAAAGCTTGCCGCGCTCATTGAAAGACACCGTTACCTGCCGATCGGCGAGCTGTGCCGTCGTCTCGATGTCTCCGAGGCTACCGTCCGTCGCGACCTCGCCGCCCTCGCCAGCAGAAATAAACTCAAACGCACGCACGGCGGTGCGCTTGCTGAATTTAATGAGCGGTTTCCTTCATTTCGTGAAAGGCAGGCTTCGGGTTCCAGGAGCAAGGCGAAGGTGGCTCGCAAAGCCCTCGGTTTCCTCAAGCCGGGGGGCACGTATTTTCTCGACTCCGGGACCACGATTTTTGCGATCGCGGAGGCTTTTCGCGCAGCTCCGGTGTCGCCGATGACAATCGTGACCTCCAACATCCCTGTTGGGGAACTCCTTTCCTCCATTCCGGAACTCAACGTTTATCTTACCGCCGGGCAGATCCTCGACCGCCAGTCGGTCCTCCTCGGGGAAACCGCCCGCCGGAGCTTGGAATTTTGGAGCTTTGACTTGGCCTTTCTCTCTGCGGAGGCTGCAAACCAAGACGGAATCTTCAATTCCCAGGATTCGATCGTCCAGCAGCAGCTCGTCGCCGTCCGCCGTTCGGCCCACGCCGTCTATTGTCTGGACTCCTCAAAAATCGGTTCTGCGGCACCGTTCCTCCTGAGAAAATGGCCGGATGTGGACTTCCTTCTCACCGATGCCCCGGAGGAAAAACTCGCCAGGGCCGGGATCCATCCGGGGCTGGTGAAAATCGTCTCCTGCAACCCGGATGCCCCGCTTCCCGACATCGTCTCCCCGAGCAAATCCGCCTTCCCGGTTCACTATCTGTAAATTTTCCGAAAAATTCCTGTTGACGCTTTTCGAAAAAGATATATGAAGGAATTCAGTCATTTAAATTTCCGTATATTTCCCGATGGCCATTCTTGAATCTCCCAGTCGCCCGCTCGTCGAGTCGCTCGTTCGCGAGGCCTTGTTCCGTCAGCTCGGACGGTCGATACCGGCGGCGCAGGCTCCGGTGCTCGTGGTGAACAGCTCTGCTAGGCACATGCATATTTCCCCGGAGAACGTGGAGGTGCTTTTTGGAAAAGGGGCGGAGCTGACCGTGCACAAGATGCTTTATCAGGAAGGCCAGTTTGCTTCGCAGCAGACGGTCACGCTGGTGGGGCCGCGCAAGCGGATCATCCCGAACCTGCGGATCCTGGGACCCTGCCGGAACCTGACGCAGATCGAGTTGGCATTCACCGATGCGGTCCAACTCGGGATCGATGTGCCGGTGAAGATGTCCGGAGACATCGAGGGAACTCCGGGAGCCTACATCATGGGGCCGAAAGGGTTTCTCGAGATGAAGAACGGCGTGATCCGCGCGGCGCGGCACGTCCACATGTCGCCCTCGGACGCATCATTTTACGGGGTCAAGCACCTAGATCTCATCACTCTCAAGGTCCGCGCCAAAGGCTGCACCACGCGGTTCGACGACCTGCTCGTCCGCGTGGACCCGAGCTTCAAGCTCGAGGTGCATATCGACACCGACGAGGCGAACGCCTGCGACCTCGACCACGCCGACAAGGTGGAACTTTTCAAATCCTAACCGTCAACCAAACCAAACAACAAAAACATGAGCGAAGCAATCGGACTACTCGAAACCCGCGGATACGTCGGCCTGGTGGAAGCCAGTGACGCGATGGTCAAAGCCGCGAACGTGCAACTGATCAAATCCATCCCCATCGGTGGAGCCCTGATCACAACCATCGTCCAGGGGGATGTCGGCAGCGTCAAAGCGGCCGTCGAAGCCGGGCGTGAAGCGGCGACCCGCGTCGGCAATCTCGTGGCCTCCCACGTCATCGCCCGCCCGGCCGCGGAACTCCTGAAGTTCTTCACCGCCTGATCCAACAATTCACCCACTAACTATTATGGCAAACCAAGCACTCGGAATGATTGAAACCAAGGGCCTCGTCTCGCAGTTTGAAGCGACGGACGCGATGCTCAAGGCGGCAAACGTGGAACTCGTCGGCTGGGAAAAAGTCGGCTCAGGGCATGTCGCCGTGTTTATCGGCGGTTCGGTCGCGGCGGTCAAAGCCGCCGTCGAAGCCGGCGCCACTGCGGCCAGCGCGATCGGCGAAGTGATCGCGGTCCACGTGATCCCGCGCCCGCACGACGACCTCGTCAAACTCGGGAAATTCCTCGCCACGAAGCCGGCCCCGGCCAAGTAGCCCCGGGGTTCGCTCCGCCCGCCTCATCGCAAGATCCATGTCCGCCAGGAATAATATCCTCGTCGCAAACATCGGGAGCACCTCGTTCAAGTTCCGTTTGTTCGAGATGCCCTCCGAGCGCGTGCTGGCGAAGGGCGGGATCGAGCGGATCGGGTCGGCGGAGAGCCCGTATTCCATCACGGTCGGGGACGCGGCGGCCAAGAAAGGCAGCGCCTCATTTCCCGACCACGCCGCCGCGATCGCGTTCATCGAGGCGGAGCTGGGCGGGTTTGACGGCCTCGCGGCCGTCGGCTTCAAGCCGGTGATGGCGAAGGGGATTTCCGGCACGCAGTTCATGGAGGAGCCGGTGCTCCGGGCCATGGAGGACTTCAACACCCTCCTGCCCGCGCACAACCCGCCCTACATCGCCGGCGTCCGTCTTTTCAACAGCCTCTATCCCGGGCTGCCCTGCATCGGCACGTTCGAGACAGCATTCTACGACAAGATGCCCGCAAGCACGTCCCGGTATCCGATTCCGCTCGAGTGGGAGGAAAAGTTCGGCATCCGCCGCTACGGGTTCCACGGGGCCAGCCACCGCTACGTCACCGGGCGCTGCGCCGAACTCCGCGGCACGGACAAACTCCGCATGATCTCCTGCCACCTCGGCGGGAGCTCCTCGATCGCTGCCGTCGTCAACGGCGAGGCCGTCAACTCGAGCTGGGGGATGACTCCCCAAAGCGGACTTCCCCAGAACAACCGCGTCGGCGATTTCGATTGCTTCGCGCTCATCTATCTCGCCCGCAACCTCGGCCTCGGATTGGACGCCGTGGAAAAAGCCCTCACAACCGAATCCGGGCTCAAGGGGATGTCCGGATTGCCCACCGGCGATGTCCGGGACCTCCTCGACGCCGCCAAAAACGGAAACGAAAACGCCCGGATCGCCATGGATGTTTTTGTGGCCCAGATCCGGAAATTCATCGGCCAGTTCCTGGTCGAGATGAACGGGGCCGACGTCCTCATCTTCACGGCCGGAATCGCCGAAAACAACCCGGGCCTCCGCGCCGCCGTCTGCTCCAACCTCGACTTCTGCGGACTCGAACTCGACTCCGCCGCCAACGCGGCCGCCCGCGCCTCCGAGGCCGTCATCTCAACCCCCGCCTCGAAAATCGAGGTCCGCGTCATCCCAACGAACGAGGAAATCATCATCGCCCGCAACGCCTGGGAGAAACTTAAAGAAAAGGATGAAGGATGAAGTCAGAAGGATGAAACAGGGAGCCTCCGGCTCCAAGTGCCTGCGGCCCGCAGGGCATTCATTCCTCATTCCAAATTTCAAATTTCGCATTAACTGAAAAACCAACCAAAAACCAAACCATAATACCATGTCACAACAAGCAATCGGAATGATCGAAACCCGCGGACTCATCGCCCTCGTCGAGGCGACGGACGCGATGCTGAAATCCGCCAACGTCGAGCTCGTCGGCCCCATGACCCAGGTCGGAAACGCCATGGTCACGGCAGTCGTGTGCGGTGATGTCGCAGCCGTCAAGGCCGCCACCGAGGCCGGGAAAATCGCGGCGCAGTCGCTCGGCGAAGTCGTGAGCGTGAGCGTCATCGCCCGCCCACACAACGACCTCGGCGTCGTCCTGCCTAAAGCGAAATGATCTTATGCCGCGTCGAAGGCAGCGTTGTTGCCACCAAAAAAAATCCCAAGATGACCGGGCAGAAGTTCCTGGTCGTCCGGCCGCTGGTCATTGACTCGCCGTCCGCGAAGGAGCTCAAGCCCGGAACGTCCACGCTCGTGGCGGTGGACAGCCTCGGGGCTGGCGAGGGGGACTATATTTTAGTCGTCCAGGGCAGCTCCGCGCGTCTCGCGGCGGATGACAAGGATTCCCCGGTGGATGCGGTGGTCGTCGGGATCGTCGACACCGTGGATCTCGGCAAAACAATTCTCTACAAAGTTCACTAATATTTATGGCAGCGATTGATGAAAAACTCGTGGCAAAAGTCGTCGGCGAAGTCCTCGCCCGGCTGAAGACCTCCCCGCCGAAAACCTCCGCCTCCCCGGCCGCGTCCGGGCCATCGGGATTCGGGGTTTACGAAGACATGAACGCAGCGGTCGAGGCCGCCCAGAGTTCGTTCGAGAAGCTTCGAGAGGGAGGCATGACCGCCCGCAAGAAGGCGATCGCCGTGATCCGCAAGCTCTGCGTTCAAAAGGCGAAGGAGTGGGGCGAGATCGAATTCAACGAGACAAAGATCGGCCGCCTCGACCACAAGATCGAGAAGCTCGAGATTTGCGGCGACCTCGTCCCCGGGGTCGAGATGATCGACCGCTCGGCGTTCAGCGGGGACTCGGGGCTCACCGTGATCGACCACGCGCCATGGGGCGTCATCGGGGCGATCACTCCCTCCACGCATAGCGTTCCCACGCTCACAGGCAACGCGATCAACATGATCGCCGCCGGCAACGCGGTCGCCTTCAATACCCATCCGGCTGCCGCGAAGTGCGCCGCCCTCGCGATCCGCGAATACAATCAGGCGATCGCCGCCGAGACCGGGATCACCGACCTGCTGACCACGGTCGTCAAGCCGACGCTCGAGACGTTTGACATTTTGTGCAAGCACCCGCTCGTGAAGCTCCTCTGCGTGACCGGCGGCCCCGCCGTCGTCGCCGCCGCGATGAAGACCGGCAAGCGCGCGGTCTGCGCGGGCCCGGGAAACCCGCCTGTCGTCGTGGACGAGACCGCCGATCTGGATCACGCTGCCCGCTCGATCATCCAAGGGGCCTCCTACGACAACAACCTCCTCTGCATCGGAGAAAAAGAAGTTTTTGTCGTGGCCTCGGTCGCCGACAAACTGATGGATGCGCTCCGCAGGGCGGGCGCCGTCCAGCTTCACGCCAAGCAGGTCGAACTGCTCGCCGAAAAGGCCTTTGTCTTTCCCGAGGGCAAAGGGGCCGGATGCCCGCACCCGGTCGTGAACCGCGATCTGGTTGGACGCGACGCCTCCGTCCTCGCGAGGGCGATCGGACTCGATGTCCCCGCCTCGACCCAGCTCCTCTTCGGAGAGACCAAAGCCAACCATATCTTTGTCGATGAGGAGCAGATGATGCCGTTCATCCCGATCGTGCGCGTCCCGGACGTGGACGCTGCCATCGCGGAGGCGATCAAGGCCGAGCACGGCTACAAGCACACCGGCATCATGCACTCGCAGAATATCCGGAACCTCACCAAGATGGCCCAGGAAATCGACACGACGCTCTTCATCAAGAACGGCCCGTGCATGACCGGCCTCGGGCTCGGCGGCGAAGGGTTCCTCAGCTTCAGCATCGCCACGCCGACCGGCGAGGGCGTCACCACGCCGATGACGTTCACCCGCTCCCG
>JBAWVC010000023.1:0-18187 GCA_037147455.1 Verrucomicrobiota bacterium | reverse complement strand
GGTCAGTCAGTTTGGCAAGCCTATCAAAGCTGATAAAGATTCTAACGGGGAGACCCATGCCAAATGGCTGGCATACGAGTCGGACCTTGTTGGATCGATTTTACCGGGACGTTTTATGCAAGTGTATTTTCCTAACAAAAATACAATGACGAGAGAAGCATGGATGGAATTAACCAACTGGGATGCAAACTGCCAAACTAATCCAAATCATGATCCGCTTCCCCCTGGAATACGAATTGGAGCCACACGCAAAGGAAAGTATCTCCACTATCGAAATCTATTTTTTGGCTCTGATGGCATTCTAAAAAAGTCTGATCCATCCGGAGAACTTAAATGGCAGGAATGGGCGAACCCGCCTGTCAAGAAACCATTATGAGCACTACATTAAAAATCATTCGGAATGCCAGTATCGCTTGGGGATTACTTCTCGCTTCCATGGTCGGCTGTGTTAATAGTAAGCCCAATGCATCATCCCCGCCCACTGCGCCGGCACCAACCCCAGCGCAGTCGGCGCAAATCTCCGATACTGTTCCCGAGCCCGATTTCAGGATTTCGCTTCAGAATGATGTCAATGGTGAAATTCTAATGGTTAGCATACCGAACTTAAAATACGAACGGCTGAACGACTCGGCTCCAAGGCAAGTGCTCGTCGGCGCCATTTTCAGTTACAAGAAGGGCGACGGCTCGCTGGGCCACACCGAAGGATACTACCTGGAACCGGTTGCGGCCACCGACACTAGCGGCACGATCCAAGCATTTCCCTGGAATCAGATGCTGCAAATGCAATTCGGAGTGCTTGGCGGACTAAGAGGCTCGGGGACTTTGAAAATTGCAGTTTTCAAGGCAATTCCAAAAAATGATCCGAAGCAGAAATTCGAGGTCGGCAAGCAACTTTCCAACGCCATTCAGATGTCAGTCCGCCTGTGAGATTGTTGGAGGAATGGCGAATGTTCGGCGGCGTGAGATTTCTGACATGGTGCGCGGGCCGCAGAAGATTGATCAACCGCCAGGCCGCTTGCGAGCTGATTCCTTCCGATACGCCCTCCGCTGTCTGGTCCGATCATCCCCCGATGTATTTCCCTGATCCGCGCGTAAGCGCAATCCATGGAGGGATGTCGCCTTTGGCCTCCTCTCTGCCACAGCAAGGGCTCCGAGGGCGACGCCCTTACTTTTATCTATCGTGTGTCGAGCCACACTCCCTGCATCCGGCGTTCTTACGCGGGGATTTGGGTGTTTGCACTCGGGTCTGATCTGCATATTGTTTGCACGGGTCGAACACAACCCAACATCGGATGATTCGGCAATTTTCATTTTTGTCCGTGGTGGCGGGAGCGTTTCTGCTGGCGCTGGAGGCGAGCGGGCAGCCCGTCCAGCCGGATGCGCTTGACCAGCCGCCCCCCCTGCATCCTCCGGCTTCGCATTCAGGTTCAGCCGGACCGGATTGAGCGCGAAAACGGCGGAAGAAGCCCGCGAATCACGCGAAACCACGCGAATGGGAAGAACTTCCAGCGGGATAAAGCGGTCTGTTTTCGTCCCCGCCAATATATTTATCTCCCTCATTTATTCGCGTTTATTCCCGTGATTCGCGGGCGAAATCCGAATCTGGATTGAACGCGATGCCGTTCGCTTGAGAGAAACAGCATCTTTCTTATCCCGAACGCCAAATTCATTCGACTCGGGGCGGCAGGCTGTTCGAGAATGTGTGCATGAAGATATTGATGGCCGCGAGCGAGATGACCCCGTTTGCGCGGACCGGCGAGTTCGCGGACGAGATGCTGGCCCTTGCCGCCCACGTCCGCGAGGCGGGGCACGAGGTGACCGTGGTCCTGCCGTATTACCGATGCGTCCGCGAGGACAAATCGATCAAGGCGAAGCGCACGAAGATGAAGTTCTCGGTCCCGGTCGGCCCCGCGAAGCTCCCGGCAGAGATCCTCGAAGCGGCGGCCCCGGGGGGCGTTCAAGTCTTGTTTGTGGCCCGCGACGAATTTTTCGACCGCACCGGCCTCTACGGGGCGGACGACCGCGACTACCAGGACAACTCGGCCCGCTTCATCTTCTTCACCAAATGCGCCCTCGAACTCGCCAAAAAGTTGGCCCCGGACGTCGTGCATGTGCACGGATGGCAGACGGCCCTGCTCCCGGTCTTCGCGAAGGACCAGCGCCTGCCGGCCGTCACTGTGCTCACGCCGCACGGGCTCGAATACCAGGGGAATTTCTGGAGCTACGATTTCGGGCTCTCGAACCTCCCGGGCGAATATTTTTCCGCGCGCGGGCTCGAATTTTTCGGGAGCATGAACTGCCTCAAGGCGGGAATTTTGTTTGCGGATTCCGTCGTCCTTCCGGGCCGGCGCTACGTGGCGGAGATGCAGACCCCGGAATTCGGGTGCGGCCTGGAGAGCGTGCTGCGCGAGCAGAGCTACAAGCTCGAAGGCATCCCGGATGGCTTGAAAGAATCCGCCTGGCCGGTTTTTCCCGCAGCGGAAAAATCCGCGGCGCGCGACGAGTTGAGCAAGCTCGCCGGCCTCCTGCCCGGCGGCAGGATTTTCCTCGCCGACTCCTCGGCCACGCGCGGTGCCGGGATCGGACTCCTGCTCGAAACCCTGGACCGCCTGCCGTCCGATGACGCGCGCGTCCTCCTGCTCGGACCGGTCGAACCGGCCCACCGCCAGGCCCTCGAGATCGCGTTGCGGCGGCATGCCGGGCGTTTCGCAAATCTCCCCGAAGTGGATGCCACTCTTTTCCACCTCGCCCTCTCGGCCTCGGAATTTTTGATCCTCCCCGGCCCGGTCGAACCCGGCGGCGAGCTGCTCATGCTCGCGCTCAGGAACGGGGTTCTGCCGATCGCCGCGCACTGCGGCGGGCTCCGGCAGCTCGTGCAGGACTTTGACCCGGTCACCGGTGGCGGAAACGGGTTCGTCTTTTACAAAAATTCCGTCGAGGCCCTCGGCGACGCGATCGGCCGCGCTTCGAGGACCGCCGATCTTGCGCCCCTGGTCGAGGCCGCACGTTCCGCGGACTTCTCCTGGGCCTCCGCCGCAAACCGGCATCTCGTCCTCTACAGCCGGCTCCTCGCCGCCAGCGGCAGGCAGGTCGCCGCCTGAACCCGCCCGCACGATTCTCCCTTACTCTGCTTATTCATCAAACCCGCGCGCGAACATCGGGTAGAGAGGGACGCTCGCGAAGAGGATGATCATCGCGTTGCGGGTGAGGGTCGCGTCGGATCCGGCGACCACCCAGAGGCAGTAGATGCTTACCACGGCGACGATCGAGACGACCAGGTAGTGGTGCCAGCGGTTTGTGCCGGCAAGCTTCCCGATCTTCAAAAATGCGATCCCGGTATACATGTAGGGCAGGATCGTGAGGATGATCGCCATGTCGATGATCTCGTTGAACTGCTTGGCGAGCGTTGGCGAGGCGGTCGCGACCACGATGAGGGACATCAGGACGCCCGTGATCAGGAAGTTGAGGCTCGGGATCCCGCGCGCGTCCGTGAGCCCGAAGATTTTCGGGAAGAGCCCGTCCTTCGCGGCGGCGGCGGCGGACTGGCTGATCGTGAGCGTCCAGCCGACGAGCGAGGACCCGGCCTTGAAGATCGCGCAGAGGGCGATGACGACCGCTCCGGCCGGGCCGAGGACCTTCGCGGCCGCATCGGCGAACGGCGCGGAGGATTTTGCCAGCTCCTCGGCAGGCATGATCCCCATGAGGACGGTGCAGGTCGCGATGTAGAGGATCCCCGCGATCGTGAGCCCGATCATCGTGGCGAGCGGGACGTTGCGCTTCGGGTTCTCGATGACGTCCGACGCCACCGCCGCGCTCTCCACCCCCATGAACGCCCAGAGGGCGAATGCCGCGCTTGTCGAGACCGCGTTCCACTCGGAATCATGGCGAGGGTTCCAGCTCCCGAAAAAGATTTGAGGGTTGAACCAGAGCCATCCGAAGACCGCGATGGCGAGGAGGGGGATCATGGCGAGCACGGTGCCCCAGCCGGTAAAAAACCCGACCCAGCGCGGGCCCGCGATGTTGATCGCGGTCGCCACCCAGACCACGCCAATCGTAAAAATTGCCTCGCGGCCGGTGCCGCCGATCGCCGGGACCAGCTCGGTGAAATACCCGGTGACCGTCGTGGCGACGGCGATGTTGCCGACGAGGTTCGCCGACCAGTAGATGTAGTTTGTCTGGAACCCGAGATACGGCCCGAGGGCCTCGCGGGCATAGGCATACGGACCTCCCGCCTCGGGCTTGACCGCCCCGAGCATCGCAAACATGAGCCCGATCGCCGCCGCGCCGATCCCTGCGACCACCCAGCCGATTATGGAAATGCTCCCGACCGAGGCCATGCTCACCGGCAAAAGAAAAATCCCCGTGCCGACCATGTTCACCAGCACCAGCACGGTGGCCATCGCAAGGCCCATCTTCTTTTGAGCAATCACCGGCGCAGTCTTTCATCAGCCTCTATTTCTGGCACGCAGAAAAACCGCGCAAAAAATCAGAGAGAGAAGCCGCCGGGCAACGGGGAATCACACGCGTCTGCATTTTTACGGGCGCCGCTTGAAGAGGAATGAAATACAGCTTTGCGGGCGCTCAGGATTCTCCCAGCGACGGCAGGGCGTCGCGGTAGGAGGCGAAGCGGGGTGCCCAGCCGATGGAGCGCAGTTTGGCGTTGCTGATTCGCTTGCTGGTCCATCCGCGCTTGCGGTCCGGGTCGCGCGGGCCTTCGGGTGGGAGCGGCTTGTTCAGAAATCCGGCGATCCAGCCATAGAGGTCGCGCTGGGTGGCGGGCGAGTCATCGCAGACATTGTATATGCCGGGAGGGACAGTGGGATTAGCGAGAAGCGTCAGCGCGCGGGCGGCATCGTCGCGGTGGATCTGGTTCGTCCAGCGCGAGCCGCCGGCTTCGAGGACCGCGGCGCCTTCGAGAAATTTCCGCAGATACATCGAGCGGTCGGGCCCGTAAAGGCCGGAGAGACGCGCGACAACTCCCCCCGCAGCCAGGGCTAGAGCTTCGGCTTCGAGAAGGATCCGGCCGGTTTCCCGCGTGGGCTCCACAGGGGAATTTTCATCCACCCACTCGCCGTCCTCCTGGGCATAGACCGACGTGCTGCCGGTAAAAATGGCGCGGCGCGGGGCAAGGATCTCCAGCAAGTTGGAAAGCCCGTCGCGGTAGATCGCGCGGTATTCCCCGGCCCCGCCGCGGCTCGAACTGGCGCAATGGATCAGGAGGTCGGGAGTTCTCCACTCCGGCGGAATTTCCGAAAGCGATCCGGTGATGTCTGCGGTTCGAACCTCGTATCGCCTGCCTGCGAGGCGGGCGGCGGTTCCATCTGTGGCGCAAAGGCCGAGGACCTGCGACCCGGATTCCGAAAACAAAAAGGCTGCGGCCTCCCCAAGGAAGCCGCAGCCGGCAATAACCACCCGCGATGTGTCCAAGATCAGGACACGGGGTTGAAATTAAAGCGGATTTTCATCTTCGCGCGCTTGGCATTGTTTTTGGCTTTGCGGCGCGAGCGTTGGGTCGGGGTTTCAAAGGCGCGCAGGCGGCGCACCTCATCCATAAGCCCCTCGGCATCAAGCTTCGACTTGAGGCGCTTCAAAGCGCGATCAATCGGCTCACCTTTTCGAACGATTACTTCCGGCATAAATTCACCTACTTTCAAAAAATTGGAAAGTGAGCCTAACCGCGGCGGCGGCCTCCGTCAATCGCGAAAGCGCTCCCCAAAAAATCCGGCGGGGCGCACGAAAGTTGCAACTTCGCGAATCTTCCAAGGGGGCATGGGCGACGCTTCACTTCGTTTCGGGGTGTTGACTCGCTCGCTCCCGCTCGTCTCGCCCTCCGGGGCAACCTCCGGTTGCTCTACCGAGCGGCTTCCCTCGCCGCCTGGTTGTGCTCCCTGCACCAAACATTCGTCTTTCCCACTTTACGATGCGCTATCGCGCTGGTTTTCCGCCCGTGTGAGGCACATCACTCCGATGCGATTTCCAGTCTCTAAACGGGCGGGACGCCCGTTCGCCCCTGTGCTGTGCAACCATCAGGCATATACCCAATCCGGCGCTATCGCGAAAGCCAGCGGATGCCGTCCGCTTCGAACAGCCCGGCCAGGAGCCGCAGCTTCCCGTCTTCGATGACGGCCCTCGCCCCGAGCGGCAGATGGCATCCTCCTCCGAGGCTGTGCAGGAGCTCCCGTTCCGCGCGGACGCAAAGCGCGGTCGGTTCGTGGTGGATGGCGGCGAGCGCCTCGAGAGTTTCTGAATCCCCCTCGCGGCACTCCACGGCGACGGCGCCCTGCCCGGGGGCCGGAAGCATTTCCTCAATGATCGTCGCCTGCAGCCCGTCGGGGACGGTGTTCTCTCCGAGCCGTGCCAGCGCCGCGCTGGCCACAACCAAGGCGTCCAGGGCAGGGCTCTCCAAAACTTTGCGCAGCCGGGTTGGGACGTTGCCGCGGATTTCCACGATCTTCAAATCGGGGCGCAGGAGGAGGAGTTGGTTTTTCCGGCGGAGGCTCGACGTGGCGACCGTCGCCCCGGGAGGAAGGCCTTTCCATCCGCCCGCATGCTTCGAGGCAAGCGTGTCGGAAAGGTCCGCCCGTTCGAGAATCGCGCCGACGACCAGCCCGGGCGGTTGTTCGGTGGGGAGGTCCTTGAGGCTGTGCACGGCAGCGTGGACAGCCTCGCTGAGCAGCGCCTCCTCCAACTCCTTCGTGAACAGCCCTTTTTCGAGGGACCCCGGCGCGGAGAGGCTGACATCGAGGCGCTTGTCGCCGGTCGTCTTGATGATCTTTTCCTCGAGGACCAGCCCAGGATGCGCCCGCCCGAGCCGGGCGGCAACGTCCCGTGTCTGGACGAGAGCCAGGTCGCTTCCGCGTGTGCCAAGGATCATTTTTTTCATGTGAGAAAGGAGATGTGGTTCCGCATCCAGGCGACATACTCGCTGACATGCTGGTCGATCATTTTTTCGCAGCGAACGACCTCGGCGCGGCGGACTTCGAGCGACTGGCGGACAATTTCCTCCAGCGAATCGATATCGTAGAGATAGACGTTTTCGAGGTCGTTCACGGAAGCCTCGGCATCGCGGGGCACGGCGAGGTCGATGATAAAAAGCGGCCGGTCGTTCCTCCGTTTGAGCAGGGGTTCCAGCTTTTCGCGGGTCACGACCGGGTGGGGGGCCGCGGTCGAGCAGATCAGGATGTCCACTTTGTCGAGGGCGTTGTGCCAGTCGTCGAAATGCACAGCCGCACCCCCGATCTCTTCCGCGAGCCGCGCCGCGCGCTCGAAGGTGCGGTTCGTCACGATCACGGTGCCGATCCCCCGGGAGACAAAGCTCCGCGCGGTTCTCTCGCTGATCTCTCCGGCACCGAGCATCATGACCGTCCGCCCGTTCAGGTCGCCGAAAATTTTTCCTGCGAGGTCCACGGCCACCGAGCCGACGGACGTTGACCCGCGGGTGATCTGGGTTTCGCTCCGCACCTGCTTCGCCACCCGGAAGGCGTGCTGGAAAAGCTTGTTGAGATGCCGGGTGGTTGCGCCGAAGGCCGTGGCCGCGGCATACGCCTGCTTGAGCTGGCCGAGGATCTCGGTCTCGCCGATCACCATGGAATCCAGGCCGCTGGCCACCCGGAAAAGATGCCGGACGCTCGCGGGGGATTCGTGGGTGTAGAGCGGCGCGTCAATTCCTCCCGTCCGGTCCTGAAGATATCCGCGCAGCCCGTCCATCACGCGGATCGGGCACACGCTCGCCGTGTAATACTCGACCCGGTTGCAGGTCGAAACGATCACCGCTCCCGCCAGCCCGTCGATCCCGCGGATGCGCGTGAGCGCCTGCTCCAGCTCGTGCGGGCCGACGGCGAATTTTTCCCGGATATCGACTGTCGCGCTCCGGTGGCTGATGCCCGCGCAGAGGATGTTCATTTGGACGAAGAAAGATACTGGATGACCGGCAGAGCGAACAGGGCCACGCAGAAGACAAGCATCGACGCCTCGGCGGTGCGCCGGGGCGGCAGGCGGCGGATCCTTCTCAGGACCAGGATCCCCCCGTATCCCGCCCAGATGAAAATCGAGGCCACAAACTTCACGCTGTGGACGTGGACCCCGCTGATGTGCCCGGCCGCAAACCCGGCTGCAAACCCGGCGGTCAGCAGCCCGAAGCCGAGACCGATGAGCCGGGCATTCGCGACGCCGAGGTCGGCGATCGGCGGAAGATTGTAGAGGAGCGCGCCGGCCCGGCGCGTTTTCAACTGCCGGTCCTGCACCAGATACATCAGCCCCGCGACAGCCGCCAGGGCGAAAGCCCCGTAGGCGACTAGGCTCAGCGCCGCGTGCAATTCCGTCCAGGGATCGTGGTCGAACCGGCCATGCGCCGCGGGCCCGACAGGTCCCAATTGTGCGAACAGGAGCACGAGAAAAACCAGCGGCGACGTGAACGCGCCGAGCAGGGAAAGGTGGTAGGCCGGACCGATGACCAGATAGATCAGCAGGGTCGACCAGCACATGAAAACCAAGACGTCAAAAAGAGAGTTGATCGGGCACGACCCCTGCGCGTGCCCCCGGCTCCAAAGGTCGAGCGTGAGGATCACAAAACCGCCGAGGATCGCCACCAGGTTCACCCGGCCGGGCCGATACCGTCCGGCCCCCAGCGCAAACAGCGTGTAGCCGAAGCTCAAAAGCAGGCAAAATGTCGCGGCGGTTAAAAGGATGCGGTCCATGGGGATGCCACACCTACTTGCTTCCGGGTTTCACCGCTTGGGTGCCCTTGAGATCGTCCGGAAGGTTGTCCGGGTCGAAGGTCTCGACGTTCATCTGCACGAGAGAAATAAACGGGCACCCGAAATCGGGAAGCGACCCGCCGCTCCGGTCCACGATCGATCCCGCCGCAGAAACGATTCCGCCGTGGTCGCGCACGATCTGGATCGTCTCCTGGACCCGCCCGCCGCGGGTCACCACATCCTCGGCCACCAGAAATTTTTCCCCGGGGGTGATCGTGAACCCCCGCCGGACGACGAGCCCGCCCGTTCCGTCCTTCTCGGCGAAGATGTGGCGTTTGCCGAGGTGCCTGGCGACTTCCTGCCCGACAATGATCCCGCCCACCGCCGGCGAGATCACGGTCGTCGCCTCGTAGCCGCCGAGCATGTCGGCCAGCCTGCCGCACACGCGCGCGGCGATCGCGGCATCCTGCAGCAGCAGCGCGCACTGGAAAAATTCCCGGCTGTGGAGGCCGCTGCGCAGAACAAAATGGCCGTGGAGCAGGGCGCCGGTCTGGCGGAAAAGGTCGAGGACTTCGTTCGTGGTTGCCATATCAGTTGGGTATCAGGTCGAGGCCTTTGAGCGAGCTCTCGTCGAGCCGTCCGGTCTGCCGAAAGCCGGCGCATTTTTGCCAGATCTTGAGGGCGGACACGAGCGCGCCATTCGGGGCGCCGTCTTCCGGGCCGCTGTAATACCCGAGAAGCTTCAGATTTTTTTGCGCCTGCCGGATCATAGCCACCTGCGCCTCCGGCCCCTCGGAAAGATACGGCCCCCCCTTGAAAATATCGGCGATCGCGACATAGGCGGGCCCCGGCGCCGAGCCCTTGATCCCGAGCTGCGCGAGCGTCTGGCGGTTCAGCTCCCCGGTGACCTTGAGGTTTTCCGCGATCTGATACCGGCGGACCGCCGCGCTCGTCTGGCTCCCGGTCTGCCCGTCGGCCTCACCTTTGTAGAAGCCGAGCTTGGCGAGCTTTTTCTGCGTGGCCAGCACGGTCTCGTCCGCGCGAAGGCCGACGGGCAGCAGCGCCACAAGAATGGCAAGGGCAAGTCGTTTGACCATGCGAAAACGTCTAACGGGTTTTCGCTGTTTAAGCAAGCGGTGCGCCCGCGCGGTGCGCAGAACAAACTGGCCATGGCCGGCTCCGCTCGAATATGAAAGACCGCACCATGCCGAAATGTCCGAACCGAGCAGAAATTCTGGTGGCGGCCGCGATCCTGCTTTTCGCCGCGTTCCCGGCCGCGGCGCAGTTGCCGCCGGAGGGGCCGATGCGCGAGTGGACGTTTCCCGGCGGGGTCGCGACCCGCGCCGCCCTGCGGACATACGACGGGAAGGCCGTTGTGGTCCGGCTCCTCAGCGGCCAGCTTGCAAACATTCCGGCGGATTCCCTCGGCGACGCGGACCGGGCGTATTTGGCCGACTGGCAGGAGCGGCAGCCGGTCGCGATGCCGGATACTGTCAGCGTGGACAGCAGCAAGCTCGTCGTAGAAATCGTGAGCGAAAACGAGCAGGACGGGAAGTTTGTTTACCGCACGCCGCATTTTGAATTCACGAGCGACGGCAGGCTCACCCTGAATCTGCTGCGCGATGTGACCAGGAATTTCGAGGCCGCCTACGAGCTCCTGAAGGCGCTGCCGTGGGGGGTCCGCCCCGAGCCCGAGGAGGGAGACCGCTTCCACGCGCTGCTGGTGCGTTCGCGCGGGCGATACGAAGAGGAGGGGGGGCCGAAAAACAGCGGCGGCGTATATTTCAGCTCCCGCAAGCTGTTCATCGTCCCGTTCGAAAGCCTCGGCATCGAGCGGCTGGGAAAAAGTTACACGAAGGCTTCCGACTACCGGTCCGACACGCTCGTCCACGAGCTCACCCACCAGATGATGCACGCCTGGCTCGAGATCCTGCCCCAGTGGGTGATCGAGGGCACGGCGGAATACACCAACGCCATCCCCCTGCGACTCGGCACCTTCAAGGTTTCCTCGGCCAGGACCGGGCTCAAGGACTACGTCGCTTCCCTCAAAGCGCGCGGCGGAGTTCCCGAGGCGTTCCCAATCGAAAAACTTTTCGGGATCAGCGGCGAAGAATGGTCCGGAACGCTCGCGCGGAATCCCCAGGAATCCCACCGCATGTATTTTACGGCTTATCTTCTGGTCAACTACTTCATGAACATGGACGGCAAAGGCGACGGCGCCATCTTTGTGAAATACATGCACGCCGTCGGCAAGGGCCTCGAACAGGTCGCGAAATACGAAGCGGACCTCGCGGCCTTCAAAAAGCTCCCCGGCGTAGAGGTTCTGCCCGACGGGCGCTACCGCTGGTCCGGCTCCCTGACTCCGCCGGCGAAGCCTGAAATTCTGGCCTCGCCAGAAAAGCGCGCGGAATTTGAAAAGTCCACTCTCAACGTCCTCCTGAACGGCAGGACAACCGCCGAGCTGATAAACCAGATCCGCACCGCCTACCGGCGCGTAGGCATCAAACTGTGACACTTCCTATGAGCGAAATCGAACAACTCATCGCGAAAAACAAAGCCTGGTCGGACAAAATGAAACGTCGCGAGGAGGGCTTTTTTGAGAAGCTTGCCGCGCAGCAATCGCCCCGCTACCTCTGGATCGGATGCTCGGACAGCCGCGTCCCGGCGAACGAGATCATCGGCCTCCTCCCCGGCGAGCTCTTCGTCCACCGCAACGTCGCCAACATCGTCTATCCCGCCGATTTGAACTGCCTATCCGTCCTGGAATACGCCGTCCACACGCTCCATGTCAGCCACGTCATCGTCTGCGGGCACTACGGTTGCGGCGGGGTCATCGCCGCGATGCAGCGCACCAGCCACGGGTTCGCGGACAACTGGCTCAACGACATACGGGATACCTACTCTCACCGGTGGGCGGAAATCCAGGACCTCCCAGCGGACGAGGACCGCGTGGACCGGCTCTGCGAGTTCAACGTCATCAAGCAGGTCAACAGCGTCACCCACACGAACGTCGTCCAGAACGCCTGGGCGCAGGGGCAAAAGCTGGCCGTCCACGGCTGGATCTACGGCCTCAAGGACGGGCTGATCAAGGACCTCGGCGTCAAGGTGGATTCCCTCGAACAGGTGGCCCCCGCCTTCCGGCAGATCGATCTCCCGCCGGGGTGCTACGCCTGACGAATCACACCACCCGGCCCACGAGGGTCGTGAGGTAGGGGAGGAGCTGTTTTTTTCGGGAGACCACGCCGTCGAGCTTCCAGGCGCAGGGGCCCTCGTCGGGGTAATCGATCAGGCGCGTGAAGTTGTCCGGCCCGCAGAGGAGCAGGACCGAGTTCTGCGTGTTCACATCGGTGACCAGCAGGGTGGAGAAGAAATAGTTCTTCGACGAGCGGTAGGCCTCGAGGGCGGCGACCAGCTCGTCGCGCTTTTCCGCCAGGTGCGAGAAGCTGAGTTCCTCGATCTGCGAAACGCTGAACTGGAACCCGCGCTCGGTGTATTCCTTGCAGTCGGCGGTGATCGCCTGGTTCGAGGTCATGGTCAGGAGCGGGGAGCCGACGGTGAAAATCTCCGAGGCGAGATCCGAGGGACGGACGCCGCTGATTTTCGCGAGATCATCGAGGACATCGCGGTCGGCATCCGTCGTGGTCGGAGAGGACAGGTTGAGGGTGTCGGAAATCACCCCGCACATGAGGAGCCCGGCAACATTTTTTGGGATAGGAACGCCGGTCTGCCGGTAGCAGGCCGCCACGATCGTGCACGTTGACCCGACCGGACGGTTCATAAAAAGGATCGGCTGCTGGGTCGGCGCGACCCCGATCCGGTGGTGGTCGATGATCTCGACGATCGGGATCTCGTTCGCCCCGTTCACCGCCTGGCTCAGCTCGTTATGATCGACCAGGATCAGCTGCCGTGGCACCGGCTTCAAAAAATCGCTCTTGGAAAGGATCCCCTCCAGCCGCCCGTCCGGCCCGAGAACCGGGAACGCGAACTGCGAGGACATCGTGACGTCGGCCTTCGCTTCGCGCAGCGGCATGTCCGCCTGCAGGGTCGTAAAATCGGATTGCAGCATTTTCCCGGACGTCACCGCCGCGCGCGCCAGGAGGACGGTGGTCGCCGTGTCGTAGGGGGACGAGATCAGCGTGACACCGTGCTTTTTCGCCAGGGCGAGCACGGATTTTTTTGGAGGAAAATTGTTCGTGATGACAAGCGCCCGGACGCCGGCCTTGATCGAGAGCTCCTGGATGTTCCAGCGGTCGCCGACGATGAGGACGGTGGATTTCACGTCCAGCTCGCCGAGGCGGATCGTGAACGTCGTCGTGTGCATGGCTGCCACGACGAGATCGTGCGGGTAAACCTCGGTGTCCTCGGGGCCCGCAAGAAGCTTCCCGTGGATCGAGGCCTGAATGTCGGCCAGCGAGGCGTCCACGACGCGCGCCGAGGCGATCCGGTCGAGCGGCGGAAACAGATACTGGCTGAGCTTGAACCCGGAGATCAGCCCGAGGCAGCGCCGGTCGTCGTCCACCACCGGCAGCCCGCGGAACCGCGTCTCCCCGATCTGCGTCATCGCCTCGTAAACCGGGCTTTTGAAATGCGCGCTCGCGACATCCCTCTCCATCACGTCCTCGATCCGCGGATACACATCGCTCAGGAACGCGGGGGCCTCGAAGCCGAATTTTCCGAGGCCGAAATCGATCCGCTCGTTGGTGTTCCCACACCGCGCGGCGAGCATGCCGGAAGATCCGGTCGCGGTCTTGAGCTCGGCATACCCGATCGCGGAGCAGATCGCATCCATGTCGGGGTTCTTGTGTCCGATGACAACGGTGATCATTTTTTTTGAAGAGGGCTGGGGGTGATGTGTCTCATGAGACTCGTTTTGTCAAACGCCAAGGCAAGTGTCCGCTCCGCATTTTTCCGTATGCCATGTGTTTGGCACGGGCTCGAACGGTGGACGCAAAAGCCGTATGTTCCCTAGTTTTCACCATGGCAGATCGGGGGTGGGGGAAATTCTCATGAACGCGTAGCGGAATGTGCTTGAACTTCTCCGCGCAGCGCGAATCCTTCCCCCATGTTTCTTCGCGCGCTTCTCCTGTTTCTTCTGGCCGGGACCCTGACGGCCAGTGCGGCCGTCCAAAAGGAATACATCCTCGTCAGCGGCGGACCGGCGCTGATCGAGTGGGAAAAATTCAAGGCCGCTCCCCACGACCGCTGGTGGGGGAATTTCATCCGTGCAGCGCGCGTCCGCATCGAGGAGATCCGGAAAAAGGAGGGTCCGGACGCCCAGATCACATGGATGGTTTACAAGCGCGGCTATGTCCGCCGCGCCGAGCGGCAGGACAAATCCGACCTCATCGGCAACATCCTGTCCGTCCGCGACAAATACCACGTCAACCTCGTCTGGATCACTTCGGGCGACGATGTCATCAACTACCTGAACGCCGGCCGGCCGCGCACGGAGGTGAAGATCGCCGACTTCGAATTCTACGGCCACTCGAACCGCGCCTGCTTCATGTTCGACTACAGCAACGAGGTGGACAGCGGCTCGAAAAGCTGGCTCCACGAGAAGGAGCTCAAAAAAATCCAACGCGGCCTCTTTACCCGCGACGCCTTCATCAAAAGCTGGAGCTGCCACACCGGAGAAAGCATGAGCAAGCTCTGGCGCGCGGCCACCGGCAAAAAGATGATCGGGGCGATCGGCAAGACCGACTACGCCAACGGCGACCAGCGCAACTGGACCCCCGCCCTCAGCGAAGGCGCCCGCTGGGGCGGATAGGCCCGGATGAGACATTCCTGACCTGCAAGAAAACCGGGTGAGCCTGCGCAAGCCCAGGGAGCATGGTCGTCTCGACCGTGTGGGCACTGATTGACGTCTCGAATGGGGGGATCCGTTTTCCGCGCCCCCCACTTTTCCTCCGGGGGTCTTCAACCCCGGATCATGCTGCCGAAAATGACCAGTCCGTCGGTGCTGCCGAGGAGCGGGTCGCAGGCGCGCTCGGGGTGCGGCATGAGGCCGAAGACGTTCCCAGCCTCGTTGCGGATGCCGGCGATGTTTCCGCGCGAGCCGTTCGGGTTCGCACCATCGGTGATGTCGCCCTGACCGTCGCAATAGAGCAGGAGGATTTGCCCGTTGGCCTGCAGTCGGGCCAGCGTCTCGTCGTCCGCGAAGTAGCAGCCCTCGCCGTGCGCGATCGGGATGTTCAGGGTTTGGCCGTCCGAGGCGGCGCCCGTAAAGCGCGAGTCGTTGCGTTCGACGCGCAGATGCACGTGCTTGCAGACAAAGTGGAGGCCGCGGTTCCGCACGAGTGCGCCGGGCAGGAGCCCGCTCTCGCAGAGGATCTGGAAGCCGTTGCAGATCCCGATCACCGGCCCGCCCGAAGCCGCGAAATCCTTCACCGACTTCATCACCGGAGAGAACCGCGCGATCGCCCCGCACCGCAGGTAGTCGCCGTAGGAAAATCCGCCGGGAACGACCACGGCATCGAAGCCGGCAAGCGAGGTGTCTTTGTGCCACACATAATCGGCCGAGGCGCCGGGGATCGCGTTCAGCGCATGCACGCAATCCTGGTCGCAGTTCGAACCCGGAAATCGAAGAACGGCAAATTTCATGAAGAGAAAATTAGTGGCAGTTAGCGGTTCAAAATCCTCAATTCAAAATACTGATCGAGTAATCCTCGATGACCGGGTTCGAGAGGAGGTCGCGGGCGATCTCGTGGAGCACGGACTCGTCGGCCGCTTCGGGGAGCTCGATCTCGATGACTTTCCCGATCCGGACGCGGCCGATTTTTTCGAGGCCGTGGTGGCGGATGGCTTCGGCGGCGGCGGCGCCCTGCGGGTCGAGGACGGAGGGTTTGGGCATGACGGTCACAAGGGCTTTCATCGGGGTGAGGGTTTCGTTTCGGGGCGGGTTGGACAAGCGGAATTTTTCAATTTCCTTGCGCGGAGGAAAAATCCCGCGGCGGCCAGCGCGGATACGACGAGGCAGGCGATCGAAAAGACCTCTCCGTTCCGGGCATAGAATGTCGGCGAGGGGTTTGTCGGCGCCGCCACCTTGCCGAACAAAACCCCCTCGATGAACGTGTCTCCGGTTTCGGTCTGCAGGGTCTCCCTCACCCTCCCGAGGCGGTCCACCATGCAGGTGACTCCGGTGTTAGCGGCGCGGATCATGGGCAGCTTGTTCTCGGCGCAGCGAAACGCCGCGTGGGCCGCATGCTGGCGGGAGCCGGCGCTATCGAGGAACCATCCGTCATTGGTCACCACCGCAAAGGCCTGCGCGCCACCCAGCGCAAACCGCCGCGCCAGGTCTCCGATCACATCCTCGAAGCAAATGAGAGGCCCGATTTTGACCGGCTTGGCGGACATCTCCAGAACGACCGCGCTCGTGCCGACATCGAAATCGTCGGGGACAAGGTTCCCGACGATCCACGCGAACAGCGGGAACGCCCGCCGGAACGGCACATACTCGCCGAACGGGACGAGGTGCATCTTGTGATACATCTGCGCCACCTTGGCGTGCGCGCCCAGCATCGCCACGGAATTGAAGTCGCCCTGCTCGGAAAAATGGATCGTCCCGAGGAGAAAATCCCCCTCGTGCTTTTCGGCCAGCCCCCGCACAAAATCCCATGTGCCCTGGTCGTTGAACAGCGGCCGGGGCGTGGCGGATTCCGGCCAGAGGAGGAGGTCCGGCTTCATGGCCAGCGCGACCTCGGTGTGCCTGGCGTAGCGGTCCCGGACATCGGTTTCGAAGGTCAGGTCGTTGCGGACGTTTTGCGGGATGTTGGCCTGCACGGCCGCGAAACTGAACTCGACGGAGGGCGGTGCCGGAGCAAAAACCTGGCGCATCCCGTATCCCCACGCGAGAGCGACCATGGCGACCGTGACCGCAAAATCATAGTGCGGGCGCCGGGCGCCGCGCCCGACTTCGAGAACCAGCCGCTTGATCGTGGCGACGAGCATCAGGTTCGCCATGACGACGAGAAAAGAAATGCCGCCGACGCCGGTGATGTCGGCGACTTGGATGAGCGGGATGTTCGCGCTCAGCGCGATCCCGGCAAAGTTCCAGGGAAACTGCGGAAACACGACTCCCCGCAGCCACTCGAGCGCCACCCATGCCGCCGCGGCCGAGGCGCACGACCGCAGGTTGCCGATCGAGCTCAGCCAGACCGGGCGCCCGCTGCTATCCTCGCCGGCGGGCTTGGCCACCGTTCCGAGAAAGACCACCCAGATGGCCGGATAAATCGAAAGATACAACGACAGGGCCACCCAGCCTGGCGTAGTTAGCGTCGTCAGCCAGAACAGGCTGCCGCCGAAATACCCGCACCCGAAAACAAATCCCAGCCCGGCCAGCCGCAGACGGTTCCACCGGGCCGGCGGCTCCACAAGCCAGGCCACGCAAATCAGCGGGACCAAGGCCACCCAGCACAGCCCCCCCCACGCGACCGGCGCGAAGCAAAGCGCCATCGCGGTACCGCTCATCAAGGAAAAGATCCAGCCCCGGAACATCCGCGCACCATAACCAAACCCGCCGATCCTTCCATCCCGCATTTCGCCTGGACGGCGCGATCAAGGCTCAGGGGGTTGCCTGAGGCCGATGGGCATCATGCTTCCCGAGCACGCGGTCCAGGCGGGCGTAGATGTCGGGAGGGATGTAGCTGTGGATACGGCCGGCCGGGCCCGACGCCTCGATCTCCTGGCACCCCAGCCCGATCTGCGCGTAATACGTGGCTTCTCCCGACTTCCAGAGCAGGAGATAATCCGCGTGGAATCTCCCGCACGGATCGCCTCCGCTACCGGGCGAAAAGGGATTCCCCGGATTGAATGCCGCGCGGAGCTCCGCGATTTCCGCTTTGTCCAGCTCCAGCGGCCGGCTGTAAAATTTGGAATCTCCGACCCGCATCACGTCGCTCCGGGCACTTTCCCTGGCGAACAATGCGGGTGCAGTTTTTACGTCCGGGAGCCCCTCGAAAACCTGCGGCCCGGAAATCGCGGCGACCGCTTTCCTGAACTCGTCTGCCGACGGCCCGCCGAACAGTCCGGCCAGCGGGCGCGCTCCCGCTGCTGCCGATTCCCCCTGCCGCGCATCCGGCCCCGCCGCTTGCACGGGCAGCGATGCCAAGGAGATCAATAACGCCCAGCGCAGCGACAGGCGGGCTATCCCGGCAGGCAGGGCAAACTCATGAAAACGGCGCCTCGCGGAGCTGCCTTCCGGGGAGTTTTGACGGATCGCAAACATGACCAAGCCTTGCCACATCAGGGCAGGGCTGCCAAGCCCGCGCTTTTCGGAAACCATGCCGCAGGCGCGAAGGCCTGAAAATGTTGATCGCCACGAGGGACGCCTCGTGGTAGGAGGATGCCTCGGCGAGTCGGATCCGTCGGTTCGGCTTCGCTAATGCCGCAACCGCACAACCCTATGAACACCACCAAAAAGCCCTCCCTCGGACTCACAGGATTCTTCATGATGACCGGGTCGATGGTCATGACCATCTACAGCTACCCGGCGT
>JBAWVC010000022.1:0-18203 GCA_037147455.1 Verrucomicrobiota bacterium | reverse complement strand
GACCAGTGGGGCTGGGCGACGCAGACCGGGCTTTCCGAGGGCTTTCACGTCATCCGCGCCCGCGCGTTCCTGAACCGCAACGCCGACACGCAGGCGACCCTCTACCAGACGTTCACCCAGACTTTCTACTATGACGCCGAGACGCCGGAGGGCACGATGGTTTATCCGGGCGACAACGGCAGCACGGTCGGCGGCTCAAGCTACGAGATGGTCATCCGCACGGATCCGACCGTCGAGGAGGTCTGGTATCACATCGACGACTCGGAGGCTGGAAACAACGATGCCGTCACGGGGCAGCTCAACGGCAACGGCGCAGGTTTCGAGCCGTTCACCGACGCCAACCAGAACGGCCAGTATGATGCCGGCGAGGTCTTCATCGACGTCAACGGTAGCGGCAACTACACGACCTCGCTATCGCAGGCGTGGGCCAAGGCCACCGAGGTCACCCCGAGCCTCACCATCACGAGCCCCTATCAAAAAGAGTGGCGCTTCCGTTACAACAACGTTCCCGCCTCGGGCAATGGCACCATCACCTACCGCCTCCTCGAGGCCTCGTCTTCGCGCAACCTGACCCTGTCGGCCGCCGACGCGCATGTCACCGAGATCACCCGCGACGTCGCGACCCGCGGGCCGGACGAGCGCGTCAACATCGCCTGGCCGCAGAGCGACGGCGACAAGGTGGACGACAACTACACGATGAAGGTCTATTTCACGAAGGCCCTCGGCGATGGCCTCAGTGATACGGACTTGAAGAACCGCATCACTTTCTCTGCCGACGGGACGGCTCAGGATCGGAGTGGCTGGGTCATCAATTGGGGGTCTTTCGGGGCGAACGGTGCCTTCTACGAGCTGTCCATCCCGCTGCCCAACCTCTACAACGATGTGGCGGACTTCCTGCACAAGCTGCAAGTCGTCTACACCTTCCCCGACGACTACTCCGAGGTTGCGAAGCGGGGCCTCCAAATTGAATCCGTTCGCCTGGTCAAAGCCAACCCGAGCACCAAGCCGTTCGTGCGCATCACTCGCCCGTCGGAGTTGGACTCGGACGGAAAGCAGACGGAAATCATCCTCCCCGACGTTGCCCCGCCCAAGACGGACGAGCTTTATTACACGATTCGGGTTGAAACCAGCTCGGCCGTCACCGACCTGCAGTTGACCGGCAGCCCGGCGATCACGCTTTTCACCGAACCCTTCACCGATACCAACGGAAACGGCGTGTGGGACGATATCGAGCCTTCAACGGACACGAACGGCAATAGCACCTACGACCCGCCGGAGCCATTTGTTGACGCGAACGGAAACGGGGCCTGGGATACCGGCGAGACCTTCACCGACACGAATGGCAACGGCGTGTGGGATGCCGGCGAGACCTACTCAGACGTCAACCATAACGGGCAATACGACGCGGGCGAGCTGTTCAGTGACACCAATGGCAACGGGGCACGCGATCCGGCCGAGCCCTTCACCGACACGAATGGCAACGGCGTCCACGACGGCGTCAAAGTCACGGTGAACGGAAGCACCAAGACTTGTGACTACACCTGGTATATCATATCCCCCGGCAACTACCTTCTTACCGCCACGGCCACGCTCAACAGCCAGTCCACCTCAACGGTCCGCAATGCCCGCGTCATCCTCCGCCAAGTCGTCAACGCCGATGGCACCACCGATAACGACGACGATAACGACGGATTGGTTGACATCAACGAAACCAACGGAAAAGACCTCCCCACAACGAACACCGACACTTGGACCAACGGCGAAGTGCACGTTCACAACGCCTACGGTCACTCCTCGGCGACCAGCCCCGATACCGATGGCGACGGCCTTCCTGACGGCCTCGAAGTCGGATGGCGCACGGCTTCCAATCCACCAACCAATCCGACAATTGACACCAACGGCGACGGCGTCCCGAATTTCATCGGCGATATGGATCCCCCGCTTTACGCGGTGGTCGAAAATGCCGGCACTGTGCCCGGCGTCGGCTCCGCCGGCGCGGGCGACGACCGCAGCCGCCAGGCCGCCGGCTCGGTCACCGACCCGACCAAACCCGACACCGATGGTGACGGATTGATGGATGGCATCGAGGACGCCAACAAAAACGGATGGGTGGACGGAGACGGTCAACCTCTCCCGCTCACGGCCACGATTGCGCAATACAAAACCGCGCGCCCAAATGTCGGCGACTGGCCGAACAACTCGATCGATTCGTGGGAGACATGGCAGGAGAGCAGTCCGACCAAGGGGGATTCCGACGGCGATGGGCTCTCGGACGGCTACGGCGAGGACAAGAACCTCAACGGCCGCACCGACATGTTCCTCAAGGCTCAGGACGGCACGCTGACCGAACTGCTTATTAGCGGCAACTCCACCTTCCGCATCGGCGGTTCCACCTCCCGCGCGGTCAACTATCCGGCTCTCTTTGCCGCCTATTCGCCGTCCGGCAACGGAACCAGCCAGACCGGCGGCTGGCCGAAAATTACTATCACCGAGACCGACCCGCTCAAAGCTGACACCGACGGCGACGGGCTGCCAGACGGTTGGGAGGCGCAATACGGCCTCGATCCGCTTGACAACGGCACCTACAACTTCCGCACCGGGGAGGCGGGCAACCCTGCCAACGGTGCCAACGGGGACCCCGACACGGACGGCATCACCAACGCCGCCGAACTCGCTGCTGGCACAAATCCCAACCAGGCCACAATCATCGGCGGCGGCGGCGGCGAAGGCTCCATCACCATCGGGAAATTCACCGATTGGAAATACACCGACCTCCTCGCCCTCGACGGATACAACGAGAACGGCAGCCAAGCTGCAGATGTGTATCGCCGCGGCGACGGCTACGACAGCTCCCGCGATATCGTCGGGTTCTCCTTCCGCGATGGCGGCGCGAAATCCGCCGGCGGCGACGGACGGGTCTATTTCCGCATCGACTTCATGAATCTCGCCCCGAACGCATGGGACGGCTACGTCGATGCCTATATCGTCATTGATACCGGCAACCCCGCAGCCGGCGAGCGGGCCATGCCGAACGAGGTGGACATCGCCACGGACATGCGCTGGGAGGCGGTCATCGCCGCCTACGGGCAGAACTTCGGGACGATTTTCGTGGATAAAAGCCCCACGAACACCACCACCCAATACCAGAACCCTGTCACGGACGGCGGCGTCGAGGCCCGCGCTTTTGGCGGGGTCAACGAGATCGCGTGGTCCAGCCGCTACGATGCGGTCGAGATCGCCGTGGACCGGCAGAACCTCCTCGATGCCGGCTGGCTCGGCGACCCGAATTCCCTTAACTTCCAGGTCTTCACCACCAAGGACAACACCACGGGCAGTGGAGCGGGCGATCTCGCCGGCCGCAACGACATCACCGACACGATCGGCGACGACTGGCTCGCCTCGGATTACTGGAAGGATCAGGACAACATCGCGCTGAACGGGAAGCTCACTTCCTACTTCGGCCGCAGCACGGCGAACGACCGCAACAAGTCGGCCAAGGTCATGCTCCTCGCGCATGGCAACCAGCCGATCAACCCCGCCAGCACGACCCAGGCGCTCATCAAGAGCACGGCGACCCCGGCCACCGGCTACTTCCGCCTGCTGCAGACCCACGAGAATTACAAAACCCCGCTCAGCCTCCACATCACGCCGACGCTCGCCTCGGCGATCCAGTGGGCGAAGAACCCGAGCCCGAGCGCGTGGCCGAACAACGACGGCCCGACATTCAACGCTCGCCTCGCCGCCCTGTGCGCGAGCGGGACGGTCGATATCCTCGGCTCGACGTTCGCCGACCACGTCCCGAAATATTTCCCGGACACATTCAACCTCGCCAGCCGCGCTGCCGCGAACGAGTTCCTGGATACGATCTACGGCAACGGCACCGCGTCCCGCAAGGTCTTCTGGGCGCCGGAGCGCGTCCTCGACACTCCCTCGCTCCAACTCATCAACAACATGGGCTACACCTACACGTTCGCCGACCAGGGCCGCCACCTCCTCAAATGGTTCGGGCGCACGTCGGCCCTGAGCACGGACGGATACCGGATCAATACGGTGAACGGCATGAACATCATCCCGATCCACGACGGGACATCGGAATATCTCAACCAGGTGAAGGACGAGGGCGCCTCCGAGCCGGTCCGTGAGCTTCTCTCCCGCCGTTCGAGGGACAAAACCCAGGACCAGGTCGTCGTCCTCTGGCGCGACATGGGCGACTTCTCGGACGACACGAAGGCCTCGAGCTACGACGCCAACGTCCGCTGGCTCGGTAGCCGCCCGTGGATCCGCGTGGTCACCGCCTCCGACATCGTTGAGGGCAGGGTCTCCTACATCGGGCTGGACGGCAATACCTACAACGCCTGGGGCTCGATAGACAACAAAACCGGAAAGACCCTCACCCAGACTGCGAAGGACTGGATCGATCACGCCACCGAGGAAAACTACGACAACTGGTATTTTGGCTCTACCATGGAGGAAGGCCTGAACAACCAGACGTTCGGCGGCAACACCAACTTCGGAAAAATCGGCACGGTTGGTGGATACACCGAATCGATCTGGTCGGCGATGGTCAACACGAATTTCTCTGCCGGTTTCGGCACGCTGGCCAAGACGGCCTTCCAGGCCGCGATGCTCCAGACCGCGTTCCACAACACCACGAACAACGACCTCAGCAAATTCAGCACCGGGGAATATATTTATCCGGACACGGGCGCCGGCCAGACCCTCGCGTCCTTTGCGCGCCAGTCCCACGCGCAGGCCCGCTACGACGGCATCTTCGTCCGCGTCCAGCAGTGGAACGCCTCCGCCAACGCCACCACCTGCACCGCCGAGTCCGCCGACGTGGATTGGGACAGCTCCTCCGAATTTCTCCTCTACAGCAACCGCATCTTCGCTCTCTTCGAGGCCAAGGGCGGGCGCATGACCGCCGCCTGGATGCGCGACCCCATCACCAAAAAGCTCTGGCAGGTCGCCGGAAATTTCGCCTCGTTCAGCGGCACCGAAACCGAGGACGAGGGCGCGACCAACTTCTTGACCGGCACCACCACGGTATCCGCCTACCGCACCAGCGGGTTCAAGGATTGGTGGACGGCCACATCCTCGGGGAACGGCACCATCACCAACGGCGCCAACACCAACGTCAATGCCGTCTATAATGTGACGACTGCCGCCACCGGCACCGGTTGGACATTCTCCAGCGGCAACGTGACCAAGACCGTCATCCTCCCGGACGCCAACTCGGAAAAACTCGTGGCGACCTACACGCTGAGCGGGGCGACGAACAAAGCCTACGTGAGGTTCGGCCTCTCGCCGAACCTCCTCGACATGATGGTCAACGGCCAGAAGAACCTCTCCAACGAAGCCACCTTTGATGTCAGCGGCCATCGCCGCCTGAACCTCGTCAACAACAACGGCACCGACACCGTGCGCGCCTGGATCGAAGCGCCGCAGATCAACGACGCCGCCACCGACATCGGCGGATCGAGCTTCACCACAGTTCTCCGCCGCAACCAGGCCCAGACGAACCAGGTCGAAGTCGAGCTCGCCGGCGCCGGCCCGCACGTGGTCACCCTCGGGTTCGACCTCGGCACCGATATCACGAACAACCCCGACTCCGACACCGACGGGCTGCCGGATGCCTGGGAGATCGAAAATTTCACCAACCTCGAACAAACCGGCTCGGGCGACTTCGACCATGACGGCCTGACCAACCTGCAGGAATACATCTTCGGCTCGAACCCGAACAACGCGTCGAGCGGACAGCCTCTCACCTCGATCGCCCCGACTAGCGGCGGCTTCGTCTTCTCGTTCCCGACAATCTCCGGCCGGATCTACCAGCCCCAGGTCTCGACCAACCTCGCCACCTGGTCCGCCCTCGGCTCGCCGATCACCGGAGACGGAACGACAAAATCCGCCACCGACCTCACCGTCGCCCCCCGCAGGTTCTACCGCCTCACCATTTCGCTGCCATGAAAACGTGCGCTCCAACAAATGGCGGCTCTGCCGCGATCACGCCTCAACAGAGTGAGGCGGCTACATCGGACGCCAAGCACGGCTGGGAC
The DNA here is from genome assembly GCA_037147455.1 of Verrucomicrobiota bacterium. GTDB lineage: Bacteria > Verrucomicrobiota > Verrucomicrobiia > Chthoniobacterales > Terrimicrobiaceae > QYQL01. Next base: position 12,147 of record JBAWVC010000022.1, on the reverse strand, counting down.
GCTGGCGCTGTAGCAACGGCACTCCGCTGCCGTGTTCGTTCTATTCCGCGCGGAGCGCGCACATTTTTCCTCGCGGCTTTCACCCTGCTGCTCGTCATTCCTTCCGCCGTCCTGGCGGCGCTTCCCAATGCCTGGCACATTCCCGACAACGCGATTGTCACCGGCGATGGCGGCACCATGCCGACAATGCGGGCTCCCCGCGTCGAGTTCGGCAACACCGGCACGGTCCGGATTTTCTCCGGCCTGCAGAAATGGAACAACGGCTTCGGCACGGCGGACCAGAACGGAGGGACAATCTATTACAAATCGGCCGATCAGGGGACGTGGAGTTCGGTTGCGCTGAGCTGGCACGCCAACACCGGCAACGACCAGTATTGGTATGCCGACCTGAATCTCGCCAACGTGACGGCCAATCAGGTCATCCAATATTACATTGGAATCACGTTTAATTCGGGTGCCGAAAACGCGTTCATCTACGGCGGCGGCGATCAGGGCGGCTACCAGATCACGACAAACAACGCCGCGGCGGCCGCGGCGCCGTTCACCGTCCGCAACCGCCCGGCGTGGGTTTTCCATTCGAACAACCGGGTTGTCAACGGCAACAGCGTGCAGTTCTGGTCCAAGCTGGGATACATCTCCGACCCCAACACTCCCTCCACCAAATGGGCGGACAGCGGCGCGGTGTATTATACGACGGACGGATCGGATCCGACCGGTGAGCTGGGGGTCGGCAACGGAACGACCCAGGTCGCGCTTTGCACCTACGATCATCCGGAGAGCAACAACCAGGGCAGCCAAAGCCCGGCTGGCACCCCGATGTGGTGGGTCGCCACCGCCCCGACATTGCTCCAAAACGTGCCGGTCGGCGGGACGATCAAATACAAAATCGGATTCTGGCACGCCGCGAACAACGAGGAAAAATTCGCCGATTACCAGGCCGGAACGCCCGGCCAGGTCTTCACGTTCACCAACGGCACGGTCGGCGATCCGGTCCTCACGGTGAACGGGGTCAACGCCAACTACACGACCACCCACTTTTTTGTGGACGAGGTCGCCGGGGATTCGCGGCCGGTGACCGTGACCTTCGCTCCGGGGCAAGGCAACGTGACGCAGGTCGAGGTGTTCACCAACCTGAACCGGCGCGACCGCGCGCAACTCGATGCGGACGGCGACGGCATCGAGGACGGCATCAAGCCGCCGGATGGCAACAACGCGACCGTGGGGGACAATAACTATTTCACCGCGTTCACGATGACCAACGCGGGCGCGGGGAGCTACACGCTCACGCTCAACGCAACAAAGACCGGTGCCTACCGGCTCACGGCGCGCTGGAAGGTTGAGGGCGACAGTTCCTGGCGCTGGTTCACCAACCTTGCCGCCAACCGCCGCGACCACGCGTTTGTCGTATCGCCGGTGGATTCCCGGAACGTCAACCTTTACGAGGTCAACGTGCTGACCATCGAGTCGAGCGACAACACGCCGGGCAACTCGGGCGATGACTTTGCGAACCGCAGCACGTTCGAGGATCTGTTCGACGCTCCCAACGCCCCGCACAATGCCGACAACCGCTGGAACCTCGACTACGTGAAAAACCTCGGGTGCAACTGGCTGTGGTTCCAGCCGATCCATCCGATCGGCGTGGATGGTCAGGCCTATTATCCGGGCAGCCCGTATGCCGTGAAAAACTTTTTCGAGATCAACCCGCTCATGTCGGTCGGCAACTCCCGCGATTCGGCGATGGGCGCGTTCCAGGGATTCGTGAGCGCGGCGGACATCAAAGGCGTGAAAGTGATGCTCGACGCCCCGTTTAACCACACCGCCCCGGACGCGGAGATTTCCACCGTCGGCGTGCCGCTGTTCGGCGGAAACGCCACGGATGAAATCCGCAACAAGGAAGCCCGGTTTTACTCCCAGTCCGGAAACTACGGGGCGCGCGCCTCGAACAAAGACAATATCGCGATCGCCCCCGACCGCGGGGATTTCGGAAAATGGAGCGACGTGCGCGACGTCTTCTTCGGCAACTACTCCGCGCTCGTGAGCCTGAACCCGCAGGATAACGGGAACTACAACAGCGAGGGCGACTTCTTCGACTTTAAAAATCCGAACTTCGACGGCGTCACGCAGAAGGTCTGGAAATACTTCGCCGAATACCCGCTCTACTGGCTCGAGAAGACCGGCGTCCCGGCCGGTTCCGACATGCCCACGCAAACAAACAAAGGCATCGACGGCCTCCGCGCGGACTTCGGCCAGGGCCTGCCTCCGCAGCTCTGGGAATACATCATCAACAAGACACGCGCCCGGAAGTGGAACTTCGTCTTCATGTCGGAATCTCTCGACGGCGGCGCGGTGACCTACCGCTCGAACCGGCACTTCGACATCCTCAACGAAAACATCGTGTTCCCGCTCGCGAGCGCGAGCAACGCGAGCGACTACCGCAGCATCTTCGAGGGCCGCCGCAGCGCCTACGGCCAGGGGCTCGTCCTGCTCAACAGCACCTCGCACGACGAGGAAAACTACACAGATCCCTTCGAGGCACTGGTCCGCTACGCCGTCGTCAACACGGTTGATGGCGCGCCGCTCGTCTTCCCCGGACAGGAACTCGGCATCTCCCGCACGTTTGGCTACCAGAGCTACGAAACGAACTTCGGCAAGCAGATCGCCCATTTTAAATTGTTCAACTCCATGATGCCGATCTGGCTCGACGCCAACTACGGCAACGACCAGCTCTATCCCGTCTATTCGGGCATCGGGCAGGCGAGGATCTTCAGCGCAGCGCTCCGCAGCTCGAACCGCTGGTTCCTCGACGGCGACGGCTATAACAGCAAGCTCTTCGCCGTCGCAAAATACGAGCAAGACGGGGCTTCGCCCGCTGTGAAGGATGTCGTCCTCGCGTTCGCCAACATCGACCGCAACAACGACGAGACGAACAATTTCAAAATCCCCGACGCTCTCGCGACCAAACTCGGGATCAAAGGCAACCGCACTTACAACGTGAAGAACATCGCCGCCTATCTGGGAGTCTATGGCGACCGCCGATCTACCTGGCTCTGGACCCCCCCGAACGGATCCAACGGCTACACCGGCGACCAGTTGAAAAATTCCGGGTTCACCGTCATCACGAAAAAAGTTCCGACATCCGACGCCGCGTGGGCGACCGCCCCCTACGAGGCCCAATACCTCAAAGTCTATGACGTGACCCAGCTTCCGGCCCCGTCGTCATCTCCCGCCGTCGCCGCCTACGCGCTCGACGGTTCGGTGACGTTCACATGGGCTGCGGTTGTTGATCCCGAAGGGCTCGTGCCCAGATACAAACTCACGGTCACCCGCAGCGACGGCCCCGTGAACGACTACGAGACATTCGGCACGACCTATACCGTCGGCGGTCTGCCGACCGGCGTGACCGCCACCGCTACCGTCACCACGCTCAACCCCAACAACACCTCTATTGCTTCCGCCGCTCCGAGCACGACCAGCAACGCGACGCTCTCGATCGCATCCGCCGCCGACAACGACGGCGACGGGATGAGAAACGCGGCCGAAGTCGCGGCCGGCACGAACCCGCTCGATCCCGCCTCGGTCTTCAAGATCACATCCATCGCGCCCGCATCCGGCAGCGGTTTGACGATCACATGGTCCACCGTGGCAGGGAAAACCTACTACGTGGAAGCCGCATCCAACCTGGCCGGGGGAACATGGACGACGATCTCCCCGGCAATCACCGGCACCGGCACCTACACCGACACCAATCCCGTGACCGGAAAAAAATTCTACCGCATCAAGGTCGGCCCGTAGATCGCCTTTCGATAGCTCGCGAGAAGGAGCTGCATTTTGTGGTCAAAAAGCAGTTCGCTGCGGGCCAGATCCAATCCGTCGAGCCCGAGGCGGAGGCGGAGATCCGGGGATTCCGCGAGCCATACCATGGCGGCGGCAAGAGCGCTGTCGTCCCCGGCACCGACTAGGAGGCCGTTCTTCTCGTGGGTGACAATTTCCGGGATCCCGCCCACCCTCGAGGCGATGACCGGCTTGCCGGTGGCGAACGCCTGCGGGATGACGATGGTTTGCGCCTCCTTGAGCGAGGGCACGACCAGCACATCAATCGCCGCCATGATCTCCGGGACATCCTCCCGGTAACCCGCGAGGATGACGGGAGCGGGCCCGACCGGGAATTCCTTCAACACCCGCTGGCGCAGCTTGGCCACCTGCGATTCCTGTCCGCTCCCCGCGATGACAAAACGCGCGCCCGGAATGCGCTCAAGCACTTTTGCGGCGGCTTTGACAAAGTGCGCGTGGCCTTTTTCCCCGCGGATGATGGCGACCATCCCAAATAGCTGCGCATCCTCCGGTATGCCGAATTCCGCGCGGAACCCCCGCCCGTTGACGCCGGGATGGAACTCCTTCAAGTCCACGCCCTCGCCAACCACGTCCACGCGGTCATCTGGAATTCCGAGCATCGCTGCCAGATCGCTTTTGATGAATCCGGCGCTGGCGATCACCCTCGAACATCCCCGGCGGTAGGAGAATTTTTCGCGCGCCTTCATTTGTTCCGGCATTGTCATGTGGCGCGAGCGGACGACGGTCCGGCCCGCAAAATGGAAGAGGCTTGCCCAGAGCGCATCCTGCCCGCTGTGCGCATGGATGACATCCGGGTTCCAGCGGCGGATTTTCCAGAGGAATTCCAGCAGGCCGAGCGGCCCCCCCCACGAGCGGATTTTTTCGATCGGGACATCGGGCGCGTGTTCCGGCAGCCGGGCGGCGAGCTGGCTCCTCGCCCCGCAGAGAACCATGGCCTTGTGCCCCCGTTCGTTCAGCCATCGGGCTTCGCGGAGCATCCGGTATTCCTGCCCGCCCCAGTTCGGGCTGCTGTCGCACAGAAGGACTTTCAATCCGGGCTTTTCCAAGGCGGGTTTCATCTGCGTTGGAGCATTGCCGCCCGGAATCAAAATGAGAAGACTGGAATGAGAGACTGGATTGAGCTGCAAGCTGCCTGATGCTCCGCGAGATTGCTTTTCCCCCGGTCACCTGACTTGCTTCACATGCTCTGAAGCACCCATGGAACTCAAAAGCGGCATCCATCTCGCGTATTGAACGAACATTCACCCGGCCGAGACCTGGGCGGAAACTCTGGCCTCTCTCGAACAAAACACGCTGAAGGTGCGCGACGCGGTGATGCCGATGGGATCTGGAAAACCCTTTGCCATCGGGCTTCGCCTCAGTGATGCCGCCTCGCGGGAACTGGAGCGGCCGGAGGCGATGGCCGGCTTCCGGCGCTGGCTGGAAAAAAACGGCTGCTACGTTTTTACGATCAACGGATTTCCCTACGGACGATTCCACGGGAGCCGCGTCAAGGAGCAGGTCTATCGCCCCGATTGGAGCACCCCGGAACGCCTCGACTACACGCGCCGGCTGTTCACCATCCTCTCCGGGCTGCTGGACCTGGCCCCTCCCGGCTGCGAAGGCAGCGTCAGCACGCTTCCCGGCTCATTCAAAGGATTCGGGCTGGACGCGGAGCAGCAGAAGGCGATCCGGCAGAATCTCTGGGAATGCGCGGATCACATGGACGGGCTTTCCGCGGCGACCAGGCGAGGCCTGCATCTCGGCCTCGAACCCGAACCTCTGGGGTTGTTCGAAACCACGGCGGAAACCGTCGAATTCTTCGCGCGGCTCGCCGACGGGCGCCCGGGCGATGCGCGCTGGCATACTTACCTGGGCGTCAACTACGACGTCTGCCATCTCGCCTGCGAATTCGAGGAGCCGGCGGAAACTTTCGCGCTGTTCCGCGAGCACGGCATCCGGATCAGCAAAATCCACCTGAGCTCGGCCCTGCGCGTGATCCCGACGCCTGCCGTGAGAAAAGCGCTCAGGGCGTTTGCCGACGACATCTACCTGCACCAGGTGGTCGCAGGGGCGGCCGGCCGGCGGCTGCGGACATATCCGGACCTGAACGACGCCCTGCACGCGCAGCCGCAGGACGACGAGACCGAATGGCGGGTGCATTTTCACGTGCCGCTGCACATGGAGGAGGGAAGCTTGTTTGGAACCACCGCGACGGCGAACATCCGGGTCCTCGAAAAACTGGCGGCCGATCCCTCGCTCTGCCGCCATCTGGAATTGGAGACCTATACCTGGGGCGTTCTGCCTCCCGCCTTGCGAAGCCGCGATGTCGTGACCCAACTCGCCGCGGAATACGCGTGGTGCTTTGCCCACCTGGAGCGGCTCGGTCTGAAGTGAACCGCTTGAGAACCCTGCTTGTTCTGGGCCGGGCATCGAATCTTCCCACCGTTTGGTCGAACTGCCTCGCCGCCTGGCTGCTGGCGTCCGCGCTGCGACCGGACGCTCCGGCGTGGCCGCTGCTGGCTCTTCTCTTTGCGGGATGCAGCGCGCTCTACCTCGGCGGGATGTTTCTCAACGACGTGTGCGATGTCGCCTTTGACGCGATCCATCGGCCCGAGCGGCCGATTCCGTCCGGAAAAATCAGCCGTCGCGCCGTCGCGGTTTTCGGGTGTGCCCTGATCGCTCTCGGCCTCGTTTTTCTGGCTCCGGCGAGCGGCGGATGGGCATGGGCCTTGGCCGGGTTCATTTTGCTTTATGATGCGATTCACAAAAAAACCGCCGCGGGCCTGCCGGTCATGGCAGGATGCCGGGCGCTGATTTATCCGCCGGATTCTCGTGGCGGTGGACGGGGGGCTCGTTTCCAGGAACCCGGATCTGCAGCGCGCGGTCGCTACGTATTTAGGCGACTCGGGGATCCCTTGTTCGGTCTGCTAATTTCCAGGAGGCGAGGCGGCCAAGGAGGACGACGCGGTGGTGAAGCGACTCTACCTCGCCATGGAATCCGAGAAGCTGTGCCGCCACTCGTGCGTGGCCGCCATCGGGGGAGGCGCGTTCCTTGATGTGGCCGGATTCGCCGCGGCCACGCTGCATCGCGGCATCCCGCATCTCCGGTTTCCCGGCACGCTTCTGGCGCAGGCGGACGCCGGAGTGGGCGTGAAGAACGGGATCAATTTCGCCGGAAAAAAAACCTGGTGGGAACATTCGCCCCGCCCCGGGCGGTCATCAACGATCTCGACCTGCTCGCGACCCTCGATGCCCGCGACCTCCGCGCCGGGCTGGTCGAGGCGGTCAAAGTGGCCGTCATCCGCGACGCCTCGTTTTTCGATTGGATCGAATCCTCCGCCGACCTCCTGCGCGATGGGGGCCCTGCGGAAATCGCCGCCCTCGCCCGGCGATGCGCCGCCCTGCATGTCGAACAAATCGCCACCGGCGGCGACCCGTTCGAGCTGGGCTCGCGCCGCCCGCTCGACTTCGGGCACTGGGCCGCGCACAAGCTCGAACAGATGTCCGGATTCCAGCTCCGGCACGGCGAGGCGGTGGCGGTCGGGATCGCGCTCGATTCGGTTTATAGCGCGATAGCCGGCGACCTGAGCCGCGCGGATTTGGAGCGTATTCTGGAGCTGCTGCAACGCCTCGGGCTTCCGCTGTTCACCCCCGAACTCGACCGCGCCGGCGAGCTCCTGCGCGGCCTCGAGGAATTCCGCGAACACCTCGGCGGCGAACTCTGCATCACCCTTCTGCGCGGGATCGGTCGAGCGCACGAGGTCAACGCGATGGATCACGGCCACATCCGCGCCGCGATCCATGAACTCGAAGTCCGGGATAAGAGCCGATGAAACGAACCGCGATCCTGAACATCGTCGGCCTGACCCGCCGGCTGATCGGCGAAGCCACGCCGAACCTCGCGCGCTTCGCAGCGCGCGGCTCCATCGGCACCGTGCATCCCGCATTTCCCGCTGTGACCTGCACCGCACAGGCCACGTATCTGACCGGGCTTTCGCCAGCCGGGCACGGCATCGTCGCCAACGGATGGTATGACCGCGAGTTGGCCGAGGTCCATTTCTGGAAACAGTCGAACCGCCTCGTCTCGGGAAAAAAACTTTGGGAGCACGCGCGGGAATCCGTCCCCGGCTTCACGTGCGCCAACCTGTTCTGGTGGTTCAACCGGTATTCGTCGGCCGATTTCTCGATCACCCCGCGACCGATCTATTGCGCGGACGGCAAAAAAGTTTCCGACATCACCTCCGGGCCGATTTCGATCGCCCCGTCGATCAAGCGCGACCTGGGCGAATTTCCGTTCGCGAGTTTCTGGGGCCCGCGCGCGGGCATCGCTGGGTCCCGCTGGATCGCCGACGCCGCGAAATGGATCGAGGATCGCCACAGCCCCTCGCTGAACCTCGTTTACCTGCCGCATCTCGATTACAACCTGCAGCGGCTCGGGCCGGATCTGGAATCGCCGGCGATCCGGAACGACCTCCGCCAAATCGACGCCATCGCGGGCGAACTGATCGCATTTTTTGAGTCGCGTGGCGTCCGGGTGCTCATCCTCTCCGAATACGGGATCACGGCCGTCAACCAGCCGGTCTTCCTCAACCGCCTGTTCCGCCAGCGCGGCTGGCTGGCAATCAAAGACGAGCTCGGCAGGGAGATCCTGGACTGCGGGGCAAGCCGGGTCTTTGCCGTGGCGGACCACTAGGTCGCCCATGTCTACGTGAACGATTCCGGCGATGCTGCTCTGCACGCGGACGTCCGCGCCACGCTCGAGCAGACGCCGGGCGTGGAGCAGGTTCTCCACCGCGACGCGCAAATGGCGCGCGGGATTTGGCATGCGCGCTCGGGCGATTTTCTGGCCGTCGCCGCCCCGCACGCGTGGTTCTGCTATTACTATTGGGATGACGACCGCCGGGCGCCCGACTTTGCCCGGACCGTGGATATCCACCGCAAACCGGGCTACGACCCGGCCGAGCTCTTCATCGACCCCGCGATCCGGTTTCCCCATTTGCGCGCGGCTGAGTTTCTCCTCAAAAAGAAACTCGGCCTGCGGGCCCTCCTTGAAGTGATCCCGCTCGACGCGACCCTCGTCCGCGGATCGCACGGCCGCGTGCCCGAGGATTCCGACGACCACCCGGTGATCATTTCGGCAAATGGCGGAGACCTTCCCGGACTGATCGATGCCAGCGACGTCTTCCGGTTCCTCCTGAATGCATGCACGGGACGGCCGGATTGAATTCCGGGGGGAGAGCGAACTGGAAACGGCCTACAGCACTTTGGAGAGCTGGAGCCGGGAGCGGCGGATGCTCTGCAAGGCCGAAGTGCTTGCGGGCCCGAAAACCAATCCCCACTTTGTCACCACCAACATCCCTGCCGGCGGGATCGCCTCCAAGAATGGCGAAGTCGACGCGCTTTACGAAAAGGGATACTGCGGGCGAGGCAACGCGGAAAACCAAATCAAACAGTTGGTTCTCGACCTGCACGCCGACCGCACCTCCACTCCCTGGATGGCCAGCAATCAGATGCGGCTGTGGCTTTCGAGTCTGGCGTATTTGCTTTTGGAGCGGGTGCGCATGATCGGGCTCGGCGGCATGCAATGGGCCAATGTGGCTCTGGGCACCCTGCGGCTGCGGCTCCTGAAGGTGGCCGCGCTCTTGGAAGTGAGCGTTCGCCGCGTGCATGTGGCCCTCTGCTCGGCCTTCCCGCTCAAGAATGTTTTCCGGCAGGCCGCCTCACGGCTGGCTGCATGCGCCCCGCCGGGCGCCTGAGGCAAAAGTTATTCACAGCGCCAAAGCAAACATCGCCGGAATTTGAGGCCCGGAGAAAAACTCGTGCCCACAAATCAGCAAAAACCAGGCTCGGGCGGAGCATTTCGGCCCTGCAACCGGAAAAAGAGAGCGAATCCGTTCATCGATCCGCCGTTTAGCATCGAGAAGCATCAGCGTCTGCGCGTTTGCAATGCTTCTCAAAAAGGGATAATGGCTGCCCGTGTATGGAATCGCATTGTCACGCCAAAAGCGCGTTTCCAGAATCTGTCGGCCAATCCGGCTGGCATAAGATCCTGAGCCTGTGGTGGGATCCGTTCGTTCCCGCTGGCCTTGGGGGTTTCTCCCAACGAGCGGGTGTTTTCGGGCGAAACGCTCTTCCGCTTTACCTCTGTTTCGCGCTGCTGGCGCTGCAGCCACTGCGCGCCGCCGAACCCGCGAAGCACGGGTTCCTTGGCTGGATCCCTGTGCAATACGTTCCGGCCGGCGGCGAGCTGGCCCTCGACATGCGCCGGTTTTTTGAGCCCGACCCCGGCGATCGCATCAGCCTTCCCTCGCCGCGCACGAAGGAATACCGGACCTCGTGCGACGCGGATCGTCTTGTAGTGTCCGTGGACAAAGACGCGAAGGGCGTCATGGACATCCCGCTGGAAGTGGCAAACGGAAACCATCCGACCGGACGCGCGGGCGTCCTCACGATCGCGGTGGGGGAGCCGGGCGGGCTGCCCGAATCGCCGACGGTGTTTGCGGAATCGCAAACGCCCGGGCTTATCACCTATCGCGTTTCGGGCGACTCGCCGGTCACCCGCATTTCCGCGGTGCTCGAACGTCCGGACGGATCGAGCAGCCTCACGGCTTTTGTTCAATTGAACGGCACGAGTGTCAGGGTTTCGACTGAGGCCGTCCCCGACGGTTCGTGGATCCGCATCGTGGCGGCGGACGACAAGGGCCGCGTGAGCCGCGCCGCCCGCGCTCAAGTCCGCCCGAAGGAGGGATTCCGGTGGCAGGACGGGATCATCTACTACGCGTTCACCGACCGCTTCGTGAACGGCGATCAGAGTAACGACCGGCCGGTGAAAGATCCGGCAGTTCTCCCGCAGGCCAACTACTTCGGAGGCGACTTCGAGGGGATCCAGAAAAAGATCGAGGAAGGCTATTTCAAAAAAATCGGGATCAACGTGCTCTGGCTCGCACCGCTGAACCGCAACCCGGACGCGGCGTGGAAGGAATACCTGCCTCCCTATCGCTCCTACACCGGCTACCATGGTTACTGGCCGGTCTCCGAGTCCGAGGTCGAACCGCGTTTCGGCGGCGAAGAGGGCCTGAAAGCCCTGGTCGGGCCGGCGCAAAAAAACGGGATCAAAATCATCGCCGACCTCGTCCTCAAACATGTCCACATCGAGAATCCGCTCTGGAAGGAACACCCGGATTGGTTCGGCAGCCTCACGCTCCCAGACGGGACAAAAAACCTGCGGCTCTGGGATGCGCAGCAGTTCACCACATGGTTCGAGGAGTTTCTGCCGGGGTTCGATTTTGACAACCCGAAGCCGGTCGCCTTCCTGATTTCCAACGCGGAAGCCTGGGCGGAAAAGTTCGGCCTCGACGGCTACCGGCTCGATGCCGTGAAGCACATCAAGTATTCGTTCTGGCCGAAATTCCGCTCGGCCATGCGCGAAATGCAGGAGCGGGAGCATTTAGCCCCGATGTATTTCGTCGGCGAGACGTTCATGGACCGCAGGGGGATCATGTCGTTCGTCGGCCCGAACATGCTCGACGGGCAGTTCGACTTCCCGCTCTACGACACGATCATGGATGTCTTCGCCAAGGGGCAAAAAGGTTTTGCGGATCTGGAAAAATCGCTCTCCGAGTCGGAAACGATCTACGGAAAGGAAACCCTCATGTCCCCGCTCATCGGTAACCATGACAAATCCCGCTTCATGGCCTACGCCGACGGAGATCTTCCTGATCCGGAAATCGCCAAGGAGGAGGACGTCGGATGGACGAAGCCCCCGAGCGTGGACAACCCCGCCTCCTATGAAAAACTCAAGCTCGCGATCGGCTTCCTCCTCTCGATCGATGGGGTCCCGATGGTTTACTACGGCGACGAGGTTGGGCTCACCGGCGCGGGCGATCCCGACAACCGGCGGATGATGCCGGCGGAGGACGCGCTGGGCGCTGAACAGAAAAGCGTCCGCGAGCACTTGGGCAAAATGGCGGCGCTCCGCACCGCTCATCCCGCGCTCCGCTACGGAAGCCGCCGGCTTCTTGTCGCGGACGGCGACCGCTACGCCTTCGTCCGCCGCCACTTCGACGACAAGGTGCTCGCGCTGTGGAACCGGGGCGGCGGAGAGGCGGAATTCAACCTGCAACCGGGCCCCGAACTCCCCGACGGCACTTACTCCGACGCCCTCTCCGGCCAATCGATCGAAGTGAAATCCGGGGAAACAAATTTCGTTCTCCCCCCGATGCGCTGCGCCTTCTTCCTCCCGAAGGATTGAGGTCTACGCGGGAGCAGGCGGGCAGGAGCAGAAGATGTGGCGGTCGCCGTAAACGTTGTCGA
>JBAWVC010000021.1:0-18840 GCA_037147455.1 Verrucomicrobiota bacterium | reverse complement strand
CCCGGCGGGGAGCTTTTTCCAGGGGGTGGTGTAGGTGTAGTTGGTGGCCCCGTCGCTTCCATCTTTCTTGATGATCGCGTAGGCCACAAATCCACGGTCGGTATTTGTCGGCGCCAGCACGAAATACGTCTGTTTGCGCGAGCGGATCGCCTCGCTGCGGGCGAGCGAGACGGCGCTGGCAACAGAGGAGAGCGATGAACTCATGGCGGACGAGCGCAGCAGGCCCGGCCCGATGGCCATCGTCATGGCGGCCAGAATCGCCATGATCGCGATGACGACGAGAAGCTCGAGAATGCTGAATGCGGTTCGCCGGGGGAAGAGAGAGTGCACGTTTAAAAGAGATGTCATCCGGGGTTTGTTGTCCATCACGCTCTGAAAAATTTCCTTCCGTTCCGTCCTGCTAATGCGGGCGGGACGGCTGGCGCGTCGGACCCGGCAGGGTGCATAGAGGGATGGAGGGGAAGTCATGGCGGCTGGCGCAAGAAGCAGTTAATGATTATACAAACAATGATCCGCGTGCACAAGGTTTTAAATTTCCATTGCAAGCGAGCACGCGCAAGTATAGACATCCTATTTAACAGTCGTTTTTTATAAAATGGAAATTCTTCTTATCCGGCACGGCAGAATGGCAGGCGATCCTTACGCGGAGCCGGAGCCGCCCGGGGACGGGTGTCTGAATGAGGAAGGCGTTCTGCAGGCGCGGGCGCTGGGCGAGAAATTGCGCGGGGAGAAGATCGATCTGGCCTGGACCTCGACTTACGGGCGGGCGGTCCTAACCGCGCATCTGGCGCTCGAGGGGCGCGGGATCCCGACGGCCCGGTTTCCCTTTCTTCGCGAGTGGTGCCCGAATCCCGAGTTGCAGCGGGTGAACTCCACGCAGTGGGAGGTCATCAATGAGGCGGCGAGGAATCATCATGCCGAGCAGACATGGAAGACCGAGCTGGGAGAGGGGTGCCTGGAACTGCTTGCGCGGGTGGGCCCCCCGTTTTTAAAGGAGCTGGAAAAAATCGGTGTCCACGCGCGGCACGGCGGATATGTGCTCGACGAGTGCGCTCAGGATTTGACGCTTGCTGTGTTCGCCCATGGCGGATCGCTGGGGTCGCTTCTGGGGTTCCTGCTGGCGATCCCCCCGTTTCCGGTGGGCCGTTTCAACTTTGAACTGACCGGGGTGGCCACGATCCGGATGCACAGGCAGCGGGACGTCTGGTATCCTCAACTCGTTATCGCCGCCCCCTGAGAAAATAGCCGACGGCTCGGCGTGCCATCCCTACCAATGCGCGTCTCCCCAACCTTCCCCGCACGTCAGGATGTCTGAGAATATTTCCCCGTCCCCATGAAAACCATCGCACTCGTCAAAACTCTTCGCGTGCCTTTCGGCAAACCGGCGTTCCTGCTGCTGATGATGGCGTCCGTCTCGTTCGCATGGGATTTGCCCGATCCCTCGGCGGGCGCGGCGAAGAGCGTGCCGGAATTGCAGGTGGCGCTCGATGCGAGGCCGACCGTGCGCGAATCCCTCGGGGTCCGGTCGGCGCAGGCGGCAGGTGAGAAAGCGATCAAGCTGGAGATCGGGCTGAGCGTGACCGATGCCGCCGGAAACCCGGAGTCCTACCGGCTCATCAGCTTCGATGACCCGGCGTATGCATATAAGAATTTTGTCCGTCCGGCTTCCGCGAAGGCCCGCAAGGAGGTCGAGGCGAAAGGGGTGGAAGGTTCGTTGGTGCCGGAGTTTTCCAGGACGATTGTGGATCTCGAACTTCCGCAGCCGATGAAGCCCGGCGCAAAATACTATGTCGTGGGGCAGGGGGTCGGAGGGGCGATGGTGACCGGTTCGCGCGCGGCTGCACCGGTGAAGTCGGCGGCCGAAAAGCCGCGTGACCCGGCCCTCGACCAGGCGGTGATCGGGCTCCGCAGGATTGAGCCCGTCGGCAACGGCATTCTGCTCGCAGAATTTGGCCCCGGTTTTTCTCCAGCCGCGAGCAACGTGGTGGACTCCTACAAGGTGACGGTGAACGGCAAGCCTGCAGAGATCGCGGCGATGGGCCGGATCACGCGGGTGGACGCCTACATTCCCGTGGGCTGGCCGTTCAAGGCTGTTCCCATGCACGAGATGTTCCTGCAGTTGGCCAAGCCGTTCCAGGACGGCGACAAGATCGGGCTCGAGGTTTCCGACAAAATCTCGGGCGGAAATCGGGTGGCTGCGCTGGATTTTCGCGAGGCCAAAAGCTTCAGCCCGTCGATCAAAGTGAACCAGATGGGATACTTGCCCGACTCGCCCGTGAAGGTCGCCTACCTCGGGCGCTGGCTCGGCGATTTTCCCATGCGTGTGAACCGCGCCGGTGCCGCCGCTTCGGGCGCTTCCGAGGAGTCGTTTTGGAAGGCGGTCCAGGAGGCGAACAAGCCGAAGGCAGCGGAGGAGGAATCCAAAGACAAGGAGTTCAATGGCGGACCCGCGCTGTATTTCACCGAGCCTCCGGCATTCCAACTGCGCACAGCGGATGGTGCGGTTGTCTTCGAGGGCAAGGCCAAGCTGGTGCATCAGGCCGGCGTCACGAAGGAAGGGCTGCACGGCGTGGACTATGCCGGCGAGAACGTTTATGAGCTCGACTTCACGGCTTTCAAAAAGCCGGGACGGTATTTTTTGAGCGTGCCCGGAGTCGGGCGCTCGCCGGAATTTCCGATTGATGCCGCTGTCTACGAGCAGCCGTTCCAGGTGCAATCCTACGGCGTCTTTGCTCAGCGGAGCGGGCAGGAGCTCGACGCGCCCAACTCGCCATGGCGCCGCGTCGCAAGCCTGATCAAGGGAGTGATCCCGACCACGCTTTCGCGCTATGTCGGCGAAGGCGCGGCATTCGGACTGCTCCCGAAAAATGTCGAGCGCGATGACTCGAAGGCATTCGTGCCTCCGCCCGAACTCGCCGCCCTGAACAAGGATCCCGCGCTCCTGGCCTACTGGCCGATGAACGGATCCGGAGCGGACATCTCCGGCAAGGGACATAATCTGGCCCCGCTTGCGGACAAGCCGGAGTTTACCGAAGCGCCGGAGATCATGCCCGGAAAAAACCTGGCGTATGGTCCGACAAAAGCCGGGGCCGGAAACGGGTTCCAGACAGATGGGATCGACCTGACTGCGGGAACCGGTGTGACATTCAGCTTCTGGGTGAAGGTGACAAATGGCATCAAATACGGGGGCGTCCTCCTCGGCAACCCAGGCGATCCCAATTCGAGCCCCGGGATGCAGATCACGACAACGTGGGGAGTTTTTAGCGGGTATGCCGGACGCCGCAGCCCGGCCGCCAGCATCGGCCGCTTGAATGACGGGAAGTGGCACCATGTCGGGCTGGTTCTCGATCGCGCGGTGGGAGAAAACGGCGAACTGCGGGTGTTTATCGACGGGCTCGCCCAGTCGAAGGGCCCTGCGGGGACTGGGGCGCTGGAAACGTTACCATTTGTGGTCGGCAAGCTGGACGGCGATGAGTCGGGAGGGAAATTTCTCGACGAAGCCCGCGTCTATAGCCGCCCGCTGACCGCGGCGGAAATTTCTGTGCTCGCCCGCAAATGGGGTGAGAACGCGAACGCGATCGCCACATTCGGCGGACACCACGATGCCGGTGATTACAATCCGAGATCCCACATAGAGGTCGCGACGATTCTCATGAACGCCTACGAGATGGAGCCTCAAAAATTCCGCGACGGCGACGTGGGTCTTCCGGAGTCCGGGAACGGAGTCCCCAGTATCCTCGACGAAGCGGCGTGGGCGATGCGGCTCTGGCCGCCGCTGCAGCGGGCTGATGGCGCGGTGCGCGCGGGCACGGAATCCAACGGCGATCCGAATTTCACCACGACCGTCGAGCTGGATACGCTCGGAGATTTCGCCTTCGCGCCCGATGCGGAGGCCTCGTTCGTGTTTGCCGCGACGTTCGCGCAGGCAGCGCGGATCTGGCGTTCCCTTGGAAAAACCGACCAAGCCGACCAATGGTTGGCCATGGCGGAGAAGGCCTATAAATGGGCGGATGCCAACAAGCCCGAGGCTGCGACCCCGGGCGACCTCGCCTCGCGCTACCTCTCGCCGAAGGCCTGCGCGGCCGCCGAGCTGCTCCACACGACCGGCAAGGCCAACTCCAATGAGGATTTCCTGAAAACCTCGGTCTGGAAAAACCAGCCCGACGCACAGCCCGATATCAATGGCCTTTACAACCAGCAGAATGCCGCGTGGGCGTATTTGAAATGTCCGCCGGAGCTTTGCGACGCCACCGTGCGCGGGAACATCCGCAAGGCGATCATCACGCGGGCCGACGACTACATCAAAATCGACCAGACGCTCGCCTACAAGACCTACCGACATCCCTACGCGCCAATCGGCTGGGGAACCGGGGCCTACCCGAACTTTATCGACCCCGTGCTCTGGGCCTGGGAGCTGACTAAAGATCCGAAATACATGGAGTGGATCATCCGCAGTTGCGACCACACGCTGGGCGCGAACCCGCTCGGGCGCAGCTTCGTGGTCGGCCTCGGCGGTCGCACGGTGCGCGCCCCGCTCCACAACAGCCGCTACAGCCACTTCGGGGAGGCCGTCCCCGGGATGCATGTGCAGGGGCCGAATCAAAAGGGTGACAGCTACAACGTGAAGGAAACCGCGCATCCGAAAATCCGCCCCGAATTCGCGCCGCTCTACACATATGTCGATTCGACGTTTGCCATCGCGATGAACGAGGGCACGATTCCGTCACAAGCCCGCCTCATGGCCCTGTTCGGGATCCTCCGCCCGGACGCCAAGCCCGATGCGGCTCCTCCCGCGACGAAAAAATAACTGCTGTCGACGATCTCTTTCCTTTATGCGAACCCCCACACTCACATCCCTTATTCTCTTCGCCCATGCCGTCGTGGCTTTCGGCCAGCAGGAGGCGATTCCCCGTTCGATCAAAGACGTGCGCGTCCTCTCTCCCGACTGGATTTGCGCGGTCGTTGATCCGACCGAGGAAATCCTTGCGGCCCGCCAGGCGCAGTTCGGTCTTGATTTGGATGCCGATAAGAAGTCCTACGAGGAAGATCAGGCTGCCGGAAAGGGCAATTGGTATTTTGCGTTTTCCAAAGCTTTCCGCATGTTGGTCGAGCAGAAGGACTACCACCTGCCGCTTTTTGCGAAGTTCAACGAGACGGAATTTTGGAAGGTGAACGGTGCCTCCCCGGCGGATGTGACCGTTTGGGCGCATGCGTTGGATAGCTTTCCGGGCATGGATGCGGGCGATATTCCGACCTGCGACACCTCGAACTTTTTCCGCACGGCGGACATGGTTTACCTCAAGTTGCCCGGGGCCTTGAAAAACGGGGAAACCGTCGAGGTGAAGGGAGCGGATGGACGGGCCGGGTCGTTGACATTCCAAGACGAATCGACCCCGTGCTGGAGCATCAAAGTCAACCAATCCGCCTACGCCTCAGCCGCCAAAAAAAAGGCCGCCTACCTCGGCATGTGGCTGCCGGGGATCGGGGCGCTCGACTTCGCGGCCTTCGAGGGGAAGCCGTTTCATCTGAAAAAATTCGAGAAGGGCGCGCGCTGGGACAAGGGGACCGCGGCGGGCGAGCCGGTTTTCACCGGGCAGATCAAGCTGCGCAAGAAGTTTGCCGATCAGGACGTGAAGCGCGAGGGGGGTTCGAACCTCACCGGCGAGGATGTTTACGAGATGGATTTCTCCGGGTTCGCGGGGGAGGGGACGTATTGCATCCAGATCCCCGGGCTCGGCCGCTCGTGGCCGTTTCAGGTCACGAAAGACGGCTACGGTTCAGCGTTCTACACGATGATGAAGGGCCTCTACACCCAGCGCTGCGGGACCGAGCTGAAGAAGCCGTTCACCGCCTGGGAGCGGCCGGCCTGCCACACCGACACCAAGCAGGGGCAATTCATCCCGGAAACCAACAACTGGTATACGACCAAATACCGCCAGGGTGCCGATAATCAGGACTCCGTGGGGTTCCGTGACGCGTCGGGCAAACGCATCGGGGTTGATCATTTCACGCTGATCGGCAACTCCAACCCGGACTCGCCCGCGATGCCCGGCGTCAGCGGCGGCTGGCACGACGCGGCGGATTATGACCGCCGCATCTACCACTACGGTGTCATCTGGGATCTGCTGGCTGCCGCCGAGGCGTTTCCGTCCAACTTCAAGGACGGACAACTCAACATCCCCGAGTCCGGCAACGGCATCCCGGACATCCTGGACGAAGCCGCATGGGGCGTTGACGTCTGGAAAAAGACCCAGCGCGCGGACGGCGCTGTGAGCAGTTGGATCGAGCAGGAAAGCCACCCCGGCCCGAGTGCAAACAGCCTGACAAAAACCTTTCTCGAAAATCAGATGCAGATGTTCGCGGCAACGCCCGACCGCTCCAGCTCGTATGCCTATGCGCAGGCCGCCTCCTGGCTCGGCCGCCTGCTGGCCCCGTATTCGCCGGAGCGCTCGAAGGAATACATCGAATCCGCCAAGCGCGCCTATGCCTGGGCAAAGGACGAGGACCACGCGATGAAGGACCGAGAGTTCCCCCTCGTCAACGCGATGAGGGACCCAAAACTCAAAGGCACGACGATCCGCTTCGACGAGGACCCCAAAATGACCGGCCAGGATCCCGGCTTCATCGCCGGGGCATTCGCTGCCGCAAATCTCTATCTCGCCACGAAGGACGGCGACTATCTCCAGGATTGGGAAGCCAGCGGGATGGGAAAAACCTATCAGCATATTGCCTACGGGATCAGCCCGTCGATGTGCATGCCGTTGATTCTCAATGAAGGGCTGCCGCCCGAGGAAGTGGAGACCATCAAGAAATCCCTGCTGGAGGCGGCGGACAAGATGGCGGGAAGCCAGGACGGATACGCTTACCGGATGCTCTGGCTCGCGCCAGATGAGGGGTGGTTTCACGCGATGGGCTGGGGCACGGTCCACACCAAGGCCCGCACGCTCGCCGTCGCCTACGCCGTCACCAAAGACCCGAAATACAAAACCGCCATGGAAAACGCGGCGGACTTTTTCCTCGGCTGCAATCCCACGGGAACCGCCCTGGTCACCGGCATCGGCTCGGTGTATCCGGTCGTGATCCAGCACATCCACTCGATGTCCGATGGAATCCCGGATCCCACGCCCGGCATCGCGCCATACACGTTCACCTACGACGTGCCCTTCCGGAATCCCTTCATCATCGCGGACAGGGGGCATCCCAGCGTAAAAAACTTTTTCCAGCCGATCGCCCTCGCTTTCGTGCCCGACAAGCTCGGGAGAAAGGAACTCCAGGCCAACCTCGACAGCGTCGATAAAAGTCCCGATTCCGACGCATGGGTTGTCCCGGCCATCAAGCCGACCCGCGACGTCATTTGGAAAAACATTCCCGTCTTCCGCCGCAAAGTGACCCACCCCGGAGCTGTCGTGCACCAGAACGAATTCACGGTCAACGAGACGATCAGCCCGCTGGCTTTGCTCTTTGGCGTCTTGACGGGGGATAACTACATGCCCTCGGAGGAGCTGAAAAACCGCGAGCCAAAAAAATCGGCCGACGAGGTGCCATTCTACTCGATGCCTTGAATGCGATTCCTATGAAAAAAATCACACTCCGCGACCTCGCC
The DNA here is from genome assembly GCA_037147455.1 of Verrucomicrobiota bacterium. Classification (GTDB taxonomy): domain Bacteria; phylum Verrucomicrobiota; class Verrucomicrobiia; order Chthoniobacterales; family Terrimicrobiaceae; genus QYQL01. The sequence goes on along the minus strand of JBAWVC010000021.1, from coordinate 11,237 downwards.
AAAGCGATCGACCACTCCCTGCTCCACCCGACGATGACAGACGACGATCTGCGCAAGGGGTGCGAGCTTTCCCGGCAATACGATGTCGCCACGGCGTGCATCAAACCCTACGCGATCCCTCTGGCCCGGGAAATTCTCGCGGGCAGCGACGTGAAGGTCTGCGCCGTCATCGGGTTTCCGCACGGCAACAGCACGACCGGCATCAAGGTCGTCGAGGCGGAATCCTCCGTGCTGGCCGGCGCGCCCGAGATCGACATGGTTGCCAACTGCGGCAAGGTCCTTGGCGGAGATTGGGATTACGTCGCCCGCGATATCCGGATGGTCAACGAGGCGGTGACCGCCCACGGAGGGATTCTCAAGGTCATTTTCGAAAACGATTTTCTCAAGGATGAACAAATCATCAGGCTCTGCCACATTTGCTCGGAGATCCAAGTGGCGTTCGTGAAGACATCCACCGGCTACGGTTTCGTCAAGCAGGCCAATGGCGACTACAACTACAAGGGGGCCACGGACCACCACCTCAAGCTCATGCGGAAAAACTGCCCCCCCTCGGTTCAGATCAAAGCCGCTGGCGGCGTCCGCACGCTCGAAGATCTGCTCCATGTCCTCGAACTCGGGGTTTCGCGCATCGGGGCCACCGCCACCGCCGGCATCCTCGAGGATGCGAAGAAGCGCTTCGGACTCGGGGCCGCACGCGCTGTGGACTCCGCGCCTGCGCCCGGATACTGAAGCAAAATATTCCGATGAAATTTTCCCTTCTCGACGATTCCCGGATTTCGCCCTTGCCGACCTACACGGCGGCTGATGCCCGCAGGGCTTTGGTGGGAGCGGGGTTCGAGGTGGAGGCGGTGACGCTTGCGGGGCTCGCCGGGCTTTCGCGGCGGCAGGCGGACGCGCTGGTGCTACCGTATCTCGACGGCGATATGAGCGGCGGTCCGCTGCAGGGGGTAATCCGGTTTCACGCCGAGGGTGGGGGGCTTCTTTTTCTCGGCGATACGCCGCATGTCGGACGCTCCTACCCCTGCAGGAATTCCCAAGGCCCGGAACTGCGCCTGACCCGCTGCCGGGATCCCCTGCAAATTCGGGGGCTCACAGAAATGGGCAGGAAAATTCTCGGGGACCTGCCGGACTGGGAGCGCATGCTGAACCGGGAGATGCGAGGTTGCGTCCGCACGAGTGCGTTCGCGCCTGACGAGTGCCACAACCTTTTCGAATGCGCGGCGGGGTTCAAGGAGCTGAGCCCGGTGGTTTTCATCGAGCGCCGCGACCGGCGGTTTCTGGGCGCGCGGGCGGCGGTCGTCGGATTTGACGGCGGCGAGCCGCGCGAAAATATCATGGGCGTCTGCGATCTGCCGTGGACGTTCGACCCCGGGCTGCTCACCCGCGACTGGGCGGGAGCCGACGTGATGGTCGCCCGGCTCGCCGCCGCCGTCGTCCCGACGGATGTCGCGCTGGCACTGGAATTCGACCCGGTCGTCGCGGCCGGAACGCCGCAGGTGATTTCGCTCGTAGCGCGGAACCTTGGCTCGGATCCGCGCGAAATAGAAGCCGTCCTGCGCACCGATGTGGGGCAGGCGTCCCGCCTGCCGTCTGAACTGCCAGTATCAGGAATGCGAAGTGCCAGTCGGGTGCTGGAGAGTGGCACAGGCTTTCCAGCCTGTGGACTGCCTCAAACACAGGCTCGAAAGCCTGTGTCACATTGGCAGGCGTCCCGCCTGCCATCTGAAGGCAACCGGGACGGTCGCCCCACGTTGCTGCAACCGGGCGAGACACGCGTCGTTTCCTCGCGCGAGATCGTCTGTCCGCTCGGACCGAACGAAATTTCCGCGAGCCTGGCGGGTGCGCCGCCGACGGATGTCCGGCGGACCTGCTTCGGTTTCGGCGAGCGCTCGGATTCCCCCCCGCTCTCGATGGGGTTTTCGGTGTTCCGGGTTTTCCGGTCGCTGTCGGTGGATGCGGCCTACCGCGATTTTGTGCATTCCACCGGCCGTCTTGGCATGCAGTATGTCCGCATGGCGCTCGCGTGGGAGGACCTCGAGCCGGAGCCGGGGTGCTACCGCTGGGATGTGCCCGACCAGCTCCTCGATCTCGCCGCCGCGGAAAAGCTTCCCGCCTTTTTTTGGATTTTTCCGACCGCGCGCGGATCGGGCCTCGGCGAGGGCGGCGTGCCGGAATGGGTGCTGCGCGAGCCCTCGGTGGACCGCTTCGGAAAGCCGGGGAATTTCCCCTGCATCTGGAGCCCGTTTTACAGGGAGCGCTACTTCGCATTCCTGGCCGCGCTGGCAGGCCGGTATGCGGATGACCCGCGGCTCGCGCGTTTTGTCTTCGATTTTGGCAACTCGGATTTCTCCTACACCTACCACTACTACGGCGACCGGGCGGACATCTTCGACTACTCGCCGCACGAGCAGGCCGCGTTTGCAGGCTGGCTGGAGTCGGGGGGCGTTCCGCTATCCGATCTCGAGCGGCGCTGGGGGCGGACGTTCCGGAAATTTTCCGATGTGCCCGTGCCCTTTTCCGAGCAGCGCGAGGCCTGGCTGCTCTACGACCAGTTCCGGGTTTGGGGGCTTCATCAGGGGATCAAGGAAGCGGTCGGGATTATCCGCCGCCAAGCCCCGTCGAAATTGCCGCCGGATTTCCCCGGCCACGGGCTCGGCTCGATTTCCGATATCGGTGCCTACGTGAATCACGCGCAGGCCCGGCACTGGGCGGAGGTTTCCCGGCACGATCCCTCGCTCACCGAAGCGCACAACATGGGCGAGCAATGGGGCGGCGAGCCGTGGCAGGTCGGGGGCCGGTTCCCGGACTACGATGACGCGCTCTTCCAGTCGGTGCGGTTGGAGGCAGACTACTTGACGATTCCCGGAGCGGACCTCGGCGTCTGGGAAAACGACATCGGCCGGGTGGCGATGATCCGTCGCACGCTCGCTGGCGCAAAGCGCGCGAGGCCGCGCATCGCGATCATGGACCGGATGGCCTGGGACGACCGTGGCAGCCTGGCGCATGTCGGCGCGCGGCTCGACCAGCCGGTGGACATCATCTCTCAGACCTGCCGGTATGACTATGCGGGGTATGGGCTGGTTGTGCTCCCCCCGGATGAAATCGTTTCGACCTCGCGTGGCCCCTCATCGCTTCTGCCGCTCGATGAAGGCTACTACGCTGACATGCTCGATGCCGTGAGCCGCGGGCTCAAAGTCGTCGTGTTTCCCCGCACCGGCCTCGGCGATTCGCTCAACCCCCTGCGCCGCATCCTCGGTCTGGGCGACGTGCGATACGGTCCGCCGGAACATCAGGAATTGGAATATCCGGCCTCGTGGGGCGGCGGCTCCGGCAGCGGGGTTTTCGCCAGCATCGCCGGGGCTTCGACCGACCAGATTCTTCTCAGCAACAAGTCCGGCGCGGCGCTCGCTTTGTTCCGTCCGCACGGGCTCGGCGGGATGATCCTGCCTGGTTACGACTCCCTCCCGGACTCGCTCGACGGGGATTTCCGTTACGACTGCGCGGACCATTTGCACGATCACACGCTAGCCCGGTTGCTCCTGTATTTAGGCATCGTCCCCGAAGCGCTGCGCACCGGCCAGGCTTGCTGCTACAAGGAATCCCTCTCGACGCCGGCTCGCGATTTTCTCCTGTTTTACAGCCACCGCGCCGAACCGTTCGAGATCCCCGTCACGTTCCGCAGCGGCCGCTCCCCGCGGCGCATCATGGAACTTTCCTCCGGTCGCTTGCACGATGTCAGCCCGGCCGTCGACCCCGGCTGGTTTTCCTTCCAACTGACCCTCCCTCCTGGGCGGGGGCAGTATTTTGTCGTCGAATGATAATCCGATCATGAATCCCTGGCTCCACACCTTGCGCGGGCTCAAGCCCGCCAGCGAACACAACCTCGAATCGGTCTTCACCCAAGCCAATGGATACCTTGGCATCCGCGGCTACCCCGAGGAAAGGATGACCGGCGCGGAGAGCGATCCGATGCAATTTGTTGCGGGCTATTTCGACCGTTCCCCCGTCACCCGCAACACCATGGTCAACATCCCGACCATCAAGCGCATCCGCATCGAGCTGGACGGGGAAACGCTGGATACGGGGACCGGGCGCGTGCGGGATTACTGTCGCTCCCTCGACTTTCGCAATGCGGTGAGCGAACGCTCGTTCACCTGGACGTCGCCCAAAGGCCGCACCACAAAAATCCGTTTTGTCTCCTACCTGAGCTACCCCCGCCGCCACCTCTTCCTCACGGAAATCTCGATCCGGCCGGTGGACTGGAGCGGCGAGGTCGCCGTCGAGGATGTCTTTGACGCCACCGGACTCACCCTCGGCCAAACCCACTACGATGTGACCGGACACGGGGATTGGAATAACGGGCATTTCTGCGAGATCCGCACGCGGACATCCCGCCTGAATGCGGTTCTCGCCTGCGGCTACGAAACCTCGTTTCCCGATCGCCTGATGAGTCACTCGGAATCCGCGCTCGAGGGGCGGATCGTCCGAAAGCGGATGGCGTTCCCGGTTCGTCGCGGACGGATTGCAAGCCTGTGGCGCTACGCCGCTGTCGCGACGGATTTCGACTGCGATGCGGGGAAGGTCGCGATTCGCGCGCGCACCCTCGGCTATCTCAAACAGGCCCTCCGCCTTGGCTGGAGTGGGCTCCGCAGCGAGCACGACGACGCGTGGAAAAACCTCTGGGATATGGCCGATGTCCGGATCGGGGGCGACTCCGAACGCGAGTTCAAACTGCGGTTTTCGATTTTCCAGATGCTGCAGGCCTACCGGCCCGGCGATTCCCGGCTGAGCATCGGCGCCAAGTTCCTGAGCGGCGAACATTACTCCGGCCACTACTTCTGGGACACCGACAATTTTCTCGTTCCCTTTTACCTCCTGACCATGCCGGAAGCCGCGCAGGATCTTGTCGGGTATCGAGTCAGAAATCTCGAAGGTGCCCGGCTCAAGGCCCGCTCGATGAAATTCCAAGGCGCGTTTTACCCCTGGGAGGCCTGCCCGCTTGACGGTCGTGAAAACTGCCCCGAGTGGTGGAAGGATAAGGCCGCAGCCGCTCCGATCCACATCCCCTGCGGGAAAATCGAACTGCACATCAACGCCGCCGTCGCCTTCGCCGCGTCGAACTACCTGGCTGTTGCCGGCCGCGCCAAACCCGCCCGCCGGGAGATCCACCGCATGCTTGTCGAGATCGCCCGCTTCTGGGCCTCGCGGGGAGTTTGGGAGAACGGACGGTTTTCGATCAAAAATGTCATCGGGCCGGACGAGTATCACGAGTTTGTAGACGATAACGCCTACACCAACCACACCGCTCGCTGGAGCCTCCGGAAAGCGATGGAGTTAGCCGGGGACCCGGATACCGCCCGCGCGCTGCGCGTTTCCAAAAATGAGATCGCGGCCTGGCAGACGATCGCGGACGGCATCGAGTCCGGCGAGGCCGGCGGGATCCTCGCGCAGGACCGCACATTTTTGGGCCTCCCGGAACTCGACCGCTCGAAGTTCAAGCCGGTCGTGCCGCTGTTCCGTCAGATTTCCATGGAGGAAATCGGCAGGCTGCAGGCGGTCAAGCAGGCGGATGTCCTGGCCCTGTTCCACCAGCTGCCGTTTGCCTACGATTTCGCGCTCATGCAGCGGTGCTGGGATTACTACGAGCCGCGCACCGTCCACGACTCGAACCTCAGCGCGGGCAGCCACGCCATGGTGGCCGCCCTGCTTCGCCGCCCGGACGACTTCCTCCGCTATTACGACAAGGTCCTCAACCTCGACATCGGCGGCGAATCCTACAACGTGACCGACGGCCTCCACGCCGCCAACGCCGGCAACGCCTGGAGCGCGACGGTCATGGGCGCGGGAGGGATCCGGTGGACCGACGATACGCTTCGCTGCGCGCCGCAGCTGCCGGCCGGGTGGAAGTCCCTGGACTTTTCGATCGTTTATCGGGGACGCCGCATGGACTTCCGGATCGGAAAGAAGTCCGCATCTATCACCTGCGCGAAAGGGAAGCCCGTGAAGATGATCGTGGCCGGGCGCGCGCTGCGGGTGGATGCGCGGGCGCAAACCGTGAAGGTCTCGATCACCGCAAAGACATGACTCCGGGTGAATTATATGAAATCCTGCCCGCGTTGGAGATGATCTAACGCCTCTTTGAGACATGACAAAACCCTTATTACCCTACAAGCGAGTGCGCCAGTTTGTGCTCAACCAGATCTCCTCCGGCAACTGGAAGACGGGAATGTTGATTCCCTCGGAGATGCAGCTCGCCCAGGAGCTGTCGGTTCACCGGCTGACAGTCAACCGGGTTTTGACCGATTTCGCGCGGGATGGAATCATGGTCCGGCGGCGCGGGGTGGGAACGACGTTACTCGAAAAGCCGAAGCCGAAACCCAGCGGGCCTCAGAAGACGGTCGGGCTGATCACCGGTCATCACTTCGACCCGATCACCAATCCCTATTTCGGCGTGATCTTCGAAAAGCTCAGAAAGATATTAAAAACGAACGGGGTCTATTTGATTCCGCTCGGGGACGCCACAGATTACCTTGAAAACAAATCCGCCCCGGTGAGTTCTCTGGAGGATTTTTCAGCCATCGCGATGCTGGGGGTTCCGGAAAGCGCTCGAACCATGCAGCAGCTCGAACAATGCGGATTCCCCGCGATGATCATCGGCATGTCGGAATACGAGGGGCCCCTTCCGCATGTGGCGACTCAGGATGAAGAGGATGCCGCTTCGGTGGCGAGAAAACTCATAAGTTTGGGTCACCGGAAAATCATGCATCTGAACGCCCTCCCCCCGAGACGCCTCAACTCGAGGCTTCAAGGGTTCCTGCACGCATGCGAGCAGGAGGGATGCGCGATCCCCTACCGGTATGTTGTCGAGGCCCGTGGTCTCGAGATGCGCGACGGCAAGGAGGCGATGCTGGATTTTTTGAAACGGGGCCTTCCCTTCACCGCCGTGTTCGGGGCGAGTGACAACCTCGCCCTCGGCGCCATGTCGGCCCTCGGCGAAAGCGGGATCTTGATTCCGGAACAGGTGAGCGTCGTTGGCTTCGATGGGATCGAGGCGGCGCTCCACAGTTCGCCCCGGCTGGCCACGATGCGCGTATCGCGCACGAGCATGGCAGAATCTGCGGCGGATTGTCTTCTGGCCCTCTGCTCCGGACGTCCTGCGCCGGAGAAAAACACCCCGCTCCGCGCGAAGTGGATCGAGGGGGGCACGCTCATGCCCGCGCCCCGCTGAACGCCATCAGGTTTTCAAAGGCACTTTCCCCAAATTTTGGCCGCGCGTGTCGAGGAATGTCTTCACGAAGGGCGAGCCTGTGACGAAAACTAAAAAATGCATTCGTTTGCAGTGAGTCAGCGTTCAAACAACGACCCTTGCGCTGCCTCTGGTTTCTCGGGCTTGCTATTTCCGAGAAGCACCAAAAACTCGTTTTCTGAAAGCACCCGGACATTCAACTCGTGTGCCTTGTCAAGTTTTGATCCGGCATTTTCTCCGGCGAGGAGGAAGTCGGTATTCTTGCTGACTGCTCCGGTCACGTCGCCGCCGGCATCCCGGATGAGCGAGGCCGCCTCGTCGCGTTTCAAGGTGGGAAGGGTTCCTGTGATGACAAAAGTTTTTCCTTCGAGAACTCCTTGGCTGCTGTCTTGTCCGGAAGCGGCGCTTCCTGATTTCCCTTGAGGGTTGAGCCCGAGTTCCTGCATCCGCCGGAGTGTTTTCCGTCCGTGGTCGCTGGCCGCCCAGTCCACGATCGCTTTCGCGGTGACCGGGCCGACCAATGTCAGGGCTTTCCATCCCTGCGCGTTGTGCCGGGCAAACCCCGCCTGGATGAGCTTTTCTCCGATCGGATTTCCCAGCGTCTTCGCTTCAGCCTGACGCAATTTCCTTACGGAAATCTCGGCTGCGGGGAGCGATTTCTTCTCTTCCTCGCCGACTTTGTTCCGCTCGAAAACCTGCCTCAACTCACCGAGCCGGGCGGTGTCGGCCAGAAGGTCCGATGTTGCGAGCGCGGGCAGGTCGGGAAAAAAGCCTGCCAGGTCGATGGCGGTCTGTTCGCCCACGTCGGAAATGGCGAGCGCTTGAATCCAGCGATGGAGCGGCAGGGTGCGGGCGCGTTCCAAGCCTTCGATAACCTTCGCGGTATGTTTCGCTCCGAAGATGCGGGGCTCGTCATCCGTGCCGATGTTGAGCGTGGCGAGCTGGTCCTTGGTGAGGGTGAAGAGGTCGAGAGGTTCTTTCACGAGCCAGCGCTCGACGAGTTTTTCGGCGACGATTCCGCCGAGGGACTCGATATCGAGGGCCTTGCGGGTGGCGAAGTATTCGAGCCGGCGGGTGAGCTGGGCCGGGCAGCCGGCGACATTCTGGCAGCGCCAGGCGGCCTCTTCCTTTCCGCCGCCGGAGACCATGTCCTTGGCGATCGGACCGCCGCACGCCGGGCATTTGCCTCCGGTGAAGGCGAGGAGATCGAATTCCGTCGCGTCCACCGGACGCTTGGATTTGACGGCTTCAAGGACTTCGGGAATGACCATTCCGGCCTTGCGCACAACCACGGTGTCGCCGATGCGAAGATCCTTCGAACGAATCTCCGCCTCGTTGTGCAGGGTCGCCCGCGAGACGGTGCTGCCCGCGATGAAGACGGGATCCAGTTCGGCGACCGGAGTCAGGACGCCGGTCCGCCCGACCTGGATCGTGATGTCCCGCAAAATTGTTTCTGCGGGAGTGATCCACGGGACCGGCTTGTGGACGATGGCGTAGCCGGGGGAGCGGGTTTTTGACGGGATACGGGACGAGTCGGCGATGCTGTTGACCTTGAGGACGATGCCGTCAATTTCATACGGCAGCCGTGTGCGGAGGTCTCGCTGTTCGTCGTAGCCGCAAACGACGTCGTTCCTGTAGCGGGTGAGCACCTCCCCGATGTCCTTGCAACCCCACCAGCAGCGCTGCGTCGGCAGGCCGAAGGATTTCAGGGCCTCCAGCATTTCCGAGTGCGAGGCGAATGCAATTCCCTCGCAGGCGCCGATGGCATAAAACACGGCGCTGATCGGGCGTTTCGCCACGAGGCGAGGATCGAGTTGCTTGAGCGTTCCCGCCGTCGCGTTCCTCGCGTTCGGAAATGCCTTTCCTCCCTCGCCTTCGATCCCGGCGTTCAGCTTTTCAAAATCCTCGGTTGAGATGTAAGCCTCGCCGCGCACCTCCAGGAGGGCTGGAGGGTTATTCATTTCGAGGCGGAGCGGGATCCCCCGGATGGTGCGGATGTTTGAAGTGATGTCATCCCCGAACCTTCCGTCTCCCCGCGTCACTCCGAGGGCGAGCTTTCCGTGGCGGTAAATGACGCCGATCGAAACGCCGTCCACCTTCGGCTCCATGACGTATTCGACGCGGTCGCTGGCGAGCAGCTTGCGGATCGTTTTGTCGAATTCGAGGAGCCGGGGCAGCGTGTTTTCGTCCTGCAGGCGGTTGCGCTTTTCGCGGTCCGGCTCCTCCTTGTTGTCCGGATGGTCCGCCGCATCGATCTTCTCGAGCGAGAGCATCGGCTGGAGGTGCTCCACCCGGGCGAAGACCTCCATCGGAGCGCCTCCCACCCGCTGGGTCGGGGAATCCGGCGCGACCAGTTCGGGATGCTGCTTTTCGAGGCCGGCGAGCTCTGCGAAAAGCCGGTCGTATTCGTAGTCGGAAACCGCCGACGTGCCGTCCGCGTAATAGCGGCGGTCGTGCTCCTCAATTTCCTTCCGGAGTTCCAGGATTCTCTCGTGGTCGTTTGGCATAGAAAGATGGCGGTGCTGGCGCGAATGCGATGCCGTGAGAATACCCGAAGTCACCGGTCAACGCCTATCGGAAATTCCTCAGAGCCGAATAAGCTGTGCGAGGCCGGAAAACGTCTCCGCCCGGCTTCAGCGGAGTTTCGAGAGCAGCATTTTCGAGGCGGGGGGAGGGACAAAAGGGCTCACGTCGCCGCCGAGGCGGGCGACCTCTTTCACGATGCGGGAGCTGAGATACGTGTAATCCTCCTTGGGCGTGAGGAAGACGGTCTCGAGCCGGGATTCGAGCTTCCTGTTCATGAGCGCCATCTGAAATTCGAACTCGAAATCCGAAACCGCGCGGAGCCCGCGGATCATCGTGAAGATTCCCCGGTCGCGCGCAAAGTCCACCAGCAGGCCCTTCAGCGGGACGATCTCGATGGCCGGGTTGTCGGCGGTGCTCTCCTTCAGCATCTGAATCCGCTCCTCGGCCGAAAAGAGCGGGTGTTTTCCCTCGCCCGTGGCCACGGCCACGATCACCGATTCGAAGAGATGGGTCGCCCGCGAGATGACATCCAGGTGGCCGAAGGTCACCGGATCAAAGCTTCCCGGGTAGATGGCGCTGCGCGGGGTCATTCCCATTCGATGGTTGCCGGGGGTTTGCTCGAGACGTCGTAGACGAAGCGGTTCACGCCTTTGACCTCGTTGATGACTCGCGAGGAGATGCGGCCGAGCAGCTCGTAGGGCAGGCGGACCCAGTCGGCGGTCATCCCGTCGTGGCTTTGGACCACCCGCAGAGCGATCGTGTAGTCATAGGTCCGCTCGTCGCCCATCACCCCGACCGAGCGCACCGGAAGCAGCACGGCGAACGACTGCCAGACCTTGTAATACCAGCCGGACTTTTTCATCTCCTCGATCACGATGGCGTCGGCGTCGCGGACGATCCGGAGGCGCTCGCCGGTGATGTCGCCGAGGATCCGGACGGCGAGGCCCGGGCCGGGGAACGGCTGGCGCTGCACGATTTCTTTCGAAAGGCCGAGTTCGGCCCCGACCCGGCGGACCTCGTCCTTGAAGAGCTGCCGAAGCGGCTCGACCAGCTCGAATTTCATCCGCTCGGGAAGACCTCCTACATTGTGGTGGCTCTTGATGAGCGCGGCCGGATTTCCGGAGATGGAAACGCTCTCGATCACGTCCGGATATAGGGTTCCCTGCGCGAGGAAGCGGTAGCTGCCAGGGGCGGCTTTTTTGAGGTCGCGGGCGGCGGCCTCGAAGACCTTGATGAACTCGTTGCCGATGATCTTGCGCTTGCGCTCGGGATCGGTCACCCCCTTGAGCTTACCGAGGAACTGCTTCGTCGCGTCCACCGTCCGCATGCGGATCCGGAATTCCCCGGCGAACAATTTTTCCACGGCGGCGGCCTCGTCTTTGCGGAGGAGCCCGTTGTTGACGAAGATGCAGGTGAGCCTATCGCCGATCGCCTTGTGGATCAGCGCGGCGGCGACCGAGGAGTC
>JBAWVC010000020.1:0-19490 GCA_037147455.1 Verrucomicrobiota bacterium | reverse complement strand
TAAGCGGCATATCCCGTTGGCGCGCTGTAGCGGCGCTCTCTGAGCGTCGCATTTTTTTTGAGCAGAGATCCCCGCTTGCCTGGAAAGCGACCGACGGTCACAGACCGCCGCTACATCCTGCGGCCGGGACGCCGTCGAAGGGATCCACCGAGGCCCCTTCGATCCGGGGGGCGGGCTTTTTTCCGAAATTGAAAGCGATGTTCGCCCAGGTATCGCCCGGCCGGCCATCGCGGCCGAGGGTGGCGCTGGGTTCGTAGCCGCAGTGGACCATGCAATTTTCGCAGCGCGGGTCGCGGGCTTTGCCGCCCACGACCCCGTAGCTTTCCCACGGGGTCTTTTCCAGCAGGTCGCGGTAGCTGGCGTGGTGGGCGTCGGTCATCAGGTAGCAGGGGCCTTTCCAGCCGCGGACGTTTCTTGTCGGGATCGCCCACGCCGAGCAGGTGAGGTCGCGTTTCCCGGCCAGAAAATCCAGATAGATCGGGGTCCCGAACAGGTTGTATTTTTCTCCCCAGGCCCGGATGTCTTTGAACTTCTCCTTCGTCATCTCGCGGGTGAGAAAAAAGTTTTGCGGATCGAGGCCGAGGCGTTTCCGCATGTCCTCCTTGGCGGCGTCGTAGTCGTAGCCGGGCGAGATCGTGTGACCGTCCACGCCGAGCCAGGACAGGTAATCGAACAGCCTCCCGACCTCGCGCATGTCGGTCTCCCGGTAAACCGTGGTGTTCGTGGCGACCTGGAAGCCGAGGATCTTGGCCATGCGGATCGCGGCGATGCATTCCTTGAAGACCCCCTCGCGCTCGACGATCAGGTCGTGCGTGCGTTCGGTGCTGTCGAGGTGGACGTTCCAATACAGCCAGCGCGACGGGGCGATCGTCCGGCGGCTTTCAGCTTTCCAATTTTCGATTTTCGATTTTCCGCCGCGGATTTCGGCCGCCTGTTCGGGCGTGAGCAGCTCCTCGGAGACCAGCGCCTCGATCTTCGGGCCGGTGCGCGCCGGGTTGCTGGCGAATTCCGCCGCGAGGTGGTCGCGCATTTTTTTGCGCATGAACACGCCGTTCGTGCAGATGTAAACGATGCGTTTCTGGGCGAGCAGCCCGGCGACGAGATCCTCGATGTGCGGGTAAATCAGCGGCTCCCCGCCGCAGATCGAAACCATCGGCGCCTCGCACTCCGCGGCGGCGCCGAGGCAATCCACCAGCGGCATGATATCCTTCAGCGACTGCGAATACTCGCGGATGCGCCCGCAGCCGGTGCAGGTGAGGTTGCAGGTGTGGAGCGGCTCCAGCTGCAGGACCGTGGCAAACTTCTCAACCCCCCGGATCTTCTTGCCGATGATGTGGCCCGCAATCCGGGCGGTCAGCGCGAGCGGAAACCTCATTCGCTTACTCGTCGGCGGAGCGGAGCTTGGTGAGGACGCTGAAGTCTTCGAGCGTGGTGGTGTCGCCGGTGATCGCGGTGCCGGCCGCGACCTGCTTGAGGAGGCGGCGCATGATTTTTCCGCTGCGGGTTTTCGGGAGGACCTCGGTAAAGCGGATGTCATCCGGCTTGGCGATGGCGCCGATCGAATGCGCGACATGGCGGCGGAGGGTTTCGGCGAGCTCGTTGCTGGCCTTGTGGCCGGAGCGGAGCGTGACGAACGCGACGACCGCCTGGCCTTTGATTTCGTCCGGCCTGCCCACGACCGCGGCCTCGGCGACCTCGGGGTGCGAGACCAGCGCGCTCTCGACCTCGGCCGTGCCGAGGCGGTGGCCGGCGACGTTGAGGACGTCGTCGATGCGGCCGACGATCCAGAAATATCCATCGTTGTCCCGGCGCGCGCCGTCGCCGGTGAAGTAGCATCCCTTGACCTCGCTCCAGTATTGTTTCCGGTAGCGCGGCTTGTCGCCGTAGATGGTCCGGAGCATGGACGGCCACGGTTTGCGGATGACGAGTTTTCCACCCTCGAGCGGGCCGACTTCCTTCCCGTTGTCATCCACGATGGCGGCGTCGATCCCGAAAAACGGGAGCGTCGCGGTGCCGGGTTTGAGCGGGGTCACGCCGGGCAGGGGCGAAATCATAATCGCGCCGGTCTCGGTCTGCCACCAGGTGTCCACGATCGGGCAGCGGCTCTGGCCGATGTGCTTGTAATACCACATCCAGGCCTCGGGGTTGATCGGTTCGCCGACCGTTCCCAGAAGGCGGAGCGACGAGATGTCGTGCTTCTTCGGCCAGTCGTCGCCCCATTTCATGAATGCCCGGATGGCTGTCGGCGCGGTGTAGAGGATGGTGACTCCGAACTCCTCGATGATCTTCCAGAACCGGTCCGGCTCCGGCCAGTTCGGGGCGCCCTCATACATCAGACACGTGGCCCCGTTCGCGAGCGGGCCGTAAACGAGATAGCTGTGCCCGGTGATCCAGCCGACGTCCGCCGTGCACCAGTAAACATCGTCCTCGCGGAGGTCGAAAATGTATTTTGTCGTTGAGGCCGTCTGCGTGAGGTAGCCGCCGGTCGTGTGCAGGATGCCCTTCGGCTTTCCGGTGGAGCCGCTGGTGTAGAGGATGAAGAGCGGGTGCTCGCTGTCCACCGGGTGCGGCGGGCACTTCGCGTCGACGTATTCGGCCTCGCGGTGCCACCAGACGTCGCGGCCTTCCTGGATGTGGATGTCCAGGTGGGTGCGGCGGAAAACGATCACCTTGCGGATCAGCTTCGTGCCCGCGAGCGCATGATCCACATTTTGTTTGAGCGTGACGATCTGGCCGCGGCGGTAGCCGCCGTCTGCGGTGACCACGACGGTCGCCCCGCTGTCCACGATCCGGTCCTTGATGCTCTCGCTGCTGAACCCGCCGAATACCACGTTGTGGATCGCGCCGATGCGCGCGCATCCGAGCATCGCGATCACCGCCTCCGGGATCAGCGGCATATAAATCAGGACCCGGTCGCCGGATTTGACGCCGTTGCGCTTGAGGATGTTTGCGAAGATGCAGACCTCGCGGTGGAGCTGGTGGTAGGTGAGCGTGCGGCGCTCGCCCGGCTCGCCCTCCCAGATGATCGCCGCCTTGTTGCGGCGCGGGCCGTCGAGGTGGCGGTCCAGGCAGTTCTCGCTGGCGTTCAGGTGCCCGCCCACAAACCACTTCGCGAACGGCGCCTTCCAGTCCAGCACGCGGCTCCACTTCTTTTTCCAGACCAGCGCGGCCGCCTCTTTCGCCCAGAACTTTTCCGGGGATTTGACCGACTCGGCGTGGAGCTTTTTGTAGGCGGCGGGATTCGAGATCAGCGCCTTCTTCGCGAATTCCTTCGAGGGCTTGAAGACGCGTTTTTCGATCAGGTGGGACTCGATGCCGGTGGATGCGGTGGTTTTGGCCATAGGGGAATGTAGTGAGGAAATCCTAAACACGAAACCGCCGCCGATGCAATCAACGGTTTTTGATCTTCGTCAAAAGTCCGGGGAGCGCACGCGAGTCGCGTGCTGTGAATGGCGACCCGCCATTCAACCGTTTGGGACCAGAGGATCGATCCGGTCGGCGGGTCGCCGGCCTCCGCACGCCAGTCGCGTGCGCTCCCCGGAACCGCGATGCCGCGCTCGACCTACCGCGAAAACGTCTCCCGCATCCGGTCGCAATAGTATCGGACGAGATCCCACTCCGCCTCGAGCGGGATCCTGTGATCGGGGCAAGGGATGTATCCGCCCAAATCGACGAGCGGCTTCAGGCGTTCGATCTCGGCATCGATGGCCGGGCGGTCGATCGCGAAGACGCGCTTGTCCATCCCTCCCACGCCGCGGATTTCGCGCCCGTATTTTTCGCGCCAGGGGCGGATGCTGGCAGACCATGTGCCGACCTCGATGGGGAACATCACGTTGACCCCGCTCTCCAGCCAGATCGGCAACAGCAAGTCGATGCAGCCGTCGCAGTCGAGCGAGGTAAATCCGACGCCATGTGCCCGGGCAACCTCCGTGATCTTCGCATACCACGGCGCGCAGGCCTCGCGGAAGAATGCCGGGTTGACCAGCGGGCCCTTGTTGAAGCAGATGTCCTCCCAGAAATGCAGGTAGTCGGCCTTCCCGCCCGCATCGAAAAAATCTCCTGTGACGCGCAGGATCAAAGCCCCGACGGTATCGATGATCTCCCGCACAAGGTCGGGATCGTCGGCAAGCATGTAAGACAGCCCTTCGACCCCGATCCAGTTGCGGGCCCAACCAATCAGGCTGCCCGCCCAGAAGGCCTGCAACTCGCAGCGGTCGTCCCGGCGGAGGTAATCCAGCCCGCCTGCATCGAAACTCATTTCGCCGGACGGAGTGGAAACCTGTCCTTCCTTGACCCGCTCGGGGCTCCACTGAAGGCGCGGAAGATAATGCTCCTCCCAGGATGCCCGGTCGGTGAGGAGGTGGCTGACCTCGGACGGGATGGAAAGCACTCCCGGATGATCCATCACCGTCACGCCATCCGCTTGCCGGACGTGCCGGCTGCCATCCGGAAACACCTGCAGAACCACCCGCTCAAAATCCGGGCGAAGCCCGACGGGAGCGCGCGCCGCCTCGCTCCACCCGAGATCAAAGCCGAGTTTTTCGGCCACCATCCGCTCGCCCGAGCCCCGCCCGAGTTCCTTCCGCTCCGCGTCGCAAGGGATCCTCCCTTCGGTTTCCCACTTGTCATACAGCTCATCCCAAAACCCGAAATGCACGACCGGCATCCCATCGTATTCCTCGTAGCGCAGGATCCGCAGGATGCGTTCCCGCATGGTCCTTTGAGTTCCGTTCACGGGCGTCATCGATGGGGTGTGGTTTTTTTGCATGCCGCAATACTTAGGAGAACATCCGGACTATTTATAGCAGATATTCTCTCTGCCAACGGTTTTTGATCTTCGTCAAAAAGGCGGCCGCTCAGTGTTTTCCGATCAGGCGGGCGAGATCCTTCGAGCTCCCCTTGATGACCACCATGAAGCACATGCCTTTTTCCTCGCGGATGGCGGCGGCGAATTTGTTATCGAATTCCGTGAATTGCCAGGATCCTTCCGGATGGATATTGATCCCGAACGGCGCCGGATCGAAAACGAGGAAGAACATGTAATTTTCCGGAACCGCCAGGACGGCGACCGGGCGGTTTTCGATTTTGAAAACCCGGGCTCCCGCCGCCTGGTAGTTCGCAAATTTTTCCGGGACATGGAAGCGGTCGAATCCTTTGAGGACGAACCAATCCTCGAGGCCTCCGGCCTTGCCCTCGACCAACTCGAACTGGTCCGTGCGGAGCTTGGCCCCCTCGGTGGCGATCGTCAGGGCTTCCTCGGGGAAGACTCCGGCGCGCCCGAGGAAATGCCATGCGAGGACGGCGACGAGAAGCAGGAATCCGATGGCGACCGCCAGCATCGCCGGGTCTCGCGGATTGAAGCGCCGCCCGCTTCGCGCGGCGGCGGCTGCGGCGGCCTTTTCGCCGAGATTGAGGAGAGCCGCCGGCGGGATCTCAACGCCCGCAAGAACAGAGCGGGCCGCCTTGTCCACAGCGACCTGCGCCCGGTATTCCTCAAGCAGGGCCGGCGATTTCGCCAGCGCGTCGCGCGCCCGGGAAATCTCGCGGGAGTCCGGGGGCTCGGGAGGGTGGATGGCCAGAAATTGGCGGGCGGATTTCGGGCTCATGGTTTTGGTGCGAGGTGCTGCTTCAGGGCCGCGCGGGCCTCGTCGAGGCATTGAGCGAGTTGCGGCTCGGACTTTCTGAGCAACCCCGCAAGGTGCTCGCCCGAAAAGATGCCGAGGCAGAGGAGGGTGATCGCCTGGCGCGACGGCTCGGGCAGCTGATGCAGAAAAAAGGTGGCCCGCTCGGCCGGGGTTTCCGGGCTGCCGGCCGCGGCCGCCTTCGCTCCCTCGCGGCAAAGGATCGAAAAGAGCACGCGTTTGGTCCTCTCGCTTTCGTGGAGATCCGCGCGTTTCGAGACCTCGCCGAGCGCCGCAGATACAAGAGCGGTCGCGTCCGCCTCCCGCCCGGTGAGCACCAGCGCAAACTTCCACGCGTCGGTCAAAAACGACCATTCTTTGGGAAACGGACTCATTGGCTGGAATGGATATACCGGCTGCATGCCTCCGCCTCAAGCTGCGAATGCAGGATTCGGGGTCCCGTCCGAATCCTGACGATCAGGAATACGAAATGACAGGCGGGTGCTGGAGAGTGGCACAGGCTTTCCAGCCTGTGAACCGGCTCAAACACAGGCTGGAAAGCCTGTGTCACATTAGCGGATATCGCGAGATCGTAATGATTGGGGAGGCCCCATTCCACCGGCGGCAATCAGAGCCCGACCGCTTTGCGGACGCGGGCCATCACGGAATCGGAAACTTCCCGGGCTTTCAGGGCGCCTTCGGCCAGAACGCGGTCCACGAGGCCGGGGTCCGCAAGGATCTCCGCGCGGCGGGTTCGCTCGGCGGAAAAATGTTCCCAGATCCCGGCGAAGAGCCGTTTTTTCAAGTCCCCGTATCCGACTCCGCCGTTGAGGAAGTCGGACTCCATGCTTTGGTAGTCGGCCGGGGAGGCGACGAGTTTGTAGAGCCCGAGGATCGAGGAATTTTCGACCGGCTTCGGCGCCTCGACCGGGGTCGAGTCGGTCTTGATGCCCATGACCTTTTTATTGAGGGCTTTTTCCGGCGCGAAAATCTCGATCGTGTTCCCGTAGCTCTTGCTCATCTTCGCGCCGTCGAGACCGGGCACGATCGCGGTGTCCTCGCGGATACTCGGCTCCGGGAGCTTGAAGACCTCGCCGAACGTCTCGTTGATTTTGATGGCGATGTCGCGGGCGACCTCGAGGTGCTGTTTCTGATCGCGGCCAACCGGCACGAGGTCGCTGTCGTAGATGAGGATGTCCGCCGCCATGAGGACCGGATACGCGAAGAGCCCGTGCGAGGCCGCGAAGCCGCGCGCGGTTTTATCCTTGTAGGAATGGCACCGCTCGAGGAGCCCCATCGGCGTCACCGTGCTCAGGATCCAGGCCAGCTCGGTGACAGCCGGCACATCCGACTGGCGAAAAAAGACCGAGCGGGCCGGGTCCAGCCCGCACGCGAGAAAATCCACCGCGAGCTCCCTCGCATTCGCCCGCAGGGTCTCGGGGTCCTGGACCGTCGTGAGCGCGTGCAGGTCGGCAATAAAGTAATACGCGTCGCCCATTTTCTGAAGTTCGATCGCCGGCTTCATCATGCCGAAATAGTTGCCCAGATGGAGGGTGCCGGATGGCTGGATGCCGGAAAGAATGCGCATGGGGCGGGAGACTAGCCCGGAAACCGGGAAAAGGGAATTCCTTCCTCAGGGGCACAGGCGTCGGGCAGGCGGGCGATTCCAAGGCGATTCCAAGGCTTGCGGATTCGGGGCCCATACGTAGTGTGTCTGCCAAATGCCGCGAAGACCGATTGTCAAAATAGGCCCTCACAAACTCGGGGGCCGGGAACTGCTGTTTATCCTCGGCCCGTGCGTGATCGAATCGGCGGCGTTCACCCGCAGGATGGCGAAAAAGCTGAAGGCGATCTGCGACGGGGAGGGCGCCGCATTCGTCTTCAAGGCCTCCTACGACAAGGCGAATCGGACCTCGGGCAGCTCCTTCCGGGGAACCGGCGTCCGGGACGGCTGCGCCCTGCTCGGCGAAATCGGCGGGGAACTCGGGGTTCCGGTGACGACCGACGTGCACTCGCCGCGCGAGGCTGAAATCGCCGGCGAAACGATCGACGTGCTCCAGATCCCCGCATTTCTCTGCCGGCAGACCGACCTGATCGTTGCGGCCGGGTCAACCGGCCGGGTGGTCAATGTGAAGAAAGGTCAGTTCCTGGCGCCTTGGGACATGGCCAACATCGCCAAAAAGCTCGTGTCCACCGGTTGCAATGCCTTCTTTTTCACCGAGCGGGGGACGACGTTCGGCTATAATAACCTTGTCGCCGACATGCGATCCATTTATTGGATGCAGAGCTTGAATTGCCAGGTCGTTTTCGACGCCACCCATTCGGTCCAACGACCGGGGGGTGCCGGGGAGACGACCGGTGGTGACGGCGAGCTGGCCCCGGTTCTGGCGCGCGCCGCGGTGGCCGCCGGTTGCGACGGCCTCTTTATTGAGACACATGAAAATCCCGCAAAAGCCCTTTCCGACGGCCCCAACCAAATCCCCCTGCGGGATCTGCCACGGCTTATTGCGCAACTCAGGAAACTTCGCGATGCGGTGGCATAGCCTGATCCCCGCCATGTTCTGCCTGGCCCTGCACCCCCTCTGGTGCGCAGAACCGGCTCACGAATCTGCAAAAAAGGACGGCGGCGGGAAAAAGGAGTCCGAGACCGGGGGGTTCGATGTTCCCGTGCCTCTCGGCATCCCCGTCAAAGGGATCAAAATTCCTCACCGCAACGAGGAGGGCAAGCTGGTGATGACCATCGAGGCGGAGGTCGCCACAAAATTGGACGACCACCATGTGGACATGCAGAACATGAAGATCGAGTCCTTCGACGAAGAAGGGAAAAAGATCAACATCGAGCTGCCGCACTCGGTCTTCGACCTCGAGACCCGGATGCTCACCGGCGACCAGCAGGCCGTCATCCGCCGGGAGGACTTCGAGATCACCGGCGACTCCGTCGAGTTCAACACCAAGACCCGTTATGCGGTCTTGCGCGGGAAAATCCGAATGGTTATTCAATCCGCCAACTTAGAAAAATGATAAAAATCCAACCGCTGATCGCCCTTCTGTTTCTGGGATCCTGCGTCGCGCACGCGCAGCAGACGCCTTCCATGAGCGGCGGGGAAAAACCGAAACCCGCCCAGTCGGGCGTTTTTGCCGGCCTGGGCAAAGACCGGCCCGCCGACGCTAAAACCGAGATCCTGGCGAACAAGGAGGCCACCTTTGACAACGCGGCCAGCGTGGCGGAGTTCACCGGAAGCGTCATCGTGCGTGACCCCCAGTTTACTCTGACCTGCGACCGCCTCAAGGTGACGCTGAGCAAAAGCCGCAAGGGGATGGAGATGGTCGAGGCGTCGGGCAACGTCGTGATCATCCAGGAAAACACCGACAAGAGCGGGAAGACAAGCAAGGCGATCGGCAAGGCCGGTTTGGCGACCTATGTGCCGGAAACCGGGGAAATCACGCTCAAGAGCTGGCCGTCCGTCCAGCAGAATATGAACACGCAGGTGGGGACCGAGGAGGGCACGGTCATGTTTCTCAACCGCAGCGGCAAATCGCGCACCGTGGGACCGAGCAAGACGGTGATCAGCGACACGAGCGAAGCCTCAAAATGAGCGAGGAGTTCTCAGACCGCAAGCCCGTGCCGGAAGGAGCCCCCCTCCTCCGCACCGACGGGCTCGTGAAAATCTACAACGGCCGCTCCGTGGTTAACGGGGTGGACATCAATGTGAAGCGCGGGGAAATCGTCGGGCTCCTCGGGCCGAACGGAGCCGGAAAAACCACCACGTTTTACATGATCGTGGGGCTGATCCGCCCGAACGGCGGCCGCGTCTTCTTCGAGGAGGCCGACGTGACCGACATGGCGATGTATCGCCGGGCGCGGCACGGGATGGGATACCTGCCGCAGGAGGAATCTATTTTCCGGAAGCTGACCGTGGAGGAAAATATCCTCGCGATCCTCGAGACGACGAAGGCTACGAAGTCCGAGAGAAAGCAGCGCTGCGACGAGCTCCTCACCCGGTTCGGGATCGAACATATCGCCAAGAACCAGGCCCTGACGCTCTCCGGCGGCGAAAAGCGCCGCCTCACGATCGCGCGCTCGCTGGTCACCAATCCGGCTTTGCTCATGCTGGACGAACCTTTCAGCGGGGTGGACCCGATCGCGGTGCACGACGTCCAGCAGATCGTGCAGGACCTCCGGGAGCAGGGGCTCGCGATCCTCATCACCGACCACAACGTCCGCGAGACCCTTAACATCGTGGACCGCGCCTACCTGATTTACGAAGGGCGCGTCGAGAGCCAGGGCAACAAGGATTTTCTCCTGAACGACCCGATCAGCAGGAAGCTCTACCTCGGCGAATCGTTCACGATGTAACCCCGATCCCCCTGACCCGATGCCCCAGTCACCTTCCTCAAAAACCTCCAACAACCGCGTGCCGCACATCACGGTCGGGCATTTTTATGCCAACCACGCCGAGAAGCTCGGGCTGCGGCTCGAGGGGTCCTCGCGGGGGCTGAACCGTCTCATCCGCGAGCCCACCATCAACCGCCCGGGCCTGGCGATCTGCGGGTTTTTCCGCTACTTCGCGGGCAAGCGGATCCAGGTAGTCGGAGCCGCCGAGCTGAGCTATCTCAAGAGCCTCCAACCCGCCGAACGCCGCGAGCGCCTGCGGTCTCTCTTCGCAAAAAACATGCCGTGCCTCGTGGTGGCCAGGAACGAGCCTGTGCCCGACTCCCTCCTCGATGCGGCATCGGAGTTCGAGACGCCGATCTTCCGCACCAGCATGATCACGATGAAATTCATCAATGCCGCCACGATCGCACTGGAGTTTGATTTCGCCCCGTCCAGCTCCGAGCACGGCAGCATGGTCGACATCCTCGGGGTCGGGACGCTCATCCGCGGCGCCAGCGGGATCGGGAAGAGCGAGTGCGTGCTCGGCCTGATCGAGCGCGGCTACAGCATCGTGAGCGACGACCTCACCCGCTTCCGCTCGATCGAGGGCCGCGAGCTTCTCGGCATGTCCGCCAACCTCTCCCGCTACCACATGGAGGTCCGCGGGATCGGGATCATCAACATCGCCTCGATGTTCGGCGCAGGAGCCGTCCGCGCCGAAAAGCGGCTCGACTTTGTCGTGACATTGAAAGATTGGCACGACGTCGAGGATGTGGATAGGATCGGGCTGGACCGCGAAACCTACGAGATCCTCGGAATCAAGATCCCGCATGTCACGCTGCCGGTGCGGACCGGCCGCGACTTGGGGCGCCTTGTCGAGGTCGCGGCCCTGGACCAGAAACTCAAAGATATGGGCGAGAACAGCGCTGTGGAATTCAATCAGAAACTGCTGCATATGATCAGCGAACGCCGGAGCCGGTAATGGGGATCCTTTCCAAAAGAAAGCCGAACGAATCCGTGCAGCACTGCACCGGTGAGGTCGTGATCGAAAACAGGAACGGGCTGCACGCGCGCCCGGCCGCCATGTTCGTCAAAATTTCCAGCCGCTACCGCGCGGAGGTATGGGTGGAGAAAGACGGCGAGCGCGTGAACGGCAAGAGCATCATGGGGCTCATGATGCTGGCCGCCGGCAAGGGCTCGCGCCTGCAGGTGATCGCCGAGGGATCGGATGCCGACAAGGCCGTCGCCGAGATCAAGAACCTGGTCGAAACGCGCTTCGGGGAAGATTAACTGCGGTATTTACGAAGTGAATTTATTGCGCTAGGAGTGGCTCCGTCATGGAGCCTCCAAACGCCGCCGGGACCGAGCAGAGATTCACGGGCATCCCCGTGGCTCCGGGCATTGCACACTGCGCCGTCCTCGTCCAGTGGGAGGAGGACGAGGAAATCGCCTTCCGGAAAATCGAGCAGCACGAGCTCCCGGAGGAGATCGCGCGGTTCGAGTCCGCGCTGATCGCGACGCGCGCCGAACTCCTCGAGATCCAGCAGCGGATCGTGAATGCCATCGGGTCCACGGACGCCAGCATTTTCGACGCGCACCTGCTCGTGGTCGAGGACCGCACCCTCATCGACGAGGTGCTCCGCAACCTCGACCGGGAGCGCTGCAACGTTGAGCACATCTTCCACCAAGTGGCCGAAAAATATTGCCGGACGCTCGCGCAGATCGATGACCCCTACCTCCGCGAGCGGGTTGTGGACATCGAGGATGTGACGAAGAGGATCATCCGCCACCTGCTGGGCAAGGCCCCCAAAAACCCCGCGAGCCACGACCGCCAGCACATCATCGTGGCGCACAACCTGACGCCGTCGGACACCGCCCAGCTCAACCGCTCGCTGGTGCTCGGCTTCGCCACCGAGACCGGCAGCAAAACCTCCCACACCGCGATCATGGCCCGCTCGCTGGAGATCCCCGCGATCGTCGGGCTGCACGGGATCTGCCAGCAGCTGACGAGCGGCGACGATGTCCTGCTCGACGGGTATACCGGCACCCTGATCCTGAACCCGTCCCCGGAGACGCTGGCGGAATACGGGAGGATCGAATCCGCGAAGGAAGAGGTCGTCGAACGACTGGAACTCATCCGCGAAACCGCCTCGACCACGCTCGACGGCCGCCACATCGTTCTTTCCGCAAACGTCGATCTTCCGGAGGAGCTCGAAGATGTGGCCGCGAACGGGGCCGAGGGGATCGGGCTCTACAGAACGGAATATTTGTATCTCAACCGCGTCGAACCTCCGGACGAAGAAGAGCAGTTCGAGCACTACCGGCTCGCCGCGGAAAAATCGAAGCCGGACGGGGTCATCATCCGGACCCTCGACATCGGCGGCGACAAATCCACCCAGAGCCTGCACCTGCCGGAGGAGCAAAATCCGTTTCTCGGATGCCGGGCGATCCGGTTCTGTCTCCAGAACCCGGAAGTTTTCAAAACCCAGCTGCGCGCGATCCTCCGCGCGGCGACGTTCGGGAACGTGAAGATCATGTATCCGATGATCTCGGGCCTCGACGAGCTGCGCCAGGCGAACGCGGTTCTCGAGGAGAGCAAGGCCGAGCTGGCCGCGCGGGGCGTGCCGTTCCACCCGTATATCGAGGTCGGGATCATGATCGAAATTCCCAGCGCGGTTCTGGCCGCCGACCACCTCGCCCGCGAGGCCGCATTTTTCAGCATCGGCACCAACGACCTCATCCAATACACGTTCGCCGTGGACCGGGTGAACGACCGGATCGCCCACCTCTACAACCCGACCCACCCGGCGATCCTGCGGATGATCAAAATGGCGGTCGATGCGGCGCATGCCAACGGGATCTGGACCGGCGTCTGCGGCGAGATGGCGGGCGATGTCCTGCTCACCCCTCTGCTCCTCGGCCTCGGTGTGGATGAGCTCAGCGCCACCAGCGCCATCGTCCCTCGGGTGAAAAAAGCGGTCCAATCGCTCGACGCCTCGCGGTGCGAATCCCTCGTGCAGGCCGCCCTCGCGATGGAGGATTCGGTCGCCATCCAGCAAATGAGCCTGGAAATGGCCCGCGAATGCTACGCGGACATCACCGATTGACCGGCGGGGCTCGGGGGCGGTCGGTGTGTGTTCGCCATGCTGGTCAGGGAGCATGGGCGTCCCGCGCAAATCCGCTAGGGACAGGATTTTTACGCCTGTGTTTTCTGGAAAATCATCAGCATTTGTGGTGACCAGGATTCGCACGCCGGCTTCATGCGCCGTCGCGAGGATTTGCAGGTCGTGCAGTTTTTTTGCCCGAGGTCTGAAACCTCACCGACCAAATAATCAGATTCCGGGAGGAGGGAACCGATTAGGGAATGACGGTCGCCCGCTTCCAGAATTGCCGCACGTTCTCCACCGCGTCCTCAATCGCCAATCCCGGCCGTTGTTATTTTCCGGACGGGTTGGCTGCCACCAGATATTCGCGAACGACCCGTGTTGGGAG
Source organism: Verrucomicrobiota bacterium (assembly GCA_037147455.1). GTDB lineage: Bacteria > Verrucomicrobiota > Verrucomicrobiia > Chthoniobacterales > Terrimicrobiaceae > QYQL01. The sequence goes on along the minus strand of JBAWVC010000020.1, from coordinate 6,002 downwards.
GAACAGGTAAAACCATGCGGGTTAAACTACTTTCGCGAGACGCTCACCAGTTTCCAAGTCTCGAACAATATTGGCTACTGGTTTTCCCCGGAAACCACTGCGGGCCCTGTGGGGGCATGCCCGAGTCCGGACAGCGGGCCTCCATCCATGCGGTAGGAGAATTCGAACTGGCTGGCGGCATCAGTTTTGAATTTTCCGGTCCAAGGCGAGAATGTCTGAACGCGGACAAGGTTTTCGGCGGGCGAGAACCGGTAAATGCGCAGGTAGCCGCCGCCGCCATCCGGCCAGGCCTGGTAATCGCTGAGGCAGGTGATCACGGTGCGCCCGTCATGGGTATCGTGTCTGCGGGATTCGCCGTGATTGTGGCCGCAGAGCATCAGGAAGAGATTCGGGTTGCTCTTGAGTTTGTCGTAAATTGCCTGACCGCGCGGATCGAACGAACCGGTGACCGCGAGCAAGTCGTGGCTGACGACGATGGCCCGGCGGCGGGGGTGCGCCTTGAGCACGCCGTCGGCCCAGGCATCGATCGGGTCGTGGTCGGGAATGTCGGGGTTGTAGTCGATGTAAACGACGATGAAATCCATCCCGCCCGCAGAGAAGAGATCGAAGTGGCTGCCGTTGCCGTTTCCGTGATGGCCGCCGTAGTAGGGCCGTCCGGCGAAGTGAGCGACGCCGAAAGCTCTCTCATACCCGCTCGCGCCGACCCTGTGGTCGTGGTTTCCGGGAACCACGCCGTATGGGATGCCGGCCGGCAGTCCGGTGGTCGCGGGATTCTCCAAACGATAGAGCGCGTCCGTGGCGTTGGCCCACTGCTCCGGCTGCCCGTCCCCCTGGTTCGTGATGTCCCCGAGCTGGGCCACGTAAACGATGTTAAGCTTTGCGCGGTTGGCCACGATCCAATCGGTCTGCGCCACCCCGATTTTCGGATAGGTTTCCGAGTAGAATTGCATGTCGGGCAAAGCCACGACCGTGAAATCTGCCTGGGTCGCGGCCACGGCCGGAAGCGCCGCGAGGACCCACGCGATGAATGCTGCCGCCGCCCATTCCCGATAATGCCGTTTGCGCATGGCAGGCAGGATAGCAGATCCGGCAAGCGATCAACTCCAAAGTGGATGTAATTGGCGCATCTGGGTTGCAGAGCCGCTTGTTCGAATCTATGCTCTGCCCGCCATGAAAATCTCCGAACAAGCCTCCGCTAGAAATTTCCCGCCATTCAGCCTCGCCCGGCTGCTGCGAGGGACGTTCGCCCCCTCACCCGGCCAGAGAATTTGCGTCCTTATCGATCTGGAGCGACCCGAAGACATCAAGGGGTTTTCGTTTTTGACCAACCCGGACCTCCCGATCCAGCGCAACGCCCACATGTATATTTACGAGGGGCTGAGGAACGGTGTCCTGGACGAACTCGGATTGAAGGGCGGAGAGATCTTCGCCTATCAGATCACCGGCGGCAGCAACCTGGATCTCCCGGACAAGGCGGTGGCCCCGGACGGAAAAGAGGTCAGTCTGGAACGGGATATCTATCCGAATTACGACATCATCCTCTGCGTTTCGACCTACTCCGCGACCGCGCCGCTCACGGCATTCGCCAAGCAATTTGGCTTTCGCGGGGCGACGCTTCACGGCCTCAACCAGATGATCCTGTCGTCCGGCCTGTCGGTCGATTACGACGAGGTGAGCGCGGACGCGGAGAAACTCCGCCTGGGAATGACGCGCGCCGACTGGGTCGAGATCGATTTTTTGCATGCCGGAAAATCCCACACCCTGCACCTCGACCTCGGCAGGCAGGAGGCGCAGAAAAGCCACGGCCTTTGCCGCGGCAAGGAGCCCGACGTGGCGAACCTCCCGGCCGGAGAAATCTATTTTGTGCCGACCGGAGCGGAGGGCGGGTTTCCGATGAAGTATGAGGACGGGACGATCGGCCTGATGCATGTCGGCGGCGGGCGCATTCAAAAAGCGGAGCTCCTTTCCGGAAATGCAGCCACCGTGAAGGCCCACAACGAAAAGCTGGCCTCCGATCCGGTCACTGGCGAGATCGGCGAGCTGGGTTTCGGAACCCAGGTGCTTCCTGTCTCAGGCCGCGATATCCAGGATGAAAAAATCCGCGGAACGATCCATGTGGCCACCGGGAGGAGCGACCATCTCGGTGGATCGCTCACGCCCGACAAATTCGCGAACCACAAAAACGCGACCCACGACGACATCCTCTTCGCCCCTCACAAGACCCCGGAGATCCTCGTCACCCAGGCCAGGATGTTCCGGAACGGGGAGACGAAGGTGCTGATCGAATCGTTCGAACCGTCCGGCTACATGAACGGCCTGCTGGCGGGATAAACCGGGCGGATCATTCGCGGAAGAGGTAAAGCAGGTAGCACAGCACGGCGCCGATCAGGAACACAAGCCACCCGCCGGAGATGAAGTAGGGGTAAACCATCAGGGCCACCCCGATGATCATCGGCTTTCCCAGCCCTCGCCGTTTGCCGTAAACAAACGCCCCCATGCCGATAGCGCCGAAGAGGATCGCGCCGAACAGGCTTCCCGGTGTCGGCAGCTCAGGCATTTAGAGGCTCTCGTAAAGATCGCGCGTTTGCCGGGCGATCGAACTCCAGGAAAACACATCGACCGCGCGCTGGCGTCCGGCTTTTCCGAAAGCTAAGCGTTTGGCGGGATCGGCCATAAGCTCGTTGATCCGCGCGGCGAGGTCCTTGGAAAACCGCGCAGGATGCAACGGCTCGAACGGGCTTTCTTTCATCTGCTCGACCGCCACGAGGTAGCCGGTTTCGCCCTGACGCACGACTTCGCGGATGCCCCCGACCGCGCTCGCGACAACCGCCGTCCCGCAGGCCATGGCCTCGAGGTTGATGATCCCGAACGGCTCGTAGATCGAAGGGCAGACGAATACTCCCGCATGCGTGTAGAGCTCGATCTTCGAGCGGTTGTCGAGCATCTCCTCGATCCAGATGACGCCCGGTCGCAAGCGCTGCGCCACGGCGACAGCCTTTTTCATTTCCGCCGCAATCTCCGGCGTGTCCGGGGCCCCGGCGCAAAGGACGACCTGGAATCCCGGGTCCAGATGCTTGATCGCGTTGACCAGATGGACGATCCCCTTCTGCCGGGTGATCCTTCCGACAAAAAGGATGTAGGGCTCGTAGGGGTTGACGCCGAGCCTACGGAGCGCGGCGTTCGACTGGACCGGACGGTATTCGTCGGGGTCGATGCCGTTGTAGATGATATGCATCTTATTCGGGTCCACATCGAACAGGCGTTCCACGTCACGCCGGGTTTCCTCGGACACGGCGATGACGGCATCCGCCATCTCCAGCGCGGATTTTTCGAGCCAGCAGGTGAAGTCGTATCCGCCGCCGAGCTGCTCCCGTTTCCACGGGCGCAGGGGCTCGAGGGAATGGACGGTGACGACGAGCGGGATCCCGTAATTCAGCTTCGCGAGGATCCCGCCGAAATGGGAATACCACGTGTGGCAGTGGACGACGTCCGCTTCGATCTTGTCTGTATTGAAATCCAGGCACCGCTGCACCGCGCCGAACGCGGGCTGGAGCGGCTTCGGACAGGTGTAGGCGTCGGCGACGAGCCCGAAGCCCATCACGGAGAGGTTCGGGGTCACGGAATTCTGGTCCCCGAAACACCGGACCTCGATCGACATCAGCTTCGCGAGTTCGCGGCTGAGGTATTGGACGTGGACCCCGGCCCCCCCGTAAATGCGCGGAGGATATTCGTTCGTGAGAAGTAAGGCTTTCATAAATGAAGGAGGGTTCGCGCCAGGCAGCACGCCTCAGGCTCCGCCGCCGAGCAGCCAGGTGACGCGTCCGTTTGCCGGAGCCACTGCCGCGCTGGGATAGCTGCCATTTCCAGCGAAGACTTCCTTCAGCACCGCTTCCTTGCCCGGGCTGCTGACGAGGAAGCAGATGTGGCGCGCGGCATTCAGGAGCGGATAGGTGAATGTGAGCCGGTGGCTGGAAAATTTCAGCACGTAGTTCGCCACGACCAACCGGTCGGTGACGCGGAGGGCGTCCGTTCCCGGAAAAAGCGAGGCGGTATGCCCGTCGTCCCCCATGCCGAGAAGGACCAGGTCATGCACATACGGGTTCGAGCGTGCGAGGAGTTCCTTCTCGTATTTCGCCGCTGCGGACGCGGGGTCGGACTCTCCCTCCATCCGCAGGATGCCGGCCGCCGGGACGCGGGCCGGATCGAACCACGCGAGCCGGGCCATCCGGAAATTGCTCTGGTCGCTTTCCGGCGGCACGCACCGTTCGTCGCCGAAGGTGACCTCCCATTTGTCCCAAGGCAGGCCGAGCCCGGCGAGCGCCTCATAGACCGGACGCGGGGTGTTGCCTCCGCTCAGGGCGATGCGGAAAATCCCGCGGGCGGCGATAGCTTTTTCGGCTTCTCCCGTGATGAGGGCAACGGCGTCGGGGACGAACGACCGGGTGTGCAGGATTTCGGGCGGCATCAGGACATCAAACGCGCTGGGACCATAAATTGCAACTGTCCGCAGCCTTCATTCAGTTCCGCGAGGTCCAGCACCGTCAGCGAAGCCTTGCGGATTTTCAAAGCCGAGGGATCCGGCAGGCCGATCAGGTAGCTGATCGCTTCGCTGAAATCCGGCTCATGCCCGACGAGAAGAACGAAATTCTTTTCGGACAAAGCGGCAATGTGTTTGAGACAATCTCCTCCTTCCATCCCGCAGGCAAGCCAGCCCCCCTCGATGAGCTTGCATCCGGTCGCCTCCGCCACGATCTCCGCCGTCTGGCGCGCGCGAACCACCGGGCTCGTGATGATGAGGTCCGGCACGAAGCCGTTGCGCTCGCAGAATTTCCCGATCTTTGCGGCCTGCTCGAATCCCTTCGGAGTCAGCCTCCGCTCGAAGTCGGACCCGTGTCCATCCTCCGCCTCCGCATGTCTCAGAAACCCGATTGTCATGGCCTTTTCACATCGACATCCCGCCATCTACCGCGAGGACCTGGCCGGTGATAAACGAGGCTTCCGGGCTGGAAAAAAAGGCGACGGCGGCGGCGATGTCGGCCCCGGCCCCGAACTTCTGGAGCGGGATCTGGGTGAGAGCGCCTTTGCGGATATCCTCGGCAAGGCCCGCGGTCATGTCGGTCTCGATGAACCCGGGGGCGATGACGTTGGCCGTGATGTTGCGGCTGGCGACTTCGCGGGCGATGCTCTTGGTCATACCGATGAGCCCGGCCTTGCTCGCGGCATAATTCGCCTGGCCCGGCAGCCCCATGAGCCCACTCACCGAGCTGATGTTGATGATGCGGCCGGACCTCTGCTTGATCATCGGACGGAGGATCGAACGGATAAAATTGAAGGCGCCCTTGAGGTTGGTGTCGAGCACGACATCCCAGTCCTCGCTCGACATCCGCATCACCAGCGTGTCGCGGGTGATCCCGGCATTGTTGACGAGGACGTCGCAGCGCCCGAAGTCGGCGAGAATCTGGTCGCCGGCCTTCTGCACGGCGTCGAAATCCGCCACGTCCACCGCGTAGGGCCGCGCGCACCCCGGGTGGGCCGCGTTGATGGCTTCCGCCGTTTTGACCGAGTTCGATTCCGTGCGGCTGACCACAGCAATTTTCGCGCCCTCATCGGCGAGGCGCTTCGCGATCGCTTCGCCGATCCCCCGGCCCGCACCCGTCACAATGGCTACCTGATTCTCAAATCGTTTCATAAGTTGCAACAGAGGACACAAGCGCGGGCCGATTGAAAATCTCTTTTTTCAAAAAACAGGAATGCGCCGGAATGGGACAAGTGCCAGACGGGTCTTGGAAAAAGAAGAGCCCTGCCCTGAATGGGCAGCATCCCAAATCTTCCCTAACCAGGCGCCATTCTGGACTGGAGACTATTTTCGGGCAGTTGCTTCGGGTTGGGTTACTGCCTGTTCACACCGCCACCAAAATTATTGCCGGTGCCCTGGTAATTTTGTGCAAGTGCTGATCCAGCTATTCCGACGATGCCTGCTGCCAGACAAAATGCGGTTCGTG
>JBAWVC010000019.1:0-19943 GCA_037147455.1 Verrucomicrobiota bacterium | reverse complement strand
TGGTAGTCGGCGACGATCGCCTTCACGCCGTCGGCGATTTCCTCAACCGTGTTCGAGCCAAGATTGTTGGTGCCGATCATAATGGCGATGAGTTTGGGATGCATGCCATCCGCCTGGCCTTGGGCAAGGCGCCAGAGCACGTGTTGGGTGCGGTCGCCGGAAATGCCGAAATCAAACGGATTGAGTTTGGCATAGCGTTCGGCCCAAACGGCCCGCCCTACGCCTTGCCATCCATCAGTGATGGAGTCGCCGTCGAAGATCAATTGGACTGAGTCTGCAACTTGATGGGCTCTCCGGTTCGTCTCAGCGACGCGCTGCACCCACTCCAGCTTGGGCGACGGGTATGTGGCGGAATTGCCTCCCTGTGGAACAACAGGCAGCGGGGAAGGCATCGGACAGATGACAGGAGTGGTCTGGGCGAAGGCCGATCCGGCGAATAGGAGAGTAGAGAGGATGGCGTTTGGTCTCATAGGCAGCAGGGCGGCAATTTTTGTGGGTCTTTGGAAAAAGTCAAGGCCACCAGCTACCCCCGCAATCCTGACTCTGCAAAGTGCGGTTGGCGGGGAGATCGGACAGTCGGCCGTGCATACGACCAAGGATGCCGTGTGAATCAGACGGATTTTTTTGTAGATGTGGAATCCCTCAACTTGTCACAAACCATGGTATGGCGAGGCATTGGGAAACTTGTATTTGGAATCCCGCACCGGCAGACTGCCCGAATCGTCAATCAATGAAAGAATCCCAGCAGATCGAGTGGAAGGAATCCTGGCGGGATGAATATCTCCGATGGATCTGCGGCTTCGCGAACGCCGAGGGCTGCTTTCTGGACATCGGTCGGACTGTTGAACGGTTGATCCGGCATCTCAAATCCGTAAAAGTGATCGCCCGCATCGGTCCGGCTAAAGGTGGCCACTGGGAGGTCCTGCCGTGAACTGCTTTTTCCCTCATGAGCGTCTCCACCTGGCTGATTGACCGCGCGGAGGCGGACGACGGGCTGCGGCGGCTTCTGGATTCCGAAGCGCGGGGCGGCGGGGCGGTCGGCGAGATTGCGGAGCCGGCGCAGCCGTTTGTGGCGGCGCTTTTGGCCGGGCGGCTTTCCGGGCGCGTGTGGGTCGTTTGCGGGGATGTTCGGCGGCAGGAGGATTTTGCCACGGAGATGGCGGCATGGTGCCCGAGGGTCCGGCTTTTTCCGGAGCTGGAGATGCCGGCGGGGGACGCGCTGCCCGACCCGGAGACGGCGTCCGAGAGGCTCGAATTGCTGCGGTCGCTCTCGCGGCCCGGCGGCGGCGAGGTGGTGATCATCCACAAGGCCCAGTGGGATTCCCGCGTTCCTGCGAAAAGCGTGCTGACGAAAGACATTTTTTCGCTGAAGACCAAGCAGCAGATCGGGATCGGGCGCGTGGTCGAGCGGCTGGAAAAAGCCGGCTACGAGCCCGCCCCGCAGGTGAACGCCCGCGGGCAGTTCGCGAGGAGGGGCGGGATCCTTGACGTCTTCTCGTGGCAGGCCCCGCGGCCGTTCCGGGTCGAGTGGTTCGACGAGGAGATCGAGTCGCTGCGCGAGTTCGACCTGGATACGCAGGGATCGGTCGGAACCGTGGGGGTTATTGAGATCCTCGTGGCGAAGCGGGGTGTGGACGAGGCCGTGCTGCGGGATTTTCGCGAAGCGGGAGACGCAGTGATCGAAGTCGAACCCGACGGGCCGCCGGAGGGGATTTTTCTGGGGAGCGGGTCACTTCTGGACCAGGCCGCAACGATCCCGTTTTATCCGGTTCCGTTTGCGGAGTTCGGGGCCGGCGATCTGATCCTCGACGAGGTCAAGCGGGACCGGTTCTTCGACCAGCTCGGCGAGTGGGCGGCGCAGGGATGGGAGATCGCGTTTGCCTGCAACAACGAGGGCGAGGGCGAGCGGTTCCGGGAGTTGGCGGGGGATTTCGATTTCGACGCCTCGCGGCTGAAGTTCTTGCCGGTTCCTGCGACGCGCGGGTTCATCTGCCCGCAGGCAAAGCTGGCCTTGCTGGCCGACGCCGAGATCCTCGGGCGTTCGGCGAGCCAGCGGGCGCACCGCGCGGCGCTCCGGCGCGACCGGGTGCGGTCCGGGCGCGCGGCGATGGATTTTTCGGAGTTTGAGGAAGACGATCTCGTCGTCCACCTCGACCACGGGATCGGCCGGTTTCTCGGCCTGCAGCAATCCCCCGACGGCGGCGGCGAGGTTCTTGCGCTGGAGTTCGCGCACGATTCGAGGCTTTATGTCCCGCTCGACCAGGCCTGGCAGGTTTCCCGGTATGTCGGGCTCGGGAAGCGACATCCCGCGCTCTCGGAACTCGGAGACGGACGGTGGCAGCGGGCGAAGGCGAAGGCTTCGAAGGGGATTTACGAATACGCGGCCCGCATGCTCCGCGTCCAGGCCGAGCGGGAAAACGGCGTCGGTTTCTCGTTCCCGCCCGACACCCATTGGCAGCAGGAGTTCGAGCGATCGTTTCTTTTCACCGAGACCGGGGACCAGCTCCGGGCGATCGCCGAGACCAAGGGCGACATGGAGTCGGTGCGCCCGATGGACCGGCTGATCTGCGGCGACGTCGGGTTCGGCAAGACCGAGGTCGCGATCCGCGCGGCCTTCAAGGCGGTGAGCGGCGGCAGGCAGGCGGTCGTGATCACTCCGACGACCGTGCTCGCGCAGCAGCATTTTGAGACGTTCCGGGAGCGGATGAGCGAGTATCCGGTGACGATCGAGCTCCTGAGCCGCTACCGGACCATAGCGGAGCAGAAAAAAGTCGTCGCCGGGCTTGCCAGCGGCGGGGTGGACATCGTCATCGGCACCCACCGGGTCATCTCCGCGGATGTCGCTTTCAAAAACCTCGGCCTCGTCGTGGTGGATGAGGAGCAGCGGTTCGGGGTGAAACACAAGGACGCCCTCAAGGAAAAATTCCGCCTGGTCGATGTGCTGACGCTCTCGGCGACGCCGATCCCGCGAACCCTCTACCTTTCCCTCATGGGCGCGAGGGACATGTCGCTCATCGAAACCCCTCCACCGAACCGCCAGCCCGTCGAGACGATCGTCTGCGGATACGACGAGCGGATCATACGGGACGCGGTCACGCGCGAAATCGCGCGCGGCGGGCAGGTCTATTTTTTGCACAACCGGGTCCAGAGCATCGAGCGCACGGCTGTGCGGATCCGCGAGCTTTGTGGTGGCGCGCGGGTCATTGTCGGTCACGGGCAGATGGAGGAAAAGGAACTCGAGTCGGTGATGCACACGTTCGTGGCCGGGAAGGCGGACGTGCTCGTCTCGACGACGATCATCGAGAGCGGGCTCGATATCCCGAACGCCAACACGATCATCATCGACCGGGCCGACCGGTTTGGCCTGGCGGACCTCTACCAGCTCCGCGGCCGGGTCGGGCGCTCGAACCACAAGGCGTATGCTTTTCTCATGCTGCCAAGGGAGCTGATGTCCGTGGGCGCCGCCCGGAAGCGGGTCTCCGCGATCAAGCAGTATTCCGACCTCGGCTCGGGGTTCAAAATTGCCATGCGCGACCTCGAAATCCGCGGCGCGGGCAACCTGCTCGGCACCGCGCAGAGCGGCCACATCATCGCGGTGGGGTTCGACCTTTACTGCAAACTTCTCAAACGGGCGGTCGAGGCAGTCAAAGGAAACCGCACCGGCGGGGGGACCGCCGTGCTGAGGCTAGATTTCGTGAAGACCGACGAGGCTGAGTTTCTCGCCGCGGACGGCTGCGCGGGAGCGTTTGTCCCAGCGGCGTTCATCCCCGACTCCAAAATGCGGATTGAGGCCTACCGGAAAGTTGCCGAGGCCTCTACGCACGAGGAGCTCGACGCGCTCGGGGCCGCGTGGCGGGACCGTTTCGGCCCGCTGCCCCCGGCGGCCGCGAATGCCTTGCTCCTTGCCGCGATCCGCCTGGAGGCGTCCCGGCTGAGGATTCCGATGGTCGAAACCCGCGGCGAAAAGCTCATGCTCACGAGGGGAGGAAGCTTCATCCTGATCGGGGGGCGGTTTCCCCGCTTGACGGCATCCGACCCTGATTCTAGTTTGCGCGAGATCCTATCCCTTTTGGAGAAGATGCCCAGCCGATGAGATTTTTGATTTTAATGACGACCTCCTGCCTCCTTCTGGCGCGGATTCCTGCCGCGGCCCAGCAGGCCGAGGTCGTTGACGGGGTGGCCGCCGTCGTGAACCGCGACGTGATCACGATCTCCCAGGTGCGCGAACTCATCGGCTCGCGCGAGCGCTCGCTCCGGGAGGTTTACTCCGGCGCGGATCTCGCCAACAAAGTCAAAGAGATGCGCCTCGCGGCGCTCAAGGACCTCGTGGACCGGCAGCTGATCATCCAGGAGTTCCGCAAAATGCAGGAAAAAGGCGCCAACATCCCCGATTACGTCGTGGACGACCGGGTGCAGACGATCATCCGCCAGGAATTCGGCGGAGACCGCTCGGCATTCGTGCGGACGCTTCAGGCGCAGGGATACTCGGTCACCCGCTTCAAGGAAATTGAGAAGGACAAGATCGTTGTCCAGGCGATGCGGCAGGCGAAGGTGAACGAGGACTTCGTCATCTCGCCCAACCAGATCCAGGCGTTCTACAACAAAAACAAGGCGGCCTACGCCCTGCCCGAGCAGGTCAAGCTCCGGATGATCGTCCTGCGCGAAGGCAAGGGGACGGATGTTCCCGGAGGCGAGAACAAGGCCCAGACCGCCGACGAGATCCGACAGAAGCTCGTGGCCGGCGCGGAATTTCCCCGCATGGCCGAGATGTATTCCGAGGACGAGGGAACCCGCGACAGCGGCGGCGACTGGGGCTGGATCGAGCGCAACACCCTGAACGAGCAGCTCTCGAGCGTGGCCTTCTCCCTCCGTCCTGGACAGGTCAGCCCGGTCGTGAAGCTCGGGGATTCGTATTACATCCTCCTCGTCGAGGCGAAGAAAAACGCCTCCGTCAAACCGATGTCCGACGTCCGCGACGAGATCGAAAAGAACCTGATCCAGCAGGAGCGCATGAAGGTCCAGCAGCGCTGGATCGACACCCTCCGCGCCAAGGCCTACATCAAGATCTTCTCGTAAGAAAATTTTCATCATGAGCGGAACGGCGGCGGAAGTTACAATGGTCAATGTGCAGGTGGATGGGGAGTGGAAGCAGTTCCCCAAGGGGACGCGGCTCATCGAGGCCTGCATGACGAGCGGGAAATTCATCCCCCACTACTGCTACCACCCGAAGCTCAGCTCGCCGGGCAACTGCCGGATGTGCCTCGTCGAGCTCGGCATGCCGAAGATGACGCCCGACCGCAAGCCGGTCCTGGACGCGGACGGACGCCCGGAGATTTCCTGGGGCCCGCGCCCCGCGATCTCCTGCGCCACCGAGGTCTCCGAGGGCATCGGCGTGAGGACGGCCTCCCCGATGGTCGAGGAATGCCGGAACAGCGTGCTGGAATTCCTCCTCATCAACCATCCGCTCGACTGCCCGGTCTGCGACCAGGCCGGGGAGTGCCGGCTGCAGGAGTTTTCGGTGGAGTTTGGCAAGGGCGAATCCCGGTTCATCGAGGAGAAGGTCAAGAAGCCGAAGCGCGTGGATCTCGGCGAGCGGATCGTGCTCGACGACGAGCGCTGCATCATGTGCTCGCGGTGCATCCGGTTCATGCAGGAAATCGCACACGACGACGTGCTGGGCTTCCTCAACCGCGGCAGCCACACGACGCTCTCGGTCTATCCGGGAAAGCGCCTCGACAGCAACTACTCGCTGAACACCGTGGACATCTGCCCGGTCGGCGCTCTCACCAGCAAGGACTTCCGCTTCAAGATGCGCGTCTGGTTCCTCAAGGAAACCAAGAGCATTGATGTGAACTGCGGCACCGGCTCGAACATCGTCATCTCCAGCCGCGAGAACGTTGTCCACCGGATCACCCCGCGCGAAAACGACGCCGTCAATTCCTGCTGGATGCCCGACAGCCACCGCCTGAATTTCCATTACCTCGACAGCGACGACCGGCTCAAAGATCCGATCGTGCGCGGGGAGGAGGCCCCGGCGAAATGGCAGAAGGCGCTGGCGGTTGCGGCGGAAAAATTAAAGGGCCGCAAGCCGGACGAGACCGCGATCGTCGCCTCGGCGCGGATGACGAACGAGGAGCTCTTCCTCGTGCGGCGGCTCGCCACAGCGCTGGGCATCCGGAACATCGACGTCCTCCCGCGCCCGCAAAAAGGCGATGGATTCCTCGTCTCCGACGACGGAAACCCGAACACCTCGGGCGCGAAGCTCCTCGGCGTGGCCACCGGCAGGCTGCCGGAGATCGTCCATGCGATCGAAAAGGGGCTGATCACCGGGCTCGTCGTCCTCGGCGAGGATGCGGCGGATTGCGGAATCTCCGAGTTCGCGCTCAAGGGCCTCGAACTGCTCGTGGCCATGGGCATTCTCAAGAACAAGACGACCCCCCACGCCACGGTCGTGCTCCCGTCGAGCGCCTGGGCCGAAAAGCGTGGGTCCATGATCAACGTGAATAACCGCCTCCAGCGGCTCAACCAGGCGATCCAACCGCCCGGCCACGCCCGCGACGATTGGGAAATCCTCCGCGACCTCATCCAGGCCGTCTCCGGTCTGAATGGAATCTCCTCGATCGAAGACGTCTTCAAACAGATGGCCGCCGAAACCCCCGCTTTGACCGGGCTCTCCCTGAGCCGCATTGGCGATCTCGGCATCCACTTGGGATAAATTGACCCCGTTGAGCGCTTTCATAACGCCCTGATCGTTCAATCCGGCAAACTCGGCATTGCCGCCCAAGAATGGGTTTGCTAGAAGGCGGCATGTCCTCCCCGCCGAACGTGCCTTCTCCTGCTGCTGACCAGTCTGACCCCCTGCGCCATCGAGGCTGGCTCGTCACCTTTTCCGGTCTCGGCATCAACCTCGCACTCGGCATTCTTTACACGTGGAGCCTGTTCAAGGGAGCCATCGAAAAGGAGTTCGGCTGGCAGGGCTCCCAGCTCAACGATCCCTATGCGCTGTGCTGCCTCGTCTTCGCCTTCGCGATGATTTTTGCCGGACGGTGCCAGGACAAGGTCGGCCCCCGCATCACGGCCTCGATCGGCGGCCTGCTCGTCGGCGCTGGCTTCGTGCTGGCATCGACATCGAACAACTACGTCGTGTGGATGCTCGGCTTCGGCCTGCTCGTGGGCCTCGGCCTCGGCTTCGGTTACTCGTCGGCCACGCCTCCCGCGTTGAAATGGTTCCCCCCGTCGAAAACCGGGTTGATCGCCGGCCTCGTCGTCGCAGGATTCGGTCTCGCGCCGGTCTATCTCGCGCCGGTTTCGCAATTCCTCCTCGGCCACTACCAGGTGAAAACCTCGATGCTCATCCTCGGCATCGCGTTCGTCGTCATCGTTTGCGGGCTGGCGCAGTTCCTGGTGAACCCGCCGGCGGGATTTGTCGCCGGATCGAAACCGTCGCCGGGCGGACCTGCACCGGCGGCGCCCAACCATGCCACGCCGCGGGAAATCCTCCGGCAGCCTGCGTTCTGGCTGTTGTGGTTAATTTACTTCATTGGAGCGGGCGCGGGGTTGATGGTCATCGGCAGCCTCAGCGGCATGGCCAAGAAAAGCATGGGCGACCGGGCGTTTGTGGCGGTGGCTGTGATGGCGATTGGCAATGCCGGCGGCCGCATCGTGGCGGGTTTGCTCTCGGATAAAATCGGGCGGCGATGGACCCTGTGCCTGGTGCTGCTCTTCCAGGCAATGCTCATGTTTATTGCCATCTCCGTGACTGCCTCCAAGGAAACCACCCCCGTGATCATCGTCCTGATCGCGAGCCTCATCGGATTCAACTACGGAGCCAACCTCTCCCTGTTCCCTTCCTTCACGAAGGACCTTTGGGGGCTCAAGAGCTTCGGCATGAATTACGGCGTCCTGTTCACCGCATGGGGAGTCGGGGGCCTCGTGCTGCCGCGCCTGCAGCAAACCATGACGACCCAGAGCGGCAGCTACCAATCTTCCTTCATCACGGCCGGCGTGCTTCTGCTTTGCGGTGCTGGCCTGACCTTTCTGATCAAGCCTCCGCAACCCAGGCAATGTCCGTGATCGCCCCGGAAGCTCTCCCTCAAGAACGGCTTTCTGGAATTCCGGAATATCCGGGGGCTTGTTTTCTGCGGATGCAGCCGTTTTCAGCCGTTCAGATCATCCGCTGACGCGCGGATCGCGGCGATCGTCCGGGCGGTTGCTCCCTCGTGGACTTCGAGGCATTTTTGCGCGTTGGCGGCTGTGGTGGCGCGGAGTTCAGGGTCCTTGAGAAGCCGGTCCGCCGCTGCGCTCAGGCTATCCGCACCGACGACTTCCACGGCTCCCCGGTGCCTGAGAAACTGGCGGCTCAAGGTGGAGAAGTTCTGCATGTTGGGCCCGAAGATGACCGGAACTCCCGCGGCGACGGGCTCGGCGGGATTCTGACCGCCTTTCGCGCACAGGCTTTTTCCCATGAAGACGACTGTCGCGCAGGTATACCAGTCGCGAAGTTCCCCTGTCGTGTCCACGAGCAGGAGGTCCGGCGGTTCGGGCGGTGCTGGCTGCGTGCGCAATGCGACTTTCAAACCGGATTTTTCGAGCTGCGAAGCCACTCCGGGGGAGCGCTCAAAATGGCGCGGGACCAGAATCAGGAACAGGTCCGGATATTTCTTCCGCAATTCGAGAAAGACCCCGGCGAGCAGAGCCTCCTCGCCTTCGAAGGTGCTTCCGCCGAGAAAAACCGGCGCTCCGTCGGGAACCCCCAAGGCCCGGAGGACCGGACGGAAATCCCTCGGGGCCCTGCGGTCGGCGGCGCTCTCGTCAAACTTGATGCTGCCGGTGACAACCAGCCGCTTCCGCTCGACCCCGAGGGATTCCCACCGGGCGACATCCTCCGGCTCCTGCAGGCAAAGCACATCGAGCTGGTTGAACACTGGAGCCGTGATCCAGCGGGCCGCCTTGAACCGGCGCTCCGACCGCCGGGACAGGCGGGCGTTGACCAGGACGACTTTGGCTCCCGCCGCGCGGGCCTCGCAGACGATGTTCGGCCAGACTTCCGCCTCGACCAGGATCAGCATTTTTGGCCGGATCGTCCGCACCGCCCTCCGGGCCGTGAAGAAAAAATCGAGCGGGTTGTAAATCGGTTCGAGCCACGGGCACTTCGCGCACGCCGCGAGCTTGAAGCCCGTCGAGGTCGTGGTCGAGAGCACAAACGACAACGAGGAATCCCCCTCGCGCATCGCCTGGATGAGCTTCATCGCGATCATCACCTCGCCGACGCTGACCGCATGCACCCAGATCCGGTTCCCGCCCTCGAGCTTTTCCAGGACCCGTGGAGAGTAGATCCCGAACCGCTGCCAGAACTTGTGGCGGTATTTCCCCCGCTTTACCATGCGGACCAGAAATCCCGGAAGCAAAACCAGCAGGACGACCGGGAAGGCCAGATTGTAAACCAGGCGGATCAAACGCATCATCCGAGAAAGGAAAATGGGGCTGAAGAGGCTCGCGCAGAGCCGCTGGGATGCAGAGATTTGGAACAAAAGCCCCATTCCTCCGAAAGGTGTCCGAACAATCTTTTGCAAAGTCCACTCCTTCGCGCCTTTGCGCCCTTTGCGTGAGATTCCATTCCGGTTTTTAGGATCATGCCTTGAAAAAGCTGAGGATTTCGCTGCCGCCGTAGCGCTTGACCCGTCCAGCTTGCAGCGGGCTCGCGGGGGGCTCCCCGCCGGATTGTCGCTCCAGCACAAAGACCCCGCCGGGGCTCAGCGCGGCCGCCAGCTTCTCCGATCCGGCGAGCGCCGAGGCATGGTCGGGATCGCCGGCATTCTTCACATACGGCGGATCCGCGAAGATGAGCTCGAACATTTCCGCGCCGGCATAGAGATCCAAAAACCGGAAGGCATCCATGCATTGGACGCTCCCGTCCACCCCGGCCCGCTTGAGGTTTTCCTTGATGCAGCGGATGCAGCGCTCGTTCGAGTCCACAAACGTCGCGCTTGCCGCGCCCCGGCTCAAGGCCTCGATCCCCATTCCCCCGGATCCCGCAAAAAGATCCAGAACCCTGGCCCTGGGAACCAGGTCGCCCAAACTCGAGAAGACCGCGCCTTTGACCCGGTCCATCGTCGGGCGCACCCCCTCGGGCGGCGCCTTCAGGGGACGCCCGCCTGCTTCTCCGGCAATGATCCGCATCAGCCGCCCCCCGGCTTCTTTTGCGCTTCTTCCTTGGGTTTTTGCGGCAGTGCCCGGAACAGGTTTTTTATCAGCCCGCCCACATCCTCTCCGAGGCGAAAGCCGGTCAGCTTGTCGAGGAGGTCGGTTTTCGGGCGGCTGGTCGTTCCGGTGATCGAAAACGGCATCTGCTGGTATCCCTCCCGCTCGGATTCTTTGAAGTTGTTCGCGAGGAGCCCCGAGAGGTCTTTGCGGAGCCGCTCGTTCAGATGCAGGCGGGCCTGGAGTTTCATCTTCCCGTCGAACCCGACCGGGCCTTTCGCGTCCATCACGAGATTTTCCGACTGCAGGACCAGGTTCTCCACCGTCACCTTTTTGTCGTGAATCTTCAAGCCGGCCTCCGCGGTCTTGAGCTCAAACATCTGGAGCTCCTGAATCCGCATCAACTCTCCGATTTGCCGGATGAAATCCAGCGGCTGGAACCTGGCCTGCTGAAGCGAGATGTCCACTTTGCCCGCGAAGGTCTCGGGCTTCCCGGCAATTCCGCTGAGATTTCCTTTGGAGAACAGGCTTCCGCGCGAGCCTTCCCCGTCGATGCCCGCATCGGCGGCGAGTTTTTTGATCAAAACTCCCTCGGCCGCGACGACGACCGAGAACCCTCTGTCCGGGCCGGTTTCCAGGCTCCCTGTCAACTGCCCCCCCGCCCAGTCGGCATGAAGATCGGGAAGAGTGAGACGCCCGTTTTTCCAGAGGAACGAGCCTTTGACATTATCGGGATGCACAAATGCCCCCACAGACGTTCCGGCGACACGGTATGTCCCGGCGATGCTCCGGTCCGGCAAAATCTCTCCCGACATCTCCACTCCCGTCAGAGTGAGGGCCAGCGCCCCTTTCGAATCAAAAAAGCTGGCCTTTCCATTGAGGACGCGGATCCGTTTTACCTCGACCTGTGAAGGGGGTGATGCAGGCAGAGGAGAAGGCCCCGCCACAGAGATTCCGGGGCCGGGGGCCGTCACTTCCGTCGGAAGAACCGTTGATGGGGAGGGTTTGGGTTCCGGCTCTCCGCGCGCGGGGGCTGGTTCCGGCCGGACGCCAAGTGAGACAACCGAGGGATCCGTGACCACGACCTCGCTCACGAGCAGCTTCCCCTGCAAAAGCGCCAGGAGGGAAAAGCGGAAACTCACCGCCGAGGCCTCGAGGAACGGCGGTTGACCCGGCTGAGACTTCCCGTTGATCGAGACCCCACTGATGCTGAATCCAGACCATGGCGCATAGTGCGTTCCCTGGATCCGCACCGGGCTTCCCGCAGCCGATTCGGCTGCGGCCTGAATGCGTTTCTGGAGACCCTCGGACTGCAGGTAGATATTCAAACCCAGAACCGCCAGAAGATAAACCAGCAGGAACGCTCCGGCGGCGATCAGAATATACTTGGCAAACTTTGGCACTTGGGGAAGCTAACCGACCTGCTTTGAATGTGAAGAAAGTTCTCGTCATCCTCAACCCGGCGGCCAAAAGCGATCGAGCCCGCACCATGAGGGAAAAAATCGCAGCCCTTTCGCCGCGGATCGCCGTGCGCGTGACCTCCGCAGCCGGCGACGCGCGGGAATTCGCCCGCGCGGCTCTCGAGGAGGATTTCGAAACGATCGTCGCTGCGGGCGGCGACGGGACCGTCAACGAGGTGGCTAACGGGGTCGCCGGATCCGACGTCCGCTTCGGCATCCTTCCCGTCGGGACCATGAATGTCTTCGCCTCCGAGCTCGGCATCCCGCTCAACAACCTGCCCGCCGCATGGAAGGTGATCGAGGAGGGCCACCTCCGGGAACTCGATCTCCCCATGGCCAACGGCTCCTGCTTCGTCCAGCTGGCCGGGATCGGCCTCGACGCGGAGGTCGTCGGGCTCACCACGCCGGAATCGAAAAAATCCCTCGGGCCGGTCAGCTACCTCCTGACTCTCGCGCAGGTCGCCGCCGTTCCCCCGCCCGCCGTTGTCCTTGACCCCGTGGACTCCCCCCGCCGCGAAGGATGCTTTGTTCTGGTCGGCAACGGGCGGCTGTATGGCGGCCCCTTCGTGCTCTTCAAAAACGCTCGCCCGGATGACGGCCTCCTCGATGTCCTGGTCTTCAAAAACCAAAGCCACTGGGACATCGTGCGCTATTTCCAGGCGGTCGCCTTCGGCAACCACGCGGATCTGCCCGATGTGGAATACTTCCAGACAAAATCCATGAACGTCCATAGCTCCTCCCCTGTTCCCGTGGAACTCGACGGCGAGCTCGCGGATGTGCTGCCTTGCAAGTTCGGGTTTTCGCCCAAGAAGTTTTCCGTGATCGCCCCCTGCCCGGAGTGACCCGGCCGACGCGCCACACGCGGATTGCATTGGCGGGCCGGGAGGGCTAGCTTGGCCGGTTAGTGGAAACCATTCCGACACCAGCGGGGCCGGGACGTGTGCAGCGACGCATCGAAGGCGTTTTGCGCGCGGTTTCGCTTGCCCGCTCGTCGGCGCGGCATTTCCTCCGGAGGCTGCAGAGAAAGCCGCGCACGATCACCGAGGGCCCGAACCTGCTCCCCACGCTGATCAAGGTGCTGGCCACGTTTGCGAAGGCGGACGGCGAGCTCCTCGAGGAGGAAATCGATTCCGGCCTCGGCTTCCTCCGCTACGATTATCCGGATGCCGTCTATTCCGAGCTGCGCAAGCTGTTCCGGGACGCGCTGCACGAGAAGCAGGACCTCAACGAGATGGCGCAGAAGCTCGCCGGGCAGCTCGGCGATGAGAGAAAAATCCTTCTAGGCGTCCAGCTCTACGATCTGATCGCCAAGGCCGGACTCAAGCAGGACCAGGTCATCGCCTACTATTCGTTCATGTCGCAGCTCGGGATGGCAGCCCAGGCGATCGACATCGTTTACCAGCTCAACTCGGACGACCAGTCGGAGGTCGCGGTCTATCAGGCGGGGGCCTCGCCGCTCGAGATGGTGAGCTTCGGGCACCCCGACCACTCCGATGTGGCCCTGGAGGATTTCGCGCCGGAAGAAAAGCTCAACGCCTACCGCTACGGGGATCTCGTGATTTTAAAAAACCTCAGCGGGAGGAACCTCGTGGTGCAGGGGCGGGCGCTCAAACCCGGCGACTTCGCCCGCCTCTACAACGGCCAGCGCGTCCTCATCGACGACCAGGTTCTCGCCTACTCGGACATCTTCTTTTACTTCAACGCGAAAAAGAACGTCACGCTCCCGGAGCTCTTCGTGGCGGTGAGCGGGTCGGACGAGGTGCGGCTGGAAAAGAACCGCTCGCGGGATTCGTGCCTCCAGGTGACGTTCGGGCTGCGGGTCAGGGTGAGGGCTGTAAAAAACGTCGATGCCGTTCTCAGAGGGGTCCGGCTCAACCAGGGGGTCGAGGTGTCGGCCACGCTCGAGGACAAGATCGTTTTCCACGATGACAGCGAGCTCGATCTCGGGGATTTGAGGCGGCGCGCGAGATCCTACGGCGGGCGCTTCCAGCTCAAGACGTCGAAGAACGAATACCTGGTCTCGAACAACCCGGGCCTCCTGGAGGAGGACGACATCCTCCTCGCCCCCGGGACCGGAGGGGATGTCCTCTTGAAAATCTCCTGCGACTACGACCGGCGGGAGGGCCGGCTCGAGGTGCTGCAGTCCGACCGCCCGATCCTCGTGCGCGGGGTGCCGGTGAGGAACTCCGCGCCGCTGGCGGACGGGGACACGATCCGCGTGGACGTCGGCCAGATCCTGCGGTGCAACTTCACCGAGCGCCTGATCGAGGAGGAGCGGAATGTGATCCGCTCGCTCGAGGTGCGCGATCTCGTCTGCCGGTTTTCCAACAGGACCATTGCCATCGACGGCATTTCCTTCGCCGTCCAGCGCGGGGAGATGGTCTGCGTGATGGGGGCGAGCGGGTGCGGAAAGAGCACTCTCATGCGGGCGCTCTCCGGGCAGTTTCCCCCGAACCAGGGCGACGTCCTCTTCAATAACCGCTCGCTCTACGCGAACTACGACGCCCTGCGGAAATACGTCAGCCATGTCCCCCAATACGACGCGTTCGACGAGCACCTCACGATCGAGGAAAACCTGAACTTCGCCGCCGCGATCCGGGCCCCTCACCTCTCCCGGCGGGAGCGCCTCCGCCGGATCGACGGCAAGCTCGCCGAGCTCGGCCTCAACGAGCGCCGGAACTTCGTGGTCGGAAGCACGCACAAAAAGACCCTGAGCGGCGGCGAGCGCAAGCGCCTGAACATCGGCCTCGACATGGTCAGCTCGGCGGACGTCTTCCTCTTCGACGAGCCGACGAGCGGGCTCTCCTCGAAAGATTCCGAGCACGTGATCGAGATCATCCGGGGGATGTCGCACAACAAGATCGTGCTGGTCACGATCCACCAGCCGACGTCAAAAATCTTCCAGATGTTCCACAAGGCGGTCCTGCTCGACCGGGGCGGGAAGCTGGTGTTCTTCGGCACGCCGCAGGAGATGCTGAAGTATTTCGCAGAGGCCGAACACCAGCAGCATTTCGGGACCGAGCTGGGGGCTTGCGAGGCCTGCGGCACGACGAGGCCGGAATTTATTTTCGACGTGCTCGAAACCCCGCTGCGCGACCTCGGCGGCGACATCATTTTCGAGGAGAACAACCGCGGCCAGCTCATTCCCGCCAGAAGGTTTTCGCCGGACTACTGGCGCGACAAATACGAGGCCTACCGGCTGATGAAGGACGTGCAGCAGCCGTCCGCGCCGCGCGAGGCCGCGGCGCCGCCGCAGGCGCCCGCCCGGCGCCGCGAGCCGATCCGCCCGCGGGAGGAGTGGCACCAGTTCGTCGTCCTGCTCAAGCGGGCCTTCATCAGCAAGCTGAGGAATCCCGCTAACCTCCTGACGACGATCCTGGAGGCGCCGCTGCTGGCGCTGCTCACGGGCATGGTCTTGCGTTATTCGGAGAGCGACGTTTACGATTTTGCGTCGGCCTTTCACATCCCGACCTACCTCTTCCTGTCGCTGGTGGTGGCGATGTTTCTCGGCCTCACGAACAGCGTGGACGACATCATCCGCGACCGCCCGGTCCTCATGCGGGAGAGGAACCTCGACGTGCGCCTGATCTACTACGTGCTGGCGAAGGCGCTCACGCTCGCGGCGTTCGCCGTCATCCAGTGCGCTCTCTTCGCCTGGATCGGCAACTGGCTGCTGGCGCTCCGGGGCGGGTTCTGGATCGTGTTTTTCGCGATGTTCCTGACCACCGGCAGCGGGGTGGCGATCGGGCTGGTGATCTCCTCGCTGGTGGCCGAGAGCAAGACCGGCATCCTGATCATCCCGGCGGTCCTGATCCCGCAGATCATCCTGAGCGGCGCGCTGATCAAATACGAGGAGATGAACCGGAACCTCGACTTTGTTTACACGATCCAGCAGTGGGTGAACGCGCATCCGGACAGCGCGATGCCGGCCAGGAGCGACCTGCAGGTGCCGCTGATCTGCGAGTTCATGCCGACCCGGTGGTCCTACGAAGCGCTCGTCTTCGCGCAGGCGAAATTGAACCCCCTCACACGCCGGCAGGAAGCGATCCAGGCCCAGATCAACCGCCTCGTGTCGGAAAAGCATCCGACCCCCGCTCAGGAAGACCGGCTCGAGGATCTCAAAGACACGCTCGCCGTGCTCTCGGGGCTCGATGCCTCGGACGCAAAAACCCTGGATTCCCAGTTCCGCAAGATCGATGCGATCATCGCGGGCAAGCCGTTCAACCGCTCGGCATTCAAGGGGTCCGGGAGCGGGGTCACGGCCGAGCAGCTCTACGTCAACCAGAAGGTTACGGACCTGATTTCCAAGGCCGAGATGGAGCAGAGCGACTACCGGGAAAACCGCCACCTGAACGTCTTTTTTGGGCCGATGAAAGAATACCTCGGCATCCGCTCCGGGCTCCTCTGGTTCAACTCCCTCGCGCTCCTCGGTTCGACGCTCGGGCTCTTTTTTGTGCTTTATCTGATACTGCGGGCCCAGATCCGGCACCGCGTGGCATGAGCGGGGCGAGCGGGTTCGAGCTGGCGTCCCACTACAAGCCGGAAGGGGACCAGGGGCGCGCGATCGAGGGCCTGACCAGGTCGCTGCTGGCGGGGAACCGCCACCAGACGCTGCTCGGCGTCACCGGCTCGGGGAAGACGTTCACCGTGGCAAACGTCATCCGCGACGTGGACCGCCCGACGCTGATCATGTCCCACAACAAGACGCTGGCGGCCCAGCTCTACAGCGAGTTCAAGCAGTTCTTCCCGCGCAACGCCGTGGAGTATTTTGTCAGCTATTTCGACTACTACCAGCCGGAGGCCTACCTGCCGCGGTCGGACACGTTCATCGAAAAAGATTCCTCGATCAACGAGGATATCGAGCGGCTCCGCCTGTCGGCGGTCAGCTCGCTGCTGACCCGCCGCGACACGATCGTCGTCGCCAGCGTCTCGTGCATTTACGGTCTGGCCTCCCCGGAGGATTTCCTGCAGATGCTCGTCACCCTCCGGCCCGGGCAGCCGATGACGCGCGAGGCGCTGCTCTCGAAGCTCGTGGACATGCTCTACGAGAGGAACGACATCGCGTTCGCGCGCGGAAAATTCCGCGTGCGCGGCGACGTGGTCGAGGTCCACCCCGCCCAGAGCGAGGACGAGGCGGTGAGGGTCGAATTTTTCGGCGACGAGATCGAGCGGATCAGCCGGTTCGACCCGCTCACCGGGCACGTGGATGCCACGCTCACGACGTTCACGCTTTTTCCCGCCAAGCAGTTCGTGACGCCGTATGACAAGCTCAACCGGGCGATGGGGGACATCCGGAATGAAATGGAGGCGCGGGTTGTCGAGTTCGAGCGCGACAGCAAATACATCGAGGCCCAGCGGATCAAGATGCGCACCGAGTTCGACCTCGAGATGATGCAGGAGATGGGATACTGCAGCGGCATCGAGAATTATTCCCGGCACCTCACGGGACGCCCGCCGGGCTCCCGGCCATATACCCTCATGGATTTCCTGCCGCAGGATACCCTGGTCGTGATCGACGAGTCGCACGCCACGGTCCCGCAGATCGGCGGGATGTTCGCGGGCGACCGCTCGCGCAAATCCGTCCTGGTGAACTACGGGTTCCGGCTCCCGAGCGCGCTGGACAACCGCCCGCTCAATTTCGAGGAATTCATGGAGGTGACGAACCAGATCATCTACGTGAGCGCGACGCCGGGGCCGTTCGAGATTCGCAACAGCGTCGCGGGAAATTCCGCGTGGATCGCCAACCCGGAAAAGGTGCTTGGAGCCATCCGGCCACCGCCTTTCCAAGGGAAGCGTCCGGCCGATATCGACGCCCCCGAACCGCCGCTGGACGTCCACACGCCGGGGGCCCCGCTCGTGGCCGAGCAGATCATCCGCCCCACCGGGCTGCTGGATCCGATGATCACCGTCCGCCCGCTGAAGGGGCAGATCGACGCCACGATCGAGCTCTGCCGCGCGAGAATCGAAAAAAACGAGCGCGTGCTCGTGACGACGCTGACCAAGCGCACCGCCGAGGACCTCGCCGATTACCTCCGCGAAATCGGCCTCAAAGTCCGCTACCTGCACAGCGACATCGACACGATCGAGCGCGTCGAAATCCTGCGCGGGCTGCGCGCTGGCGAGTGCGATGTCCTGGTCGGGATCAACCTCCTGCGCGAGGGTCTCGATCTTCCGGAAGTATCTCTCGTGTGCATCCTCGACGCCGACAAGGAAGGCTACCTCCGCAGCCAGACGAGCCTCATCCAGACCGCCGGACGCGCGGCTCGGCACATCAACGGCGAGGTCGTCCTCTTCGCCGACACCGTCACGGGAAGCATGCAGGCTCTGCTCGATGTGTGCGACTACCGGCGCAGCCGCCAGGAGGCCTACAACAAAAAACACAAGATCACGCCGAAGAGCGTCCAGCGGGCGGTCCAGGAAAGCCTCCACGTCATCATCAAGGGCCGGGAACTCGAGCAGAGCATCGTCCACGAGGACGCCGCCAGCTTCGACCTGCACGAGCTTGTCCGCGAGCTGGAGCGCGACATGGCCACCGCCGCCGCAAACCTCGAATACGAACGCGCAGCCCTCCTCCGCGACCAGATCACCGAGCTGAAAACCGGGACCGGCCCCGTCGAGCCGCGCAGCCGGGGCTCCTACCCGAAACCTTCGCGCCGCAAGCGCGGGTAGCCTCAATGCTGTTCGCTTCGTGGCATGGCCGTCCCGGCCATGTTGGTTTTCTCCATCGGCGGGACGCCGATCATTTCCTCTTCAAAGTGAACGGTATTGCGGGTAGAGCCGTCTTTTTACTTCGGCCCGACATACTCCCCGAAGATCAGCGTGTAGCCGTCCGGGTCCGTCAGGGAAAATTCCTTCATGTTCGAGGAGGATGTCTTGAGTTCGGTGGCGAGCTTCACCCCCGCGGCTTTGACCTGCTTGTAATAATCGTCGATGCGGACCATCTGGATGTAGAATGATGGCCTGTAGGCCTTGACCGCGCCCTTGTCGTAAACGAAGCCGATGTGCACGTTGTCCCGTTCGATCGCCACGTAGTTTCCGCTCTGGAGATGCAGCTCAAACCCGAGCTTGCTGACGTAGAATTCGACCGCCTGCTTCAGGCTGGAAACGGCCATGGTGGGGATCAGATCCACGAGCTCCGGTTTCGCCTCCAGGCGGATCAGGCCGTCCGCGCCAGGCCCGACATTCGTCTGCTTGTTCGTCTGGGCATGGGAGTTCGGAACAGCCAGCGCCGCCGCCACCGCGATTGGCAGAAGATAGAATCTCATGCCGGAATTTTACAGCGGCACCGGCCCGGATGCCAACAAATCCTTACGTTCCCTCGACTCAATGGCGTAAAAATCCCACGGCTCGGACGCCACCCTCGCCCCCTCTTCTCCAACTAACCGGCAGCCGGGGCAGAGTCACGCGCCCCGATTTCCTCCATGCCGGCCATCTCCGTATTGCAGAAACCCCTCCCATCCGCCATATTTCCCGCTCGATGACGTCTATCACCAGCAGATTTCAGCGGATGACGAAAGGCGCGGCCCACATTCTTTTCCTCCCGGCCCTTGGATTTTTTCTTGGCGGATGCGCGACCGAGACGTTCGCGCCCGAGGTGGCTCCCGAATACGTGGTGATCCGGGATTTCTCCCCGTTTTACCGTCTGGGTCCGCAGCAGGGCCGCGGTCCTGACGCCGGGTTGCGCGCAGGCACCCGGGTGAAGTTGCTCCGCAGGGAGATGGGATACAGCCTGTTCCAACTGGAGGACCTGCGCACGGGCTATGTCGCGAATGAAAACACGACCGTCGCTCCCCCGCGTCCCCCCGAGCAGGTCAAACAGGAGGTGCAACCTCAACCCTCCGCCATAAAAAAACGCGGTGGGCGCTGGCGCGGGGACAACAGCCCGATCTATTCCGGCCCGCAGGTCAACGACACGCTGCTTCCGGACCGGAATGTGCCGCCTCCGGATCTGAACGTGGAGCCCGAGATCATGCCGAAGACGATCCCCGCTCCCGATGCCACCCCGGCCGCCCGGCCGAAATTCCTTTATTAGTCGCGGAAGACAATGGCCCGGCTCCCGTGGACGAGCACCCGGTCTTTCTTCAGTATGGTGACACTCACAGCGCATCTATCAAAGACCCTGCGCAATTATTTGTCACTGCCTTATTCGAAGCGGCCAACCATTCCCGGCAACCTCAAATTGTCACGGACATTTTGCACCCAAATCCGCGTAAGAACACTTGGCGCAGGCAGGCCGGTTCGATGAACAATATATGACGTGGAGGGACATCGTCCTCGATGTCC
>JBAWVC010000018.1:0-20042 GCA_037147455.1 Verrucomicrobiota bacterium | reverse complement strand
AGAGGAATGTTTATTGCGTTTGCCCGGGTCCGCCCCGTGTTTCGGGTATTTTTCTTCGGGAAAGGAACGGAAAAATCGCAAGAAATTTCTATTGACCGCCGTGGGGAAAAGTGGTGAATGGTGGGTTCATGTGGCGGATTAGGCCACTTAATACCTAATAGATCATGGGGTTGGAATCCACAAAGGCGAAGTCTTATTCGGGCACGTTCCCGCGTTCACTGGACGCGAAGAAGCGTGTTGCGATTCCGTCCGGGTGGGTATCCGGCGAGGGCGACGAGTTCCTGGTGGCACCCCATCCGAAGGAGCGTTTTCTGATGATCATGCGGGAGGAGGAGCTGGGGAAATGGGAGCAGAAGTTCCAGGAATCCGCCAAGTTGACTCCCCAGCAAAAGCGTCTGGCAATCCGGGCTTTCTACGCATCGGCCCGCGCCGTGAGCACCGACAAGCAGGGCCGGATCCTTCTTCCGGAACCGCATTGCGAATGGGCCCAACTCGACGGGGAAGTCGTGTTCCTCGGTTCTCCCGGCCGGATCGAAATCTGGTCGGTGCGGAATTACCAGGCCAATGAATCCGCCAACCGCTCGGCCCTCCAGGCTGCGGCCGAGGAGAGCGGGCTGTAACATGAAAGCGCCAACCCAATGAGGAGACCCAACTGATGGCAAAAGGCGGCCGGTCATTTTCCTTCGGTTTCCACGCCGGAAAAACCGGCGATGGAAAACCAACCGGACACGCCACCATCAAAATCCGACCCCGGAATGCTTATGAACTTCTTGGACTGCGAAGACCTGCTGGAAATACCCTTGGAAAAAACTGACGAGAGCGAGCCGGTTTACCACGTGCCCGTGATGGCTGACGAGGTTGCGGCGCTGTTGCGCCCCGGGCTGGGAATGTTGTTTTTGGATGGGACCGTCGGCGGCGGCGGGCACAGCGAGCGATTTTTGGAATGCGGGGCGGAGGTCATCGGCCTCGACCAGGACGCGGATGCGGTGGCCGAGGCCCGGCGCCGGCTGGCGGGGTTCGGCTCCAGGCTTACGATCGTCGAAGCGAATTTCCGCGAAACAGGGAGCGTGCTGGATGATCTGGGCGAGAGGCGCGGGCTGGCGGGAGCCCTGCTGGATCTCGGGGTCTCGTCCCACCAGCTCGATACCGCCGAGCGCGGGTTTGCCCTGATGAAGGATGGCCCGCTGGACATGCGGATGAACCGCTCCGCCGCACGGGACGCCGCAGATCTCGTCAACACGGGCGAGGTGGCCGAGCTGGCAAAGATTTTCCGCGATTACGGAGAGGAGCCGCGCGCGACGCAGATCGCCGCCCGGATCGCCGCGCTGCGCGTGCAGCACCCGTTCGCCACAACCTTCGACCTGGCCGCCGCCGTCTCCTCGGTAGCCCCGCGGACGAGCGGAAGACATCCGGCGACCAGGGTTTTCCAGGCGCTCCGGATCGCGGTCAACGACGAGCTTGGAGCCTTGCGGGAGGCGCTGGAAACCATTCCCGCCAGGATGGCTCCCGGAGCGCGGCTCGCAGTGATCACCTTCCATTCGCTCGAGGACCGGATCGTGAAGCACTTCTTCCGCGACCATAGCCAGGAGTGGGTCGACCGGCCGGAATGGCCGGAGCCGCGCCGGAACCCGAGCCGCATTTTCCGCCTTTTGACGCCCCATCCCATGGATGCGGGCGTCGAGGAAATCGCCAACAACCCCCGCGCCCGGAGCGCCAAGCTCCGCGTCGTGGAAAAACTGCAGGAGACCACGCCATGAACACCAACCGCAGAAAACAAGTCAACCCTGTTCACCTGTCCTCGCTCATCCGATGGCTGCTCGTCGCCGCCTTCATCGGCGCGAGCGGGCTGTGCTTCGTTTACATCAAAAACCAGCAGTTCGCGCTGGCGGAGGAAATCCGCCAGATCGAGCGAAGGATCGCGAACGTGCGCTCCCAGAACGAGACCCTGCTGGCCCGCGTCACGAAGCTCTCCTCGCGCCAGATGCTGCAGCAGCGGATCGCCGAGGGCTTCATTTCCATGAGGCCGATCCAGGATAACGTGATCGCGCGCCTGACGCCTCCGGTGCAAACCGCGGCCGATGGAGTTCTGCGCACGGCCTTCAACGAAGGAATCCGCCAGTGAGGTGGACGGCACGCACCCGCACGGGCTTTGCTTGTGCTGCCGTCGCATTGGTTTTTACCGCCTATTCGGTCCGGCTTGTCGAGCTTCAGGTTGCGAGGCATCAGGAATATTCGCAGCTGGCCGCCGATAAGCACACGATGCGGAAGGTGCTCCACGCGCGGCGGGGGCTCATCTTTGACCGGAACGGCGAGCTGCTCGCGTCGAATCTTCCTGTCCGCACGATCGCAGCCGATGGCTCGCACATCAAAAAACCCGCCGCCATCGCGAAGCTCGCGGCCCCCATTCTCGAGATCGACGAGGACGAGCTCCGCTCGAAACTCACCAGCGGGAGAAAGTATATCGTCATCCGCCGCGGGGTGGCCGAGGAGAAAGCCGTCGCTCTCATGAAAGCCCTGCAGGACGCCAACCTGCGCGGGATCATCTCCGAAGAGGATGCCGTCCGCACCTACCCGAACGGCCCGATGCTCGGCCATGTTCTCGGCTTCCTGGACCACGACGGGATCGGGATCCAGGGCGTGGAAATGACGATGGAAAAATCCCTCTGCGGACAGGATGGATACCGCTACATCGAGCACGACAGAACCGGGCGCGAGATCATGCTCTACCGCGGGCAGGAGGAGCCGGCGGTCCACGGCCTCAACGTTCGGCTGACCATCGACATGGGGCTGCAGGCGATCCTCGAGGAGGAGCTCGAAACCGCGTTCAAAGACCTCAGGCCGGAAATGGCGGTCGGCATCATCGCGGACCCGAACACGGGCGAGATTCTCGCGATGACCAACCGCCCGTGCTTCGATCCGAACCGTCCCGGCGACTACAAGGATGTGCAGATGAAAAACCGCGCGATTATCGACGTGGTCGAGCCCGGATCGGTTTTCAAGATCGTGGTGGCCTCCGGCGCCCTCAACGAGGGGAAGGTCAACGAGAAGACATCCATCTTCTGCGAGAACGGGGCGTTTTCCTACGGCGGGAAAATTCTCCGCGACACCCACAGCCACGGCATATTGGACATCCATGACATTCTTGTGAAGTCCTCGAACATCGGCTCGGCGAAAATGGGGCTGATGATGGGGGACACAAAGTTCTACGAGTATGTGCGGCGGTTCGGGTTCGGCGAGCGCACCGGCATCGAGCTTCCCGGCGAGCTCCCCGGGCTTTTGAGCCCGCCGCACCGCTGGGACAAGCTGACCATCACGCGCATACCGATGGGCCAGTCGATCTCCGTCACCCCCCTGCAGATGACGATGGGGATGTCGGTCATCGCCAACGGCGGAAAGCTCGTGGCCCCGCAGATCATCCGCTCGGTTGAGGACTCCGACGGAAGCGTCGTTACCAGCAAGCCGCCGAAGGTTGTCCGGGAGGTCGTCCCCACTAAAATCGCCCGCTTTGTCAGCGAGGCGCTCACCGGGGTTGTGGGCGAGGGGGGGACGGCCCAGTTGGCGAGAATCGCCGGGTATACGGTCGCGGGGAAAACCGGCACCGCGCAAAAAGCGGGACCGCATGGCGGGTATGCACCGGGGAAGCTCGTGGTTTCGTTTGTCGGCTACCTGCCGCAGGAAAACCCGCGCTTCGTCTGTCTGGTCATGCTCGACGACGCCAAGGTGGCTTCCAATCTGAACTACGGCGGACTGCAGGCCGCACCGATCTTTTCGCGGATCGGAGAGCGCGCGGCCCGCTACCTCGACCTCGTCCCCGTCCTCCGCGCGGAGCCCGCCAGCCCGCTCGCCCTGCGCGAACAAAAAATGGAAAGGACGAACTGACCGCATGAAGCTCGCTCCTCTGCTCCAATCCGCCGGAATTCCGGCCGTCCTCGCCGACCCGGAGATTTCTGCCCTGTCGTATGATTCCCGCACGGCCGGTGCCGGCAGCCTCTTTTTTGCGCTGCCCGGCGCAAAGACAAACGGCGCGGAGTTCGCACAGCAGGCAGCCGGCAAAGGCGCGGCCGCTGTGGTGGCGGAATCATCGATTGAGGATTGCAGCTGCCCGGTCGTGCGGGTGCCGGATGCGCGGGCGGCGATGGCCGACATCGCGGCGGCATTTTACGGGCACCCGGACCGGTCGCTGAAATGCGCCGGGGTGACGGGGACGAACGGCAAGACGACGTCCGCGTTCCTCATGAAGCACCTGCTGGATTCCGCCTCGCTCCGCAGCGGACTCATCGGAACGGTGAAATACGTCGTGGGGTCGGAGGAAATTTCCGCGCCGAGGACGACGCCGGAATCCGTTGATCTCCAGGAAATGCTGGCCCGCATGCGCGACAGCGGGTCCAAGGCGGTCGCCATGGAGGTCTCCAGCCACGCCCTCGTCCAGCAGCGCGTGCGGGGCATCGAATTCGATGTCGCCGTGTTCACCAACTTCACGCAGGACCACCTCGATTACCACCGCACGATGGAGGCCTATTTCGACGCGAAGAGCCTCCTCTTCGAAAGCCTGGCCGCACAGACCGGGAAGAAGGGCCGGGCGATCATCAACGCCGATGACCGGCATGGCCACCTGCTCCTGGAGCGGTTCGGGAAAAAGATCAGGACCGCCACATTCGGTCGCGGCGTCGGGGCGGACTTCCGCGCGAGCGCGATCCAATTTGACGGGACGGGATCGGTTTTTCAGCTCGACGCGAAGAGAAAAAGTTTTCTGGTGCGCATGCCCCTGATCGGTCTCTTCAACATTTACAATGCCCTCGCGGCCCTCGCGGCCTCGGCCGCGTGCGGGGTCGAGCTGCGCGGGGCGATCGCCGCCCTCGCCTCGGCTCCCCAGGTGCCCGGCCGCCTCGAGCGCGTCATGGCCAAGCGCAACTTCCAGGTCTTCGTGGACTATGCCCACACCGACGACGCGCTGAAAAATGTTCTCCGCACGCTCAAGGATTTGAACCCCGCCCGCCTGATCACGGTCTTCGGCTGCGGGGGCGACCGCGACCGCGCGAAGCGCCCGCTCATGGCCGCCGCCGCGGAGGAACTTTCCGACTGGACGCTCATCACCTCGGACAACCCGCGCCGCGAAGATCCGGAGGAGATCATCAGGGACGTGGAGGCCGGGATGCGCCGGACAAATTTCGAAAAGATCACCGACCGCGAGAACGCGATCCGCCACGCCATCGACATCGCCCGCCCGGGCGACATCGTGCTCATCGCGGGCAAGGGCCACGAAAATTACCAGGAGTTCTCGGATCGCAGGATCGCGTTCGACGATGTGGACGTCGCCGGGAAGGCGATGGCTCACAAGAAGGCGGAGGACTGAGACCATGGACCCGCTGTCACTCAATGAAATTGCGGAGATGTCCGGGGCGAAACTCCTCCGCGGCGACTGCCGCGCGATGGTTTCGCGCCTTTCCAAGGACACGCGGACGATCCTGCCCGGCGACCTGTATGTCGCGCTTCGAGGCGACGCCTTCGACGGCAACCTGTTCGCGGCGGACGCGGCGGCTCGCGGGGCGGCGGCCGTGCTGGTTGAAAATGAGTCGGCGGTTCAGGCGCTTCCCGAAACATTTCCCGTCCTGCTGGCCGCCTCGGGACTCGAGGCCATCACGCGGCTGGCGGCCGCCTGGCGGGACCGCTTGAAATTGAAGGTGCTCTGCATCACCGGCAGCAACGGAAAAACGAGCACGAAGGATTTCGCCGCCGCCGTCCTGTCCGCGCGTTTTCAGGTCGTGAAGACGGAGGGAAATTTCAACAACCACATCGGCGTGCCGCTTTCGATCCTTTCCGCCACCTCGGCGGATACCGCGGCCGTGTGGGAGATCGGGATGAACCACCCCGGCGAGATCGCGCCGCTGGCCGCCCTCGCAAAGCCGGATGCCGCCATCATCACAAACGTCGGCATCGCCCACATCGAATTCATGAAGACCCGCGAGGCCATCGCCCTCGAAAAAGGCGCGCTCGCCGAGGCCGTGCCGCCGGATGGGTTTGTCGTTCTTTCCTCGGATGACGACCAGTCGGACCTCATCGCCTCGCGCGCAAAAGCCCGCGTCGTCCGCGCCGGGCTTTCCTCCGGAAGCATCACGGCAAGCTCGCTGGCCGAGTCCGCCGAAGGCTGCCGGTTCACCGTAAACGCCTGCGGACAGTCCTTCGAAACGTCGATCCCCTGCAACGGCACCCACATGGTCCGCAATGCCCTGCTCGCTGTCGCGGCGGGAATCGAATTTGGAATTTCCCCCGAAGATGCGGCCGCGGGGCTCCCTCAAACACGCCTTACCGGGGGACGCCTGCAGCACCGCATCATTCGGGGGATATCCTTCCTCGACGACACCTACAACGCCAACCCGGATTCGATGGTGGCCGCGTTGGCCACCCTGCGCGCGCTCCCCGGCGGAGGCCGCAGGATCGCCGTCCTCGGGCGCATGGGCGAACTCGGCGGCTACGAGCAGGAAGGCTACCGCCGCACCGGGATTGCCGCCGGGAAAAACGCGGATATCCTCATCACGGTCGGCGCGGAATCCGCGACGATGGCGGAAGCGGCGCGAGAAACAGGCCTCGGCCGGATCCACGAGGTGGACGACACCTCTTCGGCAGCGCTCATGCTCGTGAATCTGGCGCGACCCGGCGATACCGTGCTCGTCAAAGGCAGCCGCTCGGCAGGCATGGAATCGGTCCTCAAACATTTCGAACAATAATGCTCTACTACCTTTCCGATTTGAGCCAGTGGGCACAGAAGCAGGGGTTTGACGCCGACTTCCTCAAGGCGTTCAACGTTTTTTCCTACATCACGTTCCGGGCGATCTGTGCGGGGATCACGGCCTTCCTGATCAGCCTCATTTTCGGAAACCTGGTCATCCGGAAACTTATCTCGCTGAAGTTCGGCCAGCCGATCCGCAGCAAGGAGGAGGTCCACAAACTTTTCGAGTTGCACGGGGCAAAAAAAGGGACCCCCACGATGGGGGGGATCCTGCTCGTCGGCTCGATCGTCATCTCGACGCTCCTCTGGGCGAAGCCGGAAAACCCTTTTGTCTGGCTCGTGCTTTTCAGCACGCTTTTCCTCGGGGCCATCGGGTTTTACGATGACTGGCTGAAGGTGACGAAGAAAAGTTCGGAGGGGATCAGCAGCCGGCTGAAGTTCGCTCTCCAGTGCCTTCTCGCCGCGATCTTCACGATCTATTTCCTGACCAACCCCAGGCTTTCCGGGATCGCGCAGCAGCTCAACATTCCCTTCTCGAAGGAGCCGCTCATCTTCAGCCTCGGCTGGGGGACGTTTATTTTTTATCTTCTGGTGATCGTCGGCACCTCAAACGCGGTGAATCTCACCGACGGGCTCGACGGGCTGGCCACCGGCTGCACGGCCACCGTGGCCGCCGCCTACGCGGTGCTGGTTTACATTGCCGGCAACATCAAGGCCGCCACCTACCTCCAGGTGCCGTTCGTGGTTTACTCCGGCGAGCTGACCGTCCTGTGCGTGGCGCTCCTCGGCGCCTGCCTGGGCTTCCTCTGGTGGAACGCCCACCCGGCGCGGGTCTTCATGGGCGACACCGGCTCGCTGGCGATCGGCGGAATGCTCGGGGCCGTCTCCATCTGCTGCAAACAGGAGCTTCTCCTCGTGATCGTGGGCGGCGTTTTCGTGATCGAGGCCGCGTCGGTCATCCTCCAGGTCGCGAGCTTCAAGCTGACCGGGAAACGGATCATCAAGATGTCCCCCCTGCACCACCATTTCGAGCTCAGCGGCTGGAAGGAAAATACCGTGATCGTGCGGTTCTGGATCATGTCCGTCCTCTTCGCCCTGCTCGGTCTCGCCACGCTCAAACTCCGTTGAAATGATCTACAGCAGAAAAAATGCGGTTGTCCTGGGACTCGGCCACAGCGGCGTGGCCGCCGCGCTGCTTTTGTCCGAGGAGGGGGCGCAGGTGACCGTGTGCGAAACCGGAACCACGGCGGCCATCCGCGCGAAGGCGGCGGACCTCGAGGCCCGCGGAATCCGCGTGATTCTCGGCGGCGAGGCCGAGGCCGACCCTTCGGTTTACGACGTCGCGGTCCTGAGCCCCGGCATCGATCCCGCCGTCCCCCTCGTGCAAAACGTGCTGGGGAAAAATATTCCGGTCATCGGGGAGCTGGAGCTGGCGTTCGAGGAATGCTCCTGCCCGGCGGTCGCCATCACCGGAACGAACGGGAAGACGACGACCACCGAACTCACGACGGAGATGCTGAAGGCCTGCGGCGTGCGCACGATGGCGAGCGGGAACATCGGCCTTCCTTTCGCGACGGCAGTCCGTTCGAGCAACGAGCTGGACGTGATGGTTCTCGAGGTGAGTTCCTTCCAGCTCGAGACGGTCAGGACGTTCCATCCGCAGGTCGCCGTTTGGCTGAACCTCAGCCCCAACCACCTCGACCGGTATCCGGGCATGAAGGAGTATCGCGACGCGAAGCTCCGCATCTTTGAGAACCTCACCGCATCGGATGTCGCGGTCGTCAACGCCGCCTCCGAGCTCCCGCCTCTCGCGGCCCGCAGGATCACGTTCAGCGCCCATCGGGACGATGCGGATTTCACTTTGGAGGGAACCACGATCCGCTTCGGGGGACGGGCGGTCCTCGACCAGAAGGAAACCAGATTGCACGGCATCCACAACGCGGAGAACCTGATGGCCGCGCTCGCGATCGGCCACGCGCTGGACGTGGAGTTCGACCTCATGGCCGGCGCCGTCACCGGCTACACCGCGCCCGCCCACCGCTGCGAGTTTGTGCGCGAGGTGGACGGGGTCCGATGGATCAACGATTCCAAAGCCACAAACCTGGATGCCATGGAAATGGCGATCCGTTCGCAGAATTCCCCGATCGTTCTGATCGCCGGCGGCAAGGACAAGGGGTTCGAATTCGACGCCATCGCCCCCCTCGTGCGCGAGAGGGTCCGCGCCGCCGTCCTCATCGGGGAGATGAAGGACCGGATCGCGGCTTCCTGGGTGGGCGTCGATTGCCGCAAGGCGTCGACCCTCGAGGAGGCGGTAGCGATCGCGGCGCAGCTCGCACGCGCCGGCGACGTGGTCCTTTTCTCTCCGGGCACCTCCTCGTTCGACATGTTCCGCAACTACGGCGAACGCGGCAACCTTTTCAAAACGCAAACGCACCAGCTCAAGCTCAAACATTAATCCACATGAAAATCAAAATCACATCGCGTCCGCCAACACCCCGCCGGGTCCCGCGAAGGATGGTGAAAACGCTCCACGCGCGGGCCGCAACCAGCGAAAAGGATTTCGAGGAGTATGAAGAGGAGTCCGAACCGAACATGCGGTTTTCCCATGCTCTGATCGTGGTTCTCGTTCTGCATGTTCTCGCCGTGGGTGGCGTCTTCGCCTTCAACAGCCTGAAAGGCCGGCATCCGGACCGCGCAAAACCCGCCGCGGCCGGGCAGCCGGCTTCCGCCCCGGATGTCGTCACCGCTCCCGGTAAGAAATCGGCGGCCACCGCACGCGAGGCGGCAGGCTCTCTCCCGGCCGCGCAGAGCAAGGCTCCGGCGAAAAGCCAGCCGGAAGCCGACGCCGCAACATATACCGTTGTGGCAGGAGATACCCTCAAACGCATCGCGACCTCGCACAAGACTTCCATCGAAGCCATCGAGCAGGCCAATGCCATCGATGGCAAATCCGTGCTCCACGTGGGACAGGCGCTCAAGCTCCCCACAAAATCCAACGCGGCCAAAACTCCGGCCAAACCGGAAACGGCTGCCGCCAAGGCCTCCGAGGCCAAACCTCTGCCGGTTGCCAAGGCCACAGAAGTGAAACCGGCCCCGGCGGCCAAAACCTCCGAGACAAAACCCGCCGCTCCCGCAGCCAAGGCATCCGACGTCAAACCGGTTGCTCCCGCCGCCAGGAATCCGGCGGCCAAGCCGGTTACGGCCGCGAAGACCGCAGAGGCGGCAGCCGCGCCAAAACCCGCGGCTGTCGAAGCTTCGAAAGCGGACAAAAAAACTGACGCTTCGGACAAAACCTACACGGTCGCCAAGGGGGACAACCCCTATGCGATCGCGAAAAAACTGAAGGTCAGCTACAATGAGCTGATCAAAGCCAACGACATCAAGGATCCCACCAAGCTCCAAATCGGCCAAAAACTGATCATCCCGTAGGCGGGCTGCCCGGGAGGATTCCCGGGCTCCCCTGCGGATCATCCCCTGCATGCAAAAACACGGCATCCATTTTCTTTTGCTGACCGTCGCGGGCCTTGTCGTCCTCGGCGTCGTGATGCTTTTCAGCACGAGCGCGTTCGCGCAGGACAGCCACGGGGACATCTACTTTTTCGTCAAGCGCCAGGTGATGTGGCTGTGCGTCGGGCTCGCCGCGGCCGTCTTCGCGGCCGGCATGGATTACCATTTTTGGCAGAGGACCTGGTGGATCTGGTTCGCGGGGGCGTTTGTTCTCCTGCTGCTCTGCTTCGTCCCGCATGTCGGGCTCCGGCTCAACGGCTCGTCGCGCTGGCTCAATATCGGCGTCGGCGCCCTCCAGCCGAGCGAGTTCGCAAAAATTGGCGGACTCTTTTTTCTCGCGTGGTGGTTTTCGAAATTTGAGTCGCAATCCAAAGGATTTTTGATGGGGTTCGCGGCCCCGATGGGGATCCTCGGCCTCCTGTTGCTCCCGATCGTGTTCGAGGTGGACATCGGGAACACGGCGCTCATCGGAGCGACCGCCGTCGCGATGATGTTTGTCGCCGGGGCCGCGCTGCGCTGGCTCCTGCTGGTGGGCGTGGCCGGGGTCGGGGGCGTCATCTTCGTCGCCATGCATATCCCGGAACGCCTCGGCAGGTTGCTGGCCTTCGTGCACCCCGATAAATACCCGAACGAATTTTACCAGCAGCTGCAGGGGCTCATCGCCTTCGGCTCCGGCGGGGTCGATGGCCTCGGCCTCGGGGCCGGCCGCCAAAAAATGCTCTACACCCCGTATGCCCACACGGATTTTATTTTTCCCATGATCGGCGAGGAGCTCGGCCTGCGGATCACCCTGCTGACGGTGGCCGGATACCTCGTGGTCTGCCTGTGCGGTTCGCTCGTCGCCACCAACGCGCGGGACCGCTTTGGCTTGCTCCTGGGAATCGGAGCGGTGATGATGATCTCCCTCCAAGCCGCGGTGAACATCGGAGTCACGACAGCCATGCTTCCCAACAAGGGCATGCCGCTCCCGTTCATCAGCTACGGAGGATCGAATCTCATGGTGTGCCTTTTCTTGATCGGGTTGCTCATCAATATCCACCGCCAGGGAAAACCCCTGGTTCCCCGCCTGGCTCCAGCGCTCCTCCGCGCGCGGATCCAACCCCGGCTATGACCAAGGTGACCCCATTCCGGGCGGTGATCGCCTGCGGCGGAACCGGCGGACACCTGTATCCCGGCCTCGCGGTCGCCGAGGCCCTCCACGGCCGCGGGCACGAGATCCTGCTTTTTGTTTCCGAGAAGGAAATCGATACGACCGCCCTCAAGGCGAGGCCCGAATTTCGCTCGGAGAAGCTCCCCTCGATCGGAATGCCGAGCATGATCGCCTCGCCGGCGTTCGTCCGGTTTGTCCGCCGGTTCTGGGAGAGCTTCTCCCAGTGCGGAAGGATCTACCGCAAGTTCCGCCCGTCGGTCGTCCTCGGAATGGGCGGGTTCACCTCCACGGCGCCGGTGCTGGCCGCGAGGATGCGGAGGCTGCCCGCGTTCATCCACGAGTCGAACGCGATTCCGGGACGGGCCAACCGGCTGGCCGCGAAGTTCGCCACAAAGGTCTTTCTCGGATTCGAGGAGGCCGAGAAGCTTCTGCCGAACGCACATTGCGTTGTCACCGGCACGCCGGTCAGGAAAAACCTCGGGCATCCGATGGATCGCGCGGCTGCCAGGAAGGCTCTCAGCCTGGACCCGGAGAAAAAAACCCTTCTCGTGATGGGCGGCAGCCAGGGGGCCGCGGGAATCAACCAGCTGCTGTTCAAATGCACGCCGCTGCTGCGGGGGGCGGGAATCCAGATCATCCACCTCACCGGCGACCGCGACGACCGGCTGGCCGCCGCGAATTACCAGCGCGACGAAATCCCCCATTACGTGTCCCCTTTTCATCACAGCATGGAGGAAGCCTTCTCGGCGGCGGATGTCGTCGTCTCCCGCGCCGGGGCTTCGAGCCTCAGCGAAATTTCGCAGTTCGCGCTCCCTTCGATCCTGATCCCGTATCCGTTTGCGACCGACGACCACCAGACCGCAAACGCGCAGATCTACGTCCGGGCCGGGGCGGCCGAGATGCTGACGGAAAAGGATACCGGAGCCGAGATGCTGGCGGCTTTGATCTCCAATCTTCTTGAGGACGAGCAGCGCCGCGAGCGCATGTCCGCCGCCGCCAGGCGAATCCCGCCGGCCTCGGCCGCCGAGAATGTGGCCGACGAAATGGAGCGCGCCGTGAAGGAGGCCTCAACATGACGCTGCCGGATCTCCAGATGGCTTTGGCCGGACCGTCGTCGAAACGCGTTCATCTGATCGGGGTCGCCGGATCCGGGATGAGCGGAATCGCCGCCCTCCTGCTCGCGCTCGGCCATCAGGTCGGCGGATCGGACAAGGTCGACACCGTCGAGGTCGAACGCCTCCAAAAAAAAGGTCTCAATTTCGTGTCGCCACAGACAGCCGAGAGCGTCCGGGATGCGGAGATCATTATATATTCGTCCGCCATCAAGGCGGGAAATCCGGCGTTTGACGAGGCGAAGCGGCTCGGCCTCCCGATGGTCCGCCGCGCCGATGCGCTAGCGGCGATCATGGCGGCCAAGAAGGGGATCGTGGTCTGCGGCATGCACGGCAAGACGACGACCTCCGCGATGGCGGCCCACGTGCTCCGCTCGGGCGGCCTCAAGCCCTCGCATTATGTGGGCGCCGAAATCCCGATCCTCGGAACCAACGCCCGCTGGGACTCGGAGGGGGAATATTTCGTGGCGGAGGGCGACGAGAGCGACGGGACCCTGATCAACTACCACCCGACCCACGCGATCGTCCTCAACATCGAGCCGGAGCACCTCGATTTCTACAAGGACCTCGCCGCCATCGATGCCGTCTATGCGAAGCTCGTCGCGCAGACATCCGGCAGCGTCTTCTTCTGCGGCGATGACCCCGGCGCGCAGCGCGTCTGCTCGTCGCACCCGCGCGCGATTTCCTACGGCGCGTCACCGGAATGCGGCTACCGGATTCTCGATCTTAAGACGGAAAACTTCCGCTCGCGGTTTTCGGTGGCGAAGGACGGCTCCCCGCTCGGCGACATCGCGCTCAACATCCCCGGCGCCCACAACGCGGTGAACGCGCTCGCGGTGATCGCCCTCGCGACCGAGCTCGGGGTTCCCTTCGACCGGATCGCCGCCGCGCTGGAAAGTTTCCGGGGTGCCAGGCGGCGCTTCGAGATCCGCTACGAGTCCACAACGCATCTTCTCGTGGACGACTACGGGCACCATCCGACCGAGATCGCGGCCACGCTCGCGACCGCCCGCACGGGCGGCTGGAAGCGCGTTCTCGCGATGTTCCAACCGCACCGCTTCACGCGGACCCTCGCATTGAAGGACGAGTTTGGCCGGGCCTTCGGCGACGCGGACCACGTCTTTGTCTCGGATGTTTACCCGGCCAGCGAAAAACCGATCGCCGGGGTTTCCGGGGCCACGATCGTCGAGGCGCTCAAAGCCTGTGGGCATCCCTCCGCGCTGCACGTGCCGGAAGTGGATAGCATCCACCGCTCGGTGGCGGTCGTCATCGAGGACGGCGACCTGGTCATCAGCCTCGGCGCCGGCAATATCCACGAGGCTGGAGCCCGCCTCGCGCAGGATCTCGCCACGCGCGAAAAGCTTCTCGGCGTGATGGGGTCCGGCACGGTCAAGCTCCACGAACCGCTCTCCAAGCACACCACCATGCGCGTCGGAGGGCCGGCCCAGTTCTGGGTCGAGCCGGAGACCGAGGAAGGATTCGCGGACCTCGTGCAGTATTGTTTTGACGAGGGGATTCCGTTCATGGTGATGGGCCGCGGCTCGAACCTGCTCGTGCGCGACGGCGGGATTCCGGGCGTCGTGGCCCACCTGGCGCGCGGCGAATTTCTCCGCTGCGAGGTGAACGGCGAGGAAATCACCGCAGGTGTCGGCGTGAAATTCAAGCAGCTCAGCGCCCTGGCCCGCACCTCGAGCCTCGGTGGCTTCGAATGGATGGAAGGGATTCCCGGCAACCTCGGCGGAGGCCTCCGCATGAACGCGGGCGCGATGGGTGTCCAGACGTTCGACCAGGTCGTGCGGCTCCGGTTCTGCGACCACGACGGAAATATCTTCACCCGCACCCCGGCCGAAATGGAAATCCATTACCGGAGCGTCCCCATGCTGAGGCAGAATTACGCGCTTTCGGCGGTTCTCAAAGGCCGCCTCGCGGACCGCGGGGAGATCGACCGCCTGATCGAGGAATCAGCCGCGAAGCGTCGGGAATCCCAGCCGGTCGCCGCAAGCGCAGGCTGCATCTTCAAAAACCCGGGCACAGTTCCGGCCGGGAGGTTGGTCGAAGAACTCGGGTTCAAAAATTTTGCGGTCGGGCACGCGCGCGTCTCTGAGGTCCACGGAAATTTCATCGTGAACGACGGCGGGGCGACGGCCGGCGAGATCCTGACCCTGATCGAAGAAATCCGGGCGGCGGCCGAACGGGAGCGAGGGATCACCTTGGAGACTGAGGTTCAAATTGTGGGGGTTGACGCATGAAGAGAAACCACGAGGGATTGCTGAAGGGCATGCCCGTGGCTCTCTTGATGGGCGGACCGGGAAAAGAGCGGGAAGTTTCCCTGCGCTCGGGCGCTGCTGTCGCGGGGGCCCTCCGCAAGTGCGGGGCGCTTGTCCACGAGATCGATGTCGCCGGTCCGGAGTTTCATCTGCCGGAAGGCACCCGGCTCGTCTATAACATGATCCACGGCACGTTCGGCGAGGACGGCGAACTGCAATCCCTCCTCGATGGAATGGGAGTCGCCTACACCGGCGAGGGGGCCGGGGGCAGCCGCGCAGCCTTCGACAAAATCGAAACGAAAACCCGCTTCGACCGCGCGGGCGTTCCGACTTGCGCGTGGAAAATTGTCCGTCGCGGGGAGAGTTTGGAATGGCCCCTCCCCTGCGTCATCAAGGCCCCGCGCCAGGGCTCGAGCGTCGGCGTCCACATCATCCGTTCGACGAGCGAAACCCCGGCTGCCCTGGACGATTGCTTCCAGTATGGGGAGCAGGTTCTCGTCGAGGAATTTTTCTCCGGCCGCGAGCTGACGGTCGGAATCCTTGGCGACCAGGCCCTCCCGATCGTGGAGATCGTCCCGCACGAGGGGTTCTACGACTACGAGCACAAATACACGAAGGGTGCCTCGGATTACCATGTGCCCGCGAACCTCGATCGCGCAGTGACCGCCAACATCCAGGCCGCCGCGCTCGCGGCGTGCCGGGCGCTCGGGCTCGAAGTTTACTCGAGGGTGGACATCCTTCTCGCCCCGGATGGACGGCTGAATGTTCTGGAAATCAACACGATTCCCGGGATGACGGAAACCAGCCTCCTTCCGAAAGCCGCCGCGGTTGCCGGGCTCGACTTTCCGGTCCTCTGCGAGGAAATTGCGGGGCTGTCACTCGCCAAAAAAATCCCATGATCCGGCACTCGTCACCCACATCCCATGGCAACCGGAGGCACCGCCCGACAGGGCGCGGCCAGCATCTGCTCAATGTGAAAGTCCGCGCCGTGACCGCCCGCCGCCAGCGCCGGCAGAAAATCGGCTCGTTCTTCTGGGTGTCCGCCCTGGTCGTGATCCTCTGCATCACCGCGTGGCTCGGGATCGCCACCGCGCTCGATAAATTCTTTTTCTCCAATCCGGACTACACGCTGAAGCATGTCACGCTGGAATTGGATAGCGTGATGACGCGCGAGGAGGCGCTCGCGGAGACCGGCATCCGCGAGGGCGAAAACATTTTCCGCTTGGACCTCTCGAGCGCCGAGAAGAAGCTTCGGGGGGTCCCGCAGGTCGGCGATGTCTGCATCGAAAGACGCCTTCCCGACCATATCTCGATCACCCTCACCGCCCGCCGTCCCGTGGCCTGGGTGGCCCCGCTCGAGAAGGACGCCGACCCGTTTGACCCTGAAAAATCCCTCCTCGTGGACGAGACGGGATTTTTGATGAAGCCGCGGATCATCCAGCCGGAGTTCTACCACCTCCCGGTGATCTACGGCGTCCAGAGCGACAACATCCGGGACGGGGAGCCGCTCCACAACGAGGACCTCCACCGCGCGCTCGCCCTGCTCGACGAGGTCGCCCGCCATCCCGAGTGCCTGCTGAATATTCTGAGCATGAACATCTCCAAGGGCTATTGCGTGGAGATCGTCAACGACCGCAATGCCCGCATCACATTTTCCACTGAGGACTATTCGGAGCAGCTCGTGCGCCTGCGCCAGCTGCTCGAACATTGCCGGGATACCGGGCGGGAGCTGGAATCGGTCAACCTCATGGTCCGCCGGAACACGCCGGTCAAGTTTGTGATGGCGCCGCCGGCTGCTGAAAAAATGCCGTCCCCAACCCAGCGCACCGCGCAAGCTGCCGGAGGGAGGAAACGCTGATGGCCCGCGACGATATCCATGTCGGCCTGGAAATCGGCACCACGAAGGTCTGCGCCGTCGTGGCCGAGTGCCGGGAGGACGGGGAGGTCCGGCTTCTCGGGGTGGGGGAAACACCTTCGCGCGGGGTGCGAAAGGGAGAGATTGTCGATTTTGAAAATGCCTCGAACTGCGTGCGCGAGGCCCTCTCGGACGCGGAGGAAAAAAGCGATGTCGAGATCAAGAGCGTCTGGCTGGCCGTCACCGGAAGCCACATCCACAGCTTCAACAACCGCGGATCGGCCGCCATCCCGGAGGAGAGCGGCGAGATTACCGAGGAGGAGATCCAGGAGGTCGAATACAAGGCGAAGGAAATCAGCCTGCCGAAGGAAAACGCCATCCTCCACTCGATCATCCAGCACTACTACGTGGACGGCCAGGAGGGGGTGCTCAATCCGGTCGGCATGCTCGGAACCCGGCTGGAGGCGGACTTCCACATCATCCACGGCGTCACGAACCGGATCCAGAACTCGATCCGGTGCGTGAAGGAATGCCACATCGAGGTCGAGGATGTCGTCGTGAGCTCACTCGCCTCCGCGCAGGTCGTGCTCGGCCAGCACCAGAAGGAATCGGGCGCGCTGGTCGTGGACATCGGCGGCGGCGTCACCGACTACATCGTCTACCTCGACGGGGCCGTCCGGCACAGCGGCGTCCTCGCCGTCGGCGGGGACCATATCACCAACGACATCTCGATCGGCCTCCGCATCCCGATCACCCGCGCCGAGAAACTCAAGGTCGAGGAAGGCTCCGCGCTCCTCGGCAAATCCCTCCCTGGCGAAAAAATTGTCCTGAAAAACGACACCGGCTTCTCGGGCAAGGAGGTCGAGCGCGAGATGCTGAACATGATCATCCACGCGCGCCTCGAGGAGCTTTTCGTGCTCCTGCGCAAACGCTTTGCGGGCGAGGTTCCCGAGAGCCTCCTCGGTTCCGGCGTCATGCTCACCGGGGGCTGCAGCATGATCCGCGGGATCCGCGACGTCGCCGAGTCGGTCTTCGACATGCCGGTCCACCTCACGCGCGCCCAGGCGGTTTCCGGCCCGACCTCCGCGTTCGAAAACCCGCAGTTTTCCACATGCATCGGCCTCGCTAAGTATGCGCAGGCGGTCCG
The DNA here is from genome assembly GCA_037147455.1 of Verrucomicrobiota bacterium. Lineage (GTDB taxonomy): Bacteria > Verrucomicrobiota > Verrucomicrobiia > Chthoniobacterales > Terrimicrobiaceae > QYQL01. The sequence goes on along the minus strand of JBAWVC010000018.1, from coordinate 2,277 downwards.
CTCGGAGATGCCGGAGGAATCTTTCCTGGGTAGTTGGTTTAAAAAAGTGGCGCGTAAATTCCGTTCATCTTAGAGGCTTATGATCCCGTTTCCTAAATATCTCGACCGTTCGCAGACTCCGGTGGTGAGGCTTGTGGGGCTTGGAAACGCGGGGGTCAACCTCGCTGACCGGATCACCATGGCCGGAGGCCCCGGCCTGGAAACCGTGGCGATCAACTCGGACCAGCAGTCGCTCTCGTCCTCGGTCTCCCCGGTGAAGGTGACGCTCGGCCCCCTGACCACGCGCGGGCTGGGAGCCGGGGGCGATCCCGAAATCGGGCTGGATGCCGCGAAGGAATCGCTCCAGGAAATCGAGGAAGCCCTCGCCGGATCGGATATCGTTTTCCTATGCGCCGGACTCGGCGGCGGGACCGCCTCGGGCGCGGGGGGGACGGTCGCCGAAGTCGCGAAACAATCCGGCGCGCTCCTGATCGCGATCGTCACGTCGCCGTTCGGGTTCGAGGGGCGCCGTCGGACTTCGCAGGCCGCGACAGCTTTTCAGGAGATCAGCGCCCATGCCGACGCGGTGATCCATTTTGAAAACGACCGGATGGCGGAGCTGACCGCCCCGAAGTCCGGCGTGTCGGAGACGTTTGCGGCCTGCGACGAATTGCTCTGCGGATGTGTCGCCGCGGTCGCGCGGTTGATTTCCGCCCCCGGTCCGCTCGGCGTCGGGCTCCCGGATCTTCTTTCCGTGCTGAATGGGGGGAGGGGAGGATGCCTTTTCGGGACGGGAGCGGCCACCGGAGACAACCGCGCCCACGAGGCTTTGGAGCGCGCGCTGAAGAGCCCGCTTCTCGACCGGGGACGCCTCCTCGATGATGCCGCGAGCGTGCTGGTCCACCTCTCCGGTCCGCCTTCGCTTTCGTTTGCCGAGGTGGGAGCCGTCATGCAGGAGATCGCGCGGCAGGCCTCCGAAGGTTCTATGCTTCATCTGGGGGTCAGCACGCTGCCGGATAAAAATGCGCCGCTCGTGGTGACCATTCTCGCCAAGGCCGGAGTCTCGCCTTCCTCCGTCTCCGCTCAGCCGGTCGTCCGACAGCGGCGGGCTCCGGTGCCCGAGCGCCCGCCCAAACCGGAACCGGTCCCCGTTGAAAAGGAACCCGATTTGGCGCTGGCTCCCGAACTGGTCGCCGACGAGGAGCCAACACCGGAGCCCGTTCCCGTCCGGCAGTCGCCGCCGCCGCGACCTGCCGCACCGCAGCCGTCCAAACAATCCGCCCCGGCCGCCAAACCCGCCACGCCGAAAATTAAACAGGAAACCCTCCAGTTCGAACCGGTCGCCCGCGGGAGATTTGAAAAAATCGAACCCACGATCGTCGAGGGCGAGGATCTCGATGTGCCGACATTCCTCCGCTTGAGAAAGCCATGAGTTGCTTGCGCGGCATATCGTTTGGATTCGCCGGACTGCTCGCCGGCATCCTCCTGCTGGCGGGCTGCACCACGCGGCGAAATCAGGAGGCTGCAGCTCTGGCCCCGCTTCCCGCGGCGAAGCCGGCGAAGCCCACGCCCGGATCGTTGCCGCCTGTCACCCCGGAGAAGCCGGCTCGCAAACAAACGCCCCAACCACCGCTCGTGGCAGAGCAGCCGCATCTCCGCGAAACGCCAGCCTCCTGCCTGAAAAAACTCCTGCCGAAAACCTCCGTGGCCATGGAGGTCACCCCCTCCACTTTGCTCGTCAAATCCGGCGCCCCTACGGAACCGCCCTCGCTCTTTGAGGAGGCGATCGCCCTCAGCAAATTGCGCGGCCTCCTTGCCGCAAGGCCCGCGATCCCGAAAGACACCCCTCACAAAACCAAGCTCCAGAACGGCACCGCCACCATCCCGTTTGGAAAGTCCGTGCCGCCGTCCGACGCCGCAGCCGCCGTCGTGGCCGCGCTCTCCGTCGAGGGAGTCCAGCGCGTCCGCGCGGTGCTGAACGCCTACTGACCCCGGATGGCGCATGCCCAACGGGGCTGCATCCAACAGCCCAGCAAGTCTGAGAAGCAGATGCCACCCGAGCGGCATTGAGAACACACCATCAACCGGACTGAGTGATACTTTGGTTCGGTTTCCTTTGACACCTCCCCCTCCGCATGGGAACATTCACGGTCGCTTGACCTCCCGGTAAATGAAAAAGCCCTCCCCTATGATCCTCCGGCTATCGCGATGCGCCGAACGGCTCTGGGGCTTTACCCTCATCGAGCTTCTGGTGGTCGTCGCCATCATCGGGATTCTCGTGGCGATCATGGTGCCGGC
>JBAWVC010000017.1:0-21508 GCA_037147455.1 Verrucomicrobiota bacterium | reverse complement strand
CGCCCGCGAGCGTGCGGATGATGTGATCGTTGAGAAAACCGGCGACCTTTTTGTCGGAGATTCCGGGATTCACATTCGGGTTGAAGACCTCCAGAAAATACCGGAAATGCTTGCGTTCGGCCTCGAGGCGGAATTCGTGAAAGTCGCTCAGGGCTTTGTAATCCCAGTCGATGTTGTTGGTGAACGTGATCGAATAGAGCCCAAGGTCCGCGCCCGTGCAGGGCTGCGTGCAATCCTCTGTGATCTTGCCGTATTTGATGTGGCAGATATTTGCTGTCCGGAACGAGCGCGAGGGGTGGTCGGTCGGATATTTTCCTCCCCTCACCGCCCACACGTCGGAGGTGTCGTTTGCACGGGCCGCCGGGGTGATAGCCGAGTTTGCGAACAGCTTTTCCTGCATGGCAAGCCGCTCCAAATTCGAGGCGGAGAGGAGCATGATATCGACGATGTCCTGCGCGATCACGGCGCGGACCTGGTCGAGATACTGGTCGAGCGTCTTCCAGCATCCCTCGGATTCGTTGTATCCGTGACGGCAAGATCCGCTTTGCGGGCCGGGAGCGGTCACCCCGAACGCCATGTCGGCGTCCTTGGCGTCGGCGATGATAAAGTCCTTGGACGATGTGGATCCGGCGTGGATGTTGGCGATTTTCTGGTCGAGTCGTTTCATAAAATGTGGATTTTTGTGGTCTTCGGACGAAACTTTACGGGCGGCTTGCGGTCGGTGACAAGGTCTGAGATATCGCCCCATTTGGCAAAGCCAATCGCCGAGGCGGACGCCCACTTGCTCGCGTCGCACAGGACGACCGTGTGCCGGGCATTTTTTATCCATGCCGCCTTGATATCCCGCTCCAGAAGTTCGGTCGTCCCGGGGCCTGAGACCGGATCAAGGCCGGACGCACCAATCAAAGCGATATCGGCTTTCATTCCGGCCATTCCAGCAGAGGCCAGGTTGCCGACAAGCGCTCCGCTCAACGCCCGGCGTTCACCGCCGATCACGATCAATCTTGCGCGGAATTGCTCATGCCCCGCAATCACTGGAAGCGAATTCGTGATGAGCGTGAGGTCAGGGCGAACCCTGAGCAGGCGGGCCGCTTCGAGGCATGTCGTCCCGCTGTCCACGAATACCGTTGCCGCGTCAGGAACCAGGCCCGCCGCGACGGAAGCTATCTTCCGTTTCGCCTCCACCGCGGAACGGGATTTTTGCAGCAGGCTCGGCTCCGATGCCGCGACCGACGGGTGGAGCACCGCCCCGTGGATGCGCACGAGCAGATCCCGTCCTTCCAGAAAATCCAGGTCTCGCCGCAGGGTCGCCGGCGAGGCCCCTGTCGCAGCCTGTAACTCGCCCGCCCCCATGCGACGGTGCTTCTCCAGAATGGCCAGGATCCTTTGGTGGCGCTCATGAGCGATCATGAGCGGTTTCTATCACATCAACTACCTATTGTCAAACAGGTGCAAAGGGTCTCCGGCAGGAGATGGACTACTGGTCAGGAAAACGGGAAGGTGGTTTGGGCAAGTGCAAGACAATGAGTTGCAAAACTCCGAATGAATTGAGATTGTGGTGTTGCATAATGGGGATTTTATCCGACTTTTATGGTCTCGTGCAGGATTGCGCTGTTCTTTTAATGAAGGAACATCTTTTGCTGTTTGCAGGGGCGGTAGCTTCGGGGATGGCTGTCGGCGGAGCTCTATGGCTGGGATGCCATTTCTGGGCGCACTTGTGGAACAAGTCCTACAAAATGACTCTGGGCCAACATGCCCTCGCGGGGATAGCGCTCGCGCTGTCTATCCTCATCTCGGTGATATGCTTCTCCTTAAAAGAATTGCCTCCAATAGTTGATTCCCGGATTCAGCACTGGCGGGAGACCGTCTCGGGTGACGGGGAAATGAAAAGCCGGCTGATGCAACAGCTGTATGTGGAAATTGCAGCCAAAGGCGTCGAAAATATGGCGGGTATCCCGGATCCCTCAACCCTTGAGCAAGGGAAGCGGTGGGAGTTTGCCTATCGCAAGCAGGAAACCCAGTTGCTGATCGGCCAGGTCTATACCCGGGGCACCCTCGCTGCATTTGCCGAGACGCACCGCCTGCTTTTCACAGCACTTTTTCTGAGCATGGCATCCGATCTCGTCGCCAGCGAGATCCGAATATCAACCAGCGCCTCGACGGGCCGGACTTATGATATGGAGGGCGCCGCCCGCTTGATAGCATCCGAAATAACTGAAAAGCTGCAGGAGCGCATTGGGAGGGGGGTCCTCGTGATCCGGATTGTTCTTCCCATCGTGTTGTTTGTCTGGATGTGGTTTCCGATTGTTTTTATCGCGTTGGCGGCCTACCGGGACATCAAAGTCAGAACGCTGCAAAGTGACTAAATCCCGTGAAGCATGTCCCCTTCCTGATATCGATGCGAAGAAGCTCCCCTTACCTTTCCAGAAACCGTTCAAAACCCGGCGCGCCTTGTTTTCACCGGGCGGTCATTTTTGTTCTGCCGTTGATTTTTGTTGCGCTGAATTTCCTGCCGGAAAGGAGCTTTTGCCAGGCCGTTGACATGGCGCTCGTGCTTGTCATCGACACCTCGGGGAGCATCGACCCATCCGAATACGCGCTGCAATTTGCAGGTTATGCAGCGGCGTTCAGGGACCCGGCTGCCATCGAGGCGATGACTTCCGGACCGAACAAGGCCATCGCAGTCGATGTCCTGGTGTTCTCGGATTCCGTTACCCGCATGATGGGATGGGAGATCATCGACGACAAGGCCTCCGCTTTGCGCGTGGCTGATTTGTTGAAAAACGCACCACGCGTGCAAATCGGAGGCACCTATCTGGCGCAGGCGATCAACGCGGCGGTCATGGAATTGGCCGACTGCCCGTATATTCCCGCAGTGTCCACTATCGATGTTTCCGGTGACGGGCCGGATAATGAAGGCCTGCCGGTAAACATTAATAATCCATTCGATCTCCTGAAGTTGATGTCCGGCATGCAAACCGCGCAATGGAGCCAGCAGCTGGACAACAATGCCTACCGGCTTCGCGAGCTGCGCGATCATATGCGCCACGAGGGCATCAATATCAACTGCGTCGCGATTCAGGATCCGGAGATGAAGGGCTATTTTGAAAAGAATGTGATGAGTGGGAAGGCCTCGTTCACCCTCTTTGCCTCATCCTTCCAGGCTTTTACAACTGTTATTCAGAAGAAGATTCTTCGAGAGATCCGGGCGGGAATCAAGCTCAGCATGTCCAGAGAGATCAGCAACAAGGGGCCGGCTCGCAATGTCGGCAAGCCTGATCCAGCAGCTCCTGGCGGCGATAGGAAAACCGATGAGCGCGAAAGGCCGAAGTTGGCCGGCAGTGGAGCAGGTGACGCCGCGGGCCTGGAGAAACAGGTTCCGACGCCTGCCGGCATGAAGGCGGATGAGCCGGCCGGGCAGAAATCCATGTCTTTGGCCGCACCGGCCGATGTGACGCGCAGCATCCGATTTATTGTGAGGGATGCCGACACGCAGTTTCCATTGAACGAAATCAAAATCAGCTCGGCCAGCGCGGATTCTCTCCCGGAGGTCGGGGATGCCGGCGCCTGCCCCGGTCAGATGATAGCGACGGTCGTGCTCAAGGAAGGACGGCCGGTGGAGCTGACTCTCAGCGCTGCAGGTTACGAGGCAAAAACCTTCACGGTTTCAAAGGACACGCCGGAACGCTGCGAGATCCGCCTGAGCAGGCTGCCCATGAAAATCGTCTGGTAGCTTTCCCCGATTGAGGCTTGGATTCGCGGCGCGCGATACCCTGCGCCTCACTCGGTTGATTTCAAAATAGCCTGCTTGAGCTTATCGATCTCCGAGTTGATTTTTGCGACTTCCTCGCGGGACTCCTGCGAGGGGTTGTCCTGGATCTGCAGCATGTCCCGCTGGCGAGACTTTTCATTCAGCTGGCGTTGCAACGAGGTGCGGCTCGCCATCAGATCCCGCGATCTTTGCTGCTCGATTCTGAGCAGCGAGCGGTTTTGCTGCGTCTGCGAATAGAGCTGGCTGCGGGTGGAGCTAGCTGTCACGCAACCCGTCATGAGGACCGCTGTGAACCCGGAAAATACCCGGCAGAGCATGCGATTTTGCGAGGGCGATGTCATAGCAGATCTGCTGTATCCCGTTCACTCAACCAGATGTTGCCCGCTGGATCAAGAATCTGTTTCCCGGAAGACGCCGCCACAAGATGTTGCGGCAGGCGGATCAGGTGTTGAGGTCGAGAAGCGTCTGGCGCAGCTGATCCCGCTGCTTCTTCAAAGTGACAAGCTCTTTCTGATAAGCGACCTTGTCCGATTGCGGCCAATTTAGATTTTTGATGGCTTTCTCCCGCGCGTCGACGCGGGCATCCACGCCCTTGAGCTCTGTTTTTGCCGCACGCTCCACCTGCGCGAGTCGCGACTTTTGCTTTCTGGGGTCATTCAGCTGCCGGATGCTTTTAACCTCGCTCGCGAGCATGTCGTTCGTTTTGGCCAGGTGGTCGTTATAGGCGCGCGCGCCCTGGACATATTTTGCGACCTGGTCCCGGTCCATCGCTTGAGCGACAGTTTTTTGGCCCTCTTTTTTTCCCATCTGATAACCCGCCATTCCTCCGGCCGTCGCGCCGGCTACTGCGCCCACGGCACCCCCGACCAGCGCCTCCTCCATGGAGGCTCCCGATGCGGCCAGCGCCAATGCCGTGAGACCGCCTACCGCCAAACCCCCGACGATGGCCCCCGTGACAGCTCCCGATATGCCCGTCTCCTTGAGGACCTGGGCTTCCAGGTCCGCAGACATGGGCTCCGCGAGGATTTTATCCCTTGTTCCTGTCGTTGTGCAGGACGTGTAGCTCAGGAGAGCGATGGTCGTGATGATCGAAACAATTTGTTTTGGTAGCGGTTGCATGGTGAAAAGAATTTATTGTTCGCCGTTATCGGCATTAGGAATAGAGCGCCGATACCTTAAGGATTGGAAGTCCTGGCTGACATCCTTCGCGGCGATTGGCATTCCAAGATACTCCTTGTTGATATGACGCATGATGACAGGCAGGATTGCGCGGGCCCGCGGCCGGCTCTCCAGCGATCCCTGCAAATTACGTATTTCATTTTCCATTTCCTGACGAGGATATTTTTTGATTTTTTTCAGGGTTTGCACGTAGCTATCCGCGTAGCTGGCCGAGAGATTTTCTAATTCCATCTGCTTTTTTATTGTCGCGGCGCCCGGAGCGTTTGCGGAAAGGGTCGCAACCCCTTCATTTTCGAGCAAATCAAGCTTGCAGAGGGCGGTCGCCGTATCGAAGAGTTTCTGCGCGGCGCGCTCTCTCTCGGCCCTCTCAACCAGTTTCCTGCTTTGATTTGTTCCTTGGCATCCGGAGAAACTGATCGACGCCAACAGAATCCATAGCGGGAACGTCAACCAGCGAGAGGAGCAGGAAATGCCGGGCGATTTTCTTGAGCGCGGTGGCAGGCAGCAAGTTTCCGGAGCAGGTGGGATTGCCGCTTTGTTTCCGGATTCAACCGGAGAAACGACATTTGTTATGATTTTCATGATGAGCAGTTAAAATCCAAGCCGCTTTTTAAGCGTCCGCATGGCATCGGAATCGTTTCCAGGACGTGGATCGGAGTCCCCCTTCTTGCTGAGCTGAGCCTCGTAGTCGGCGAGAGCCTTTTCTATCTGGCCCCTGTTTTCTCCGTGCATCCGCCTGAGCAACTCGACAGCTTTATTCAGGGACTTTTCCTTTTCGGCGATTTCATTCGTATGTTTGGCAATTCGCTCTTTGTAAAACCCTGTGTTATCGGCCTGTTCGAGGGTCGTGATCTGAAAAGCGCGCAGGTGAATTTTCTTCTGGTTTTCCAGGGCAGTGTCGAGGAGCTCCATCGCCTCTTTATAGCGGGGATTCTCCGGCGGCAGCCCGTTTTCCCCGTCAGGATCCGCGGGATCTTTTTCCACAGGTATGGCTGTCTGGCCCAGAGCTGTGTGTTCCGGGGCCGTGATGCAGAGCCTGAACCCCGCATCCGGTCTGGACGTGGGCTTCCCGTCTTTTCCGAACGGTGGTTGCTCGGTCCGTGCCGCCGAGCGGATTTCCTGCTTTTCGGAAATGTAGGATCCTCCCTTCAGGATCTGGCTTCCCCCGGCTGAATAGGTTCCGTCCACGAATTCCCTCACATTTCCGAGCATGTCGAAGAGGCCCAGTTTATTAGGCGGAAGCGTGGCCACTTCCCGGGCCTTACCTGCAGCTCCGGGGGATGCGATGACCTCGAACCTTTCCACCTCCCTGTCCTCCCCGTAGGGGTGTTTATTTTTGTAGTCCGGACCCGCCCCGCAGCGGGCGGCATATTCCCATTCGCTTTCCGTGGGAAGGCGGATCACCCCGGGGGTCAAGTCGGCCTTACGAGGGAGACCGGTAAACTGCCCGCCTAACGCTCCGGAGTTCAGCTTTTGAATAAAATCCTGGATGGCCTGGTGGGACTGGCTTGCGACCGGGCGGCTGGACTTCGAGCCGGCACCCGTTACCGCCGCCCACTGCGCCTCGGTGACTTCGGTTTTCCCGAGGTAGTAGCCGAAGCCTTTGTCCGCCATCTGGAACGGACCCCAGATCAGTTCCTTCTGGACGGGCTCCTTCCCCTCGGGATTTGAAAAATCGCCGATTTTGATCTCCTTTTTTGCGCCGCTCGTTGTCACCTGCACCCAGACAAACTCCATCTTCACCCCGCCTCCGAGGTCGAGAGAGACCCCCTCCGCAACGAGGTTTCCGCCGCAAAGAAGCAGCGCCAGGAAGCACGCACAGAAGTTTCGTAGAAAGCGGGCACTAAGGTTTGCGGGCGGCATGGACTTGATCTGCCAGAGCGTCATACCAGCAATTATCCCGCGGGAAAATTCAATTCGCTCCTCACGGTTCGAAAAATTCTCCTCTCGCCCCCCGGGCCTCCGGCTGTCATAGTTCATAGGAAACTATGGCAAAACCAAATTATCAGTTCGAGAAGCGCCGCAGGGAATTGGACAAAAAGGCGAAGAAGGCGGAGAAGCTGCGCCTGAAGGCCGAGGCCGCCCAGACGCCTGCGGAGGAAACATCCGATGCCGCCCCGCCCGCTTCCGAGCAGTCAGCGGACGCGGCTTGAAACAAATTTTCCGGGATTGAGGATCCCTCTCGGGTCGAGGGCGGTTTTCAGCGTCGCATGGAGGTCGCGCGTCGAGCGCGGCACCGCCTCGTTCCACCAGGGTTTCTTGGCGAGCCCGATCCCGTGTTCGCCGGTGATCGATCCGTTCCACGCGAGCACCTGACGGAAAAGTTCGTCCAGCGCGGCGCGGGATTTTTTCTGGACGGCGGGATTTTCGGCGTCCGCGACCATGATGTTGGTGTGGATGTTGCCGTCGCCGGCATGGCCGAAGCAGGCGATGGGAAATCCGGTTTTCTTTTGCAGGCGCTCCGCAAACCGGACGAGATCGACCAGCCGCCCGCGCGGAACGACGATGTCCTCGTTGAGCTTTTTCAGGCCGGTGGCCTTGAGCGATTGGGAATAGACGCGCCGGAGGCCCCAGAGTTTCTCGCAGGCCGCCGGGGTGGTGGCCCTGCTCACGGCAAGCGCGCCGGCGGAACGCAGAATTTTTTCCAGCGCCTTGGCTTCGCTCCGGACGCTCGACGGCTGGCCGTCCACTTCGAGGATGACCTGCGCGTTGCCCGGAGGAAAATCCGCGCCCGGGTTGTAAGCGCGGGCGGCATCGAGGGTGAAGCGATCCGCGACTTCCACCGCGGCGGGCAGGAATCCGCCGGCGAAAACGGATTGGATAGCGGCGGCCGCCGCGTCCATCGAGGCGAACCCCGCCGAGAGTGCGGCGCGGGCAGGCGGGAGCGGGATCAGGCGGAGAGTGGCCTCGGTGACGATCCCCAGGAGCCCTTCCGAACCCGTGAAAAGGCCGACCAGATCGAATCCTGTTTTATTTTTGTGCGTCCGCCCCCCGCAGCGGACAACCGTACCGTCCGCCAGCACGACCTCCAGGCCGAGGATGTAGTTCCGCGTGACCCCGTATTTCAGGCACCTCGGACCGCCGGCATTGGTCGCGATGTTTCCCCCGATGCTGCAGTCTTTGAGGCTGGCCGGGTCTGGCGGATACGACAGGTTCATGGCCTTTGCCGCCTCCTGGAGGTCTCCGGTAATGACCCCCGGCTGGACGACCGCCACAAAATCGTTCGGGTGGATTTCGAGGATTTTGTTCATCCGGTCGAGCGAAAGAACAATCCCTTTTTTGACCGGAGTGCATCCGCCGACATAGCCGTAGCCGGCGCCGCGGGGAGTGACAGGGACGCCCGCGCGGCAGGCTTCGCGGAGAACGAACGAAACTTCCGCCGTGGTGGACGGAAACACGACGGCATCCGGAAGCGTGCGCGCAAACCATTTGTCGCCGGAAAATTCCGGGGCCGGTTCGGATTGCACGGCCGCTTTTCCGAGGCGTGAGCGGAGCTTATTAAGAAGGGTGTTCGTCATGGTTTGTTGGAAAAAAATCTCCAGGCCTCGGCCACGCCATCCGCCGCCGGCAGGGCAGCCACATAGCCGCCGGCGTCCTGCACCGCAGCCCGGACCTCGGGAATGGCATTCGAGGGGCAGCAGGGAAATGAGGCGTAAGTCCCGTCAAGCATCGAGAGATCGTTGAAGTGGTCGCCCGCCGCCAGGACTTCCTCGCGGCGGATCGAAAGCCGTTGGCTGAGCGCCCCCAGCGCGGACCCTTTGTTGTAGTCGCGGTGGCAGAACCGCAAATAGACCGTGTTCCTTTGGAAGGAGAACTCCGGCAGGTGGCCGGATTCGCAGTCGATAAATCCCGCCACCTCTTCCATGACCTGCTCGCTGGTGGTGACCAGCCCGACGAGCGTTCCGTCTTCCCTGATGAGCGTGACATCCGGAGAGCGGGACGCCATCTCCACGACCGTCGAAAAAACCGCCGCAGCCCTGGAAAAAAGTTCTTCGTGGCGATCCCGGCAGAGGCCGTTCCATTCGTGGTCCGGTTCCCAGATCCCCTCCCCCGCCCGGAAAAAGATTTCCCGCTCGTTCGTGAGAAGATAATCCGGCTCATAAGGCGCTCCGAAAACCCTGATCCCTTCCATGGCATGTTCCAGGCTGCGGCCGGTGTTGACCGCCCAGACCCCGCCTCCCTGGCGGTGGCGGGCCAGCACGTCGGCAAATGCCGGAGAACAGCGCCCGTCCGAGGGATGGGCGATCAACGTGCCGTCGAAATCGGTGCTCAGGAGCCGCAAAGTGGACATGGGACAGCCAATAAACACGCTCGGCGGCGAACGTGCAATTTTTCTGTCGCTCCGCGGAAAACTTTTGCAGGATGAATGCCATGAAATCCGCCTACGAACTTGCCATGAGCCGCCTGGAAAAATGCGCCCCCTCCGTGAGCCTCACCGAAAAGCAGAAACGGGCCATCGCCGGGGTGGACAGCGAGGTCAACGCCAAGCTCGCCGAGAAAAAGCTCCTCCTCGAGGGGGAGTTGGCGAAGGCCGACCCGGCGGAGAAAGACGAGATCCGGCGGCAGCTCGCCTCGGAGATCAGCCGCCTCGAAGAAAAGCGCGAGCGCGAAAAGGAAAAAATCCGCGAGGGAAAGTGAGCCGGCCTCCCGGTTGCAAAATCGCTTAATATCGCTTAAGATTGTTGAAGTTGATTCCGGCCGGGCTTACCTGTAGGAATATGTCCTATGAAGATGATCCTTCCTCCCGCGGCTAAATCGTCTCCCGGCGAGACGCCCGTTTTGAAATGCGGATTTCTGCGCCCCTCCCGCTATGCTCAGGCAGGAGTTGCTGCGATCGGTTGCGTGTTTTTCCTCGCCAGCCTTTTGGCCCAGGACCCGCCCCCCTCCCCTCAGCCGGCTGCAGGCCAGCCGGCGAAGATCGAACCCGGGGTGATCGTGGTGGTCAAAACCAAGGGGAATGTCCGGATGACTGACGAGAAAAATCCCGGAGGAGCGCCCATAAAAGTGGGGGCGCTTGTCCCGCAGGGCTCGACAATCATCACGGAGAATAACTCCTCGGCCGACCTGCTGTTTTCCAACGGGGCCGGCTTCCATGTCGGGGAGGATTCCAAGTTCGCGGTGGAACAGTTTGAGCAGGAGCACTGGACGTGGGTGAAAAACAAACCCGAGTGGGACAAACTCAAAGCCGAACCGACCGCCAGTGACACGCGCCTGAAGCTGGAATACGGCAGCATCGTGGGAAACGTCAAGCCACTCGCAGCCAAGTCCAAGATGACCGTCTCGACGCCGCTGGGAGTGGCCGGGATCCGCGGAACGACATGGAGCCTGACGGTGACCAGAAATGCCGCAGGCCAGCTTCAGGTTAATCTCAGTGTCCCCGAGGGAACAGTGACATTCGCCGGAAAGAACGGCGCGACATCCACCCGCACCGTCGCGGGAACTTCCACCACCATCACCGCCAACATGACTCCGGACGGACGCCTCGTCGTGGCCGCCCAGTCGGAAACCAGGTTGACCCTTGAACAGACCGCAGTCATCCGCGACATCATCCGGCAGGTGGAAGCGCAGACAGGAATCTTTGCCCAGATCGCCGACAACCCGTCAACGGTTGAGAATACCGCGCTCAGCGGTGATACCGGCACGGTGAATGGACCGGCTGTGCAGGGATCCGGCCAGGGGGGCGGCGGATTTTCCACGAGCACCACGTTCCCCGGCTCATCTTCCGGCGGTGGAGGAGGAGGTGGTGGTGGTGGACCAATCCCCACACCCACACCAAAACCCACGCCGACGCCGACGCCGGTGCCAACCCCGACACCGATCATCAGCCCTTGACCGGCGGGGTCACTGCCCCTTCCCGAAGATCATGGTGTGAATGGTCTTCAGCGTAACCGACGCGTCGAGCGTAAGGGAAAAGTTGCGGATGTAGTAGAGGTCGTACATAAGTTTCTCGATGGCGTCCTCCGTGCTGGCCCCATATGGGTAGTTGACCTGCGCCCAGCCGGTGATTCCAGGGCGGACGAGGTGGCGGAAGTGGTAATGCGGGATGATCTCCTCGTATTGTTCGACGCACTTGATCCACTCCGCACGGGGGCCGATGAGGCTCATGTCGCCGCGCAGGACATTGAAGAACTGGGGGAGCTCGTCGAACCGCATGGCCCTCAGGAGCCTCCCGACACGTGTGATGCGGCTGTCTTTTTTCTCGGTGTAAATCCCCAGCTCCTCGCTCCCCGCGCGCATGGTGCGGAACTTCAGGAGGGTGAACAGCCGACGGTGCTGCCCGACGCGGGTTTGCCGGAAGATCACCGGGCCGGGGCTTTCCAGGCGGATCAGGGCGACGATCACGAGCATGAGAGGCGCGGAGAGCACGACGCCCAGCCCGGAAACAACGATATCAAAAAACCGTTTCGCTGCAGCAAAGGCCGAGTGCTTCACGAGGTGGAACCCGGCCTGCAGCGGCCAGGTCGGCGTCAGCATGTGCAGCGGCATCTTCTCCCAGTAGGTCTCATAAAACGTCAAAATGGAATACACGGGGAGATCCTGGAAATGCACCGAAGCCAGAAAGCTCAGGATCCGGGGATCGAGCGACGAGTCCTTGGCGGCGACTACAATCGCCTCGTGGATGTTCTCGGGATGCGCGTGAAGCCGTCGGGGAAGGTCGTCCACAAACGCTTCAAACAGAGGAGACCCTCGCCCGTCCACGGGCTTGCCGACAAGTTCGGGTTCGGTGGCGATAAACTCCAGCTCCAAGCTCTGCCCCTGGCTCATGCACGCCCGATAAAACTGCCGTCCTTGGAACTTGTCGGCAAGCACCAGCAACCCCCGCTTCGGCCGCAGGCGGCCGAGCGCAAACCACAAAAATCTCCGGTAGGCAAGCGACACGACACTGAAGATGATGCCCGAGAACAAAAAGATACCCCGGCTTGAGTAAACCGAGGCCCCATAGGTAGCGAAGAGATAGACAAGGACGAGCCCGACCGTCAGCCCTACAATGCACGCGATGAAGTGCTCGGCCGCGTAGCGGAGGGCTGCCGTGTTCCCCAAATACTTGTAGCCGCCAACAAGGCTCAACAGAAAACCGATCACCAGCGGGGGGAGCAAAAGTTCTGAGGCACCGTAGTTTTGATACTTGTCGAAAACCAGCGCCAGAACGGTGTAGGAAACCACCCACGTCGCCAGATCCGCGGCAAAAAGAATCAGCGGATAGAGCCAGTGAATCACGGGTATAAACTTCCCTGGGCGGATCGGAGTCTCCCCCCCGATCGGCACCACGGCTTGCTCTTCGGAGCGGATAACCGGATCCGTCTCCGGATCGGGATCGCCGGTTCCCATGGGCATACGTGAAGAAATGTCGGGCATGGGGGGATTCAAATTTTAGTCCTGTTATGCAACAGTTCCTCGTTGCACAATGCAGCCGATTTTCTGACAATTCAACTGCTTTTTCGCGGAGGATTCCGTAGCGAAGGGGACACGCTTCCCGGCCCTGATCGCTCAGAGCTGTCTTTCTCTACCGGGGAGCCTTGGAGCCAATCCGGGAGAGCTGTGCTGAGGCAAGGCGGGCTACCGTGGAATCCGGAAATTGGGAGACCAGGGAATCGAGCACGACCTTCGCCTCATCGCGCCGGAAATCCCGTAGGAGAATTTCCGCCTGCGCGTAGCCGGCAAACGGCGCGGCGTAACTCTTCGGGTATTTATCCACCACCTGCTGGTAGGTGGTCATCGCCTCGGCCGGCTTGCCGGTCGCGTCCTGGTTCTGCCCGATGCCAAGGAGGGCACCACCCGCGAGCGGATGTTGGGGAAAGGCTTTCAGGAAGTTTTGAAACGCGGTGGTGGATTCCTCGAATTTCCCCGCCTTCTGGTTCTCGGCGGCAACCAGCAGGATGGCATCCGCCGCAGGCAGGGTGCCTCCGTAGTTTTTGATGACGGCTTCCAGTTGGGGAATGTCCTTGGCATCGGCCAGGGCCGCGATGGCATCCCTGGCGGTTAACGTGGCATGGACATACCAGGACAGGCTGCCGCCGCCGATCGCCAGAACGGCCAGCGCGCCGAGAAGAATATTTTTTTTGTGGGTGTGCCAGAAGAACGCGGCGTCAATCTCGTCGCGCTCGACCACGGAATCGTCTGTGGGAATCGGATCGCTCATCCTGCGACCTCCATGCGGGCCTCTTCCGCCAGGGCTGTGCTCAGATAGCGCTCTCCGGTCGAACAGGCGACTGTCACGATGAGCTTTCCGGCATTCTCAGGCCGCTTGGCAACCTCGATGGCGGCATGGACATTTGCCCCGGAGCTGATGCCGGCCAGAATCCCCTCCTCCTTCGCGAGGCGGCGGGCCATCGCGAAGGCGTCGTCGTTGCTGACCTGGATGCACTCGGCGATCTGGGCCGATCCATCAGCGGATTTTAAATGGAGGTTCCCTGGGATGAACCCGGCCCCGGTCCCCTGGATTTTATGCGGCCCCGGCTTGACCGGCTCACCGGCCAGCGTCTGGGAAATCACCGGCGAGTCTTTCGGCTCGACCGCAATGGCCAAGAACGACGGCTTCCGGGCTTTGAGCGCCTCGACCGTGCCGGTGAGGGTTCCGCCGGTGCCAACGGCGGAGATGAAAATATCGACCGCCCCGGCGGTGTCCTCCCAGATTTCTTCGGCGGTGGTTTTGGCGTGGATCGCCGGGTTCGCGGGATTGTTGAACTGCTGCGGCATCCAGGCGCCGGGGGTTTCCTTGACGATGGCCTCGGCGCGGGCGATGGCCCCCTTCATGCCCTCAGAGCCTGGAGTCAGAACGAGCTTGGCCCCGAGCATGGCGAGCAGCGTGCGGCGCTCGACGCTCATGGTTTCGGGCATCGTTAGGACGAGCTTGTATCCCTTGGCGGCCGCGACAAACGCGAGGGCGATGCCGGTGTTGCCGCTTGTCGGCTCGACGATCGTCGTGTCCGGCTTGAGGATGCCTTTCTGCTCGGCGTCCTCGATCATGGCCTTGCCGATGCGGTCCTTGACGCTGCCGAGCGGATTAAAATACTCGCACTTGATGGCGATGGTGGCCGGAAGTCCCGCCGTGATGCGGTTCAGCCTCACCAGTGGCGTGCGGCCGACGGTTTCCACGATGTTGTTGTAGATTTTGCCCATGTGATAATCCAAAGAGTTGGGAGGCAGACGCTACACAGTGCCGTGATCCGTCGCAACTGCGAAAACAGGGGGAATTCTCTCGCTATTCCGGGGCCGGCTTTTCTGCGCCAGCAGGCAACTCGAACACTTTAAAAAACCTGTTCGAGTGGAGGAGCCGGAAGCCCGCCGCGCGCGGATGATCGTAGAGCCGCCTGGCAAGCGGGTTTGCTGGGGCCGCCCTCCCGAGGATCTGTGCGGAATTCGAGATCACCCGGTCGGGCTCGTAGGCGAAGATGTAGCCAGCCTTCCGCATTTCCAGAACCTCCCGGCCCGACCCCTCCGAGAGGAAAAATTCCGAGGCGTCAACAATTCCGGGAAGGCTCTGGTGGGACGTGCCGGCCACGCAGGGCTGTCCGGACCACCAAACGATCGCAGGGCTGAGCCACCACGGAGCCATGACCCCGCGTTTGGGCAGTTCCTTCAAAGGGATCGCGGCGTCCCGAAGCGCCACCGCATCAGCGACGGATTCGACCCTCGTCCGGAAGGTGTTGTCATCGGGATAAAGCGTGCTGTCCCAGCATGCGGCAACCGGCCATAGCGAAACGACGAAGATCCCCCAGCCCACGAACTTCCATCGGACAAGCGAAAGAAGACACGGAAGGCTGAGCGCAAAAGCGATGACGAAAAAATATCCCCACCGCAGGTGCCAGACGGCCAGGCAGGCAAGCAGAGCTGTCAGCGCGCAGAGCAGAAGATAGACCGGCTCCCTTTTTCGGAAATAGCCGGCCAGCAGAGCAAATGGCGCCACCGCGGCCAACCATCCGGCCCAACTGAAAAGCACTGGAAATGACCCGTGCCCCAATTCCCCAATGTTAAGCGCCCATTTCGAAAAGTGCGCATCAAATGCCGACACATGAAATCCATCCACCAAATATCCCAGAAACAGAATCGCAAAGAAGATCACCGTCGGCGTCCGCGCAAAAACCAGACGCCGCGCGAAAAATCGAAGCAGCAGGACGGTCGCCAACAGAACCAGCGGCTCGAACAGCGACACCCAAAGCGCCAGCGCCCAGGCCACTGCGGAGATCCATCCGATCCTGCCCGGTGACAACCATGGTCCCGCAGCCTTCTCATCGACCAGTTGCTGTGGAATCTTGCCCATGCGAAAAAATCCAGCAAGCCATGGGCCGGATGCCCGTGCGTCTCTTCCTCCCCACATGTCCACCTCGGCTGCCAGCGCAACTGCGACCAACAGCATCAGCAGCGATTGATGGTCCGGGCGGCCGAGAAGAAACCCGTGCGAGATGATCGGGGAAACGGCGAGCAGAAGAATCGCCGCCCCACCGAACGGAACCTCCCGCAACCAAACAGCAAGGACCACCAGCGTTGCCAGACCGAGCAGCGGGGAAATCCACGCCCCGGCCAACGCAAGCCCAGCGCTTGAAAACCACCCCATCACAACCGCAAGTCCGGCGATCAGATAGTCCAAAGGCGCCGTCGTATGCGGCTGCGTTCCGATGGGATGATTTTCAAAATCATGCCTGTGGACCGGAGCAAACGGATGCTCCTGCAGCAGCCGCACCCGGGTCATTCTCGCGTAGCAATCCCCGTCGGAAAAATAGACGTTCCCCCCGAAAAAAACCGCCTGTGAGTTCCAGGTGAATGCCGCCAGAGCCAAACCTGCAACCAGCGCGGGGAAAACCCATGCCGCGATAACCTTGAGAGGACGGCAGGAAAATGCGGTTGGACCCAACATATTGTGGACGGAGCTTTCCTCCATCCCAACATCCTGTGGAAAAAGCCAGAATATTTCGAAATATTGTTGCCAGCACACTGCGTTTGGCTAGCCTTGATGAACACGGGAACAACCCCCGAAAACACACCTCTGAATCAGATGCCCGACGAACCAACTCCTGAAAAGTCCCCAGAAAAAGCCGCCGCCCCAAAAGCCGTCAAAGCAACCCCCGATTTCAAGGCGAGCGAATACAACGCGGACGACCTGAGTTCGCTCAAAGGCCTCGAGGCCGTGCGCAAAAAGCCGGGCATGTATATCGGCGGCACCGACGAGCGTGCGCTGCACCATTGCGTCAGCGAGGTTCTGGACAACTCTGTGGATGAATTTCTCGCGGGCCATTGCGACCACATCGACGTCACGATCCACTCGGACGGCTCGATTTCCATCCGCGACAACGGGCGCGGCATCCCGGTGGACATCAACAAGGAGGAGGGGATTCCCGGAGTCGAGCTCGTCCTCACCCGCCTGCACTCGGGCGGAAAATACGGCCAGGGCAACTACGAATATTCCGGCGGCACCCACGGCGTCGGCGCGAAGTGCGTGAACGCGGTCTCCGAGTGGTTCAAGGTCGAGGTCACCCGCGACGGGAAGATCCACGCGATGTCGTTCGAGCGCGGCGTGACGAAGCAGCAGCTCCACGTCATCGCCGAGGTGAAATCCAAAAAACACACCGGCACGCTCATCACGTTCATGCCGGACACCGAGATCTTCCTCGAGACGATCGAGTTCAAGGCTGAGCGCATCATCACCCGCCTGAACGACCTCGCGTATATCAATGCCCCCCTTTCGTTCACGTTTCTGGACGAGCGGCAGGACGGCGCGAAGCCGGTCCAGATTGTTCACCCGAGGGGCGTCGAGGAATTCGTCGAACGGCTGGTCGAGAACAAGACGCTCGTCCACCCGAAACCGATCCTGTTCAAAGGCACGCGCGACAAGGTGATCGTCGAGATCGGCCTGCACTACACGGACACCTACAACGAGCAGCTCCTCTGCTACACGAACGCGGTCCCGAACCCGGACGGCGGCACGCACAGCAGCGGGTTCCGCGGCTCGCTCACCCGCGCGATCAACCAGTATGCGAAAAATAATTCCCTGCTGAAGGAAAAGGATGTCCCGATCACAGGCAACGATGTGCTCGAAGGCCTCGCCGCCGTTGTCAGCGTCAAGCACCCCGACCCCCGGTTCGAGTCCCAGACAAAAGTAAAGCTCATCTCGCCCGAGGTGGACGGCATCGTCGGCTCGATCAGCTACGAGGGGCTCATGCTCCATTTTGACCAGAACCCGAACGTCGGCAAGCGCATCATCGAGAAGTGCCTCATGGCTGCCCGCGCCCGCGAGGCCGCCCGCAAGGCCCGCGAGACCGTGCGCAAAGGCGCCCTCACCGGCGGCGGGCTGCCGGGCAAGCTGGCGGATTGTTCCGAGCGCGATCCCGCGCTGACCGAGCTGTATGTCGTCGAGGGCGACTCCGCAGGCGGCTCGGCCAAACAGGGCCGCGACCGGCGCTTTCAAGCCATCCTTCCGATCAAGGGCAAGATCATCAACGTCGAGAAAGCCCGCCTCGACAAGGTCCTGCAGAACATCGAAGTCCAGACTCTCATCACAGCGATCGGCACCGGAATCGGCTCGTCGCTGGGAGAGAAAGGGGAGAAGGAACAGGAGGGCTCGTTCAACATCGCCAAGCTCCGCTACGGCCGCATCATCATCATGACCGACGCCGACGTGGACGGCTCCCACATCCGCACGCTCCTGCTCACGTTTTTCTGCCGGCAGATGCCGGAGCTGGTGAAGCAGGGCAAGATCTACATCGCCCAGCCGCCGCTCTACCTCATCAAGCGGAAGAAGCGCGAGGAATACGTGGACGACGACGCCCAGCTCAACAAGATCCTCATCGGGATCGGCGCGGACGAAGTGAAGGTGAAGAACCTGGCGGACGGGAAGATTTTCACCTCGACCCAGCTCAAGGAGATCCTCGAGCTCCTCGAGCGGTTCGCGAAATTCAGCGGCGCGATCCAACGGCATGGCGGGGACATCGAATCCTACCTCGGCGAGCGCGACCCGAAGACGGGCAAGCTCCCGACGTTCATGGTCAAGGTCCGCGAGGGGAATACCGAGTGGGCGACATACTTCCCCGGAGAAGCCGAAGTCCGCGAATTCCACGAGGGCAACCGCGACCTCGGCCTCTACGACGATCCCGCGCCGGAACCGGTCGAGGGCGACCTCGTCCTCGCCGCCGAACCGGCGGTGAAGGCCAAGAAGGAAAAAGCCGATCCCGGGTCGCGCCGCCGCGCCAAGCTCATCGAGCTCCATGAGTCGATCTCCGCGCAGAAGCTCATCGACGAACTCGCCCGCAAAGGCCTGAAAATCGAGCACTACGCGGACAGCGAGACTCCGATTTTCGAACTCGTCGAGGGCGAGGGCGACAAGGCGGTCACCCACCCGCTCTTCGCCATCCCCGAGATCCTCACCAAGGTTCTCGATATCGGCAAGCGCGGCCTCTCGATCCAGCGGTTCAAAGGTCTCGGAGAAATGAACCCGAAGCAGCTCTTTGAAACCACGATGAATCCCGAGAAGCGCAAGATGCTCAAAGTCGAGCTCAACGAGGACAACGCCGTCGAAGCCGACCGCATGTTCACCATCCTCATGGGCGATGTCGTCGAGCCCCGCCGCCAGTTCATCGAGGACAACGCTCTCAACGCACGCCTGGACGTTTAATTTTCTATGTATACGCAAAACGAAAAAGTCGAACTGGTGAACGTGGCCGACGAGATGTCGAAGTCGTTTCTCGACTACTCGATGTCGGTCATCATCTCGCGCGCCCTGCCGGACGCCCGCGACGGGCTCAAGCCCTCGCAGCGCCGGATTCTTTTCGCCATGAACGAGCTTGGGGTTCAGCCGACCCGCAAGCACCTCAAGTGCGCAAGGATCGTCGGTGAAACGATGGGTAAATACCATCCGCACGGCGACCAGGCGATCTACCCGACCCTCGTCCACATGGCCCAGCCCTGGGCGATGCGCGAAATGCTCATCAACGGGCAGGGAAACTTCGGGTCGGTCGAAGGCGATCCGCCGGCGTCGATGCGGTATACCGAGGCCCGCCTCGACCATCTCGGCTCTGTCCTGATGACGGACATGGACAAGGGGACGGTCGATTTCGTTCCGAACTATGACGAGACGGAATCCGAGCCCACGGTTTTCCCGGCAGCTTTTCCGAACCTTCTCGTCAATGGCGGCACGGGCATCGCGGTCGGCATGGCGACAAATATCGCACCCCATAACCTCGGGGAGTGCATCAACGGCATCTGCGCTCAGATCGATGACCCGGACATCACCATTGACGGGCTCATGGCCCACATCACCGGGCCGGATTTCCCGACAGGGTGTCTGATCCAGGGAGCCACCGGCATCCGCCAGTATTTTGAAACCGGCCGGGGGCAGGTGCGGGTCCGCGGGCGCGTGGCGGTCGAGGAGGGCAAGGGCGGGCGCGAAAGCATCATCGTCACCGAGATCCCCTACAACGTAAACCGCTCGGATCTGGTAAAACGGATCGCCGATCTCGTGAACGAGAAGGTCCTCACGGGCATCAGCGATGTGCGCGACGAGAGCGCGGAGGACACGCGGGTCGTCATCGAGCTCAAGCGGGACGGAAACCCGAAGGTCATCATCAACAATCTTTTCAAGCACACCGCGCTGGAATCCTCGTTCAGCGTCAACATGCTGGCGATCGACCGGGGCAAGCCCAAGCTCCTTTCGCTCAAGGAGGCGATCAACTGCTACATCGAGCACCGCCGCGAGGTCATCCTCCGCCGCACGCGGTTCCTGCTGGGCGCCGCCGAGGTCGAAGCCGAAAAGCTCGAAGGCTACCTCATCGCCCTCGCCAACATCGACGACTTCATCAAGATCATCCGCGACTCGAACGACCGCGACGACGCGAAGGCGAAACTTCTCGCCCTCTCGTGGACGCAGAAAGCGGTCGAAAAGCTCGGCATCCTCATCCGTAGCGAGGCGCGCATCACGGACGGAAAATACAAGTTCTCGGAGAAGCAGGTCGGGCACATCCTCGACCTCCGCCTCTACCAGCTCACCGGGATGGAACGCGACAGCATCAAGGGCGAATACGATGCGCTCGTCTCCACTATCAAGGACCTCCTCGACATTCTTGCCAAGGAAAGCCGCGTGCTCACGATCATCAAGGACGAGCTCCGCGCGCTGCAGGAAAAGTTCGGCAGCCCCCGCCGCACCCAGATCGTTCCGGCCGAGGGCGAGATCGCCATCGAGGACCTGATCGCCAATGACGGAGTCATCGTGACTCTCACCCACAACGGGTTCATCAAGCGCACGCTGGTCAGCGCGTTCCGCGCCCAGAAGCGCGGCGGCAAGGGGGTCATCGGCATGACCGCCCGCGAATCCGAGAACGAGGAGGACAGCGACTTTGTCGAGTATCTCTTCACCGCGACCACGCACGACTACCTGATGTTCTTCACCGAGACCGGACGCTGCTACGTGGAGCGGGTTTTCGAAATTCCCGAAGGCTCACGCGCCAGCAAGGGCCGCTCGATCGCAAACCTGCTCGAACTTCGCAACGACGAAAAAATCGCGTCCACCATCCGCGTCCAGGGGCAGAAGAACGACGAGGACACATGGAACAAAAACTTCCACATCGTCTTCGCCACCCGCAGCGGCATCGTGAAAAAATCGAATCTCAACGACTTCAAAAACATCCGTAAGGGCGGGATCATCGCGATCAAGATCGAGGAGGGCGACCGCCTGATCGACTGCAAGATGACCGTCGGCCAGGACGAAATCGTGCTCATCACCCACGACGGGCAGAGCATCCGCTTCAGCGAGGACGAAATGCGCGACCAGGGCCGCGATACCGTCGGCGTCTGGGGCATCCGCCCGGAAAAAGGCGATTACATTGTCGCCGCCGCCGTCGTGAACAAGGACGCCCAGCTCCTCGTCGCCGGCGAGAACGGCCTCGGTAAGCGCACCAGCTTCGAGGAATACCGGATCCAGTCGCGCGGCGGCAAAGGCATCATCACGATGAAGACGAACGAGAAGACCGGCGGCGTCGCCGGAGCCCTCACCGTCCGCGATGACGCCGAGCTCATGCTCATCACGAACAAGGGAAAAATGGTCCGCACCCGGATCAAGGAGATCCGCGAGACCGGCCGCAACGCCCAAGGCGTGAAGCTCATCGACCTCCGCGACGGCGAAGTCCTCCAAGGCATCGCCCCGGTCGTCAGCGACGACGAGGAGGAGGAGACCGAGGAGACGTGAGTTATTCGATGGGATGGACAGATACCCGCCGCGAGACGGTTGCGGCTGCCATCGCATCGGTCCTGCTGCATCTGGCCCTGATTCTGTGCGTGGCATTGGCGCTATCTGTCCCGGCCTGGCAATTCCCGGAGTCTCCCCCCGAGCAGGAAGCCCCCATCGAGGTCACGATGCTTCCGGTCGAGGCGCCCAAGCCCGATCAACCGGTCTATGTCGGCACCACGGAACAGAACGCCCCGGAGGCCCCAAAAAACGCGCCGTTCGAGTCGGATAAAAACACACGGGCCGCCAGCGAAAACGCACCCGGCGGCACGGCGCCCGTGCCCACGCTCGACGGCCGCGAATCACGGGCACTGGAACTCGCGAACCGGAACTACACGAAACCAGGA
>JBAWVC010000016.1:0-21629 GCA_037147455.1 Verrucomicrobiota bacterium | reverse complement strand
CTTCACGGTGGGCAGGCCGTTCCACGCGAAGATCGCGACCAGGACCGGAAATCCGAAAATCAGGCCGAGCTGGAGCGCGAGCTGGGCGCGGTTGCGGAAAAATATCTTCATCCGGCGGGAGAGGAGGGTCAGGAACTGGCTGATGGCTCCCGGGCCGGGAAGCGAGGACGCGGGCGGGGGTGACGGCGCCTGAAGATCGGCCTCGGGGGCGGATTGAGTGGCGGCGCTGTCAAAGCTCACGGCCTTGGCAATGTCTCTCCTGCCCCGGGTCTCGGAAAATGCGTGCCGGTGCTTTTTCCACGAATGCGCCCACTCCTTGCCGGACCGGACTTCGAGCTGCTTGTAGAGATCCTGCGCGTCGTCCGCGCGAAAATAATGCGTGAGGAACTGGGGCGGCCCGTGATACGCGACCACTCCCTCATACAGCACAAGCACCGAGTCGTAGAGCTCGACGTGCCGGAGGCTGTGCGTGACCGAAAGAACGACCCTTCCTTCCGTGCGCGAGAGCCCGTGCAGAAGGTGCACGATCTCGTCCTCGGACTGCGGGTCCAGGCCGCTGGTCACCTCGTCGCAGAGGAGCATCGCCGGCTTGCTGACAAGCTCCATCGCCAGGGCCAGGCGCCGCCGCTGCCCGCCCGAGAGCACGCTCACCAGCCGGTCGTCAAACCCGGCCATCCCCACCTCTTCGAGCACGCCGCCGACCGCCTCGTCCAACGCCTCCGCCCGCATGCCCCGCACCCGGAGCCGCATCGCGTAGGATACGCATTCGCGGACGGTCAGCTCCTCGTGCGCAATGCTGAACTGCGGCACGTAGCCGATCTCCGACGGGGAAAAATCTTCCTCCGCCACATCCCGCCCGTTCCAGAAAATCGAGCCTTCCTCCTCGCCGGGCGCGATCCCGGTGATGACTTTGAGCATCGTGCTTTTCCCGCAGCCCGACGGACCGATGATCGCCCCGAAGTGGCCTTTCGGAAACGAAACCGAAACGTCGGCGAGCAGCGGGCGAACATCCTCGCCGCTGCCGATAAATAATGTCACATCCCTGAGTTCGAGCACGAAAAGTAACACTGCCGGATTTCCGCCCGTGTTGACAACGCAAAAGCTTTAAACATTTTTCCGGACGACACGGCATTGATCTTGGCCGAAAATATTGAAAGACTTTCCCCCGTCGATGGACGATCCTTGTCCCGGCCAAGCAGCCATTTGAAAATCCCTTTGAGACCGATATGCTTTTGAGCGAAGACCAGTTCGACCTGCTGAAAGGCGACCTCGATTACATCCTGGCGCGGACAACGTGCGATTCGATCCAGCTCACGAAGGGACAGGTCTCCAACGCGGTGGAACGGGATCCGGATGTCCTGCTCGATCTGGTGGAAGGGATGCCGGCTTCGGAAGCGCGCTGGCTCAGCGTCCCGCTTGACTCTCTCCGCCCGCTCATCAACCGGCGCGCCCGGGGAGGCACCGGGGGTTCGTCAGCCGACGCGGTGGGGATTTTGATCCCCGCCTGACCCGAATGGCACTAAGTTAAGCCCCGAAGGGGCAACATCCAACAGCCCAGGGCAAGCGGCCGCGCCGCCCTGGGTCTTGGAAAAAGAGGGGCTCTGCCCTGAATGGGTAGCATCCCAAATCTGGCTTAACTTAGCGCCATCCCCGCCTGACCCCGGCAGTTTTTTCTTCGGATTCTTCACGCCGTGTCAGGTAAAAAATGCGCAGGACCATGCGCGCTGACGCTTGGTTCTCTTTGCCCCCAAGCTCTCTCAATCACTCTGCCCGGTCCGTTGCTTCGGCGCAGTCGCGAAAGGCTTTTTCGAGAGCTGCCAGCGGGTCACCGGCGGGAAGAAATTCGTGCGAGACGATCCGGTCGGACCCCGTCGCCGCGATCGCGCGGTAAACGGCTGGATAGTAGATTTCCTGGCTTTCGTCGGGCTGTCCGCGCCCGGGGTTGCCGGCCGTATGGTAGTGGCCGAACCATTCGTGATTCTGTTGGATCGTCCGGATGAGGTCCCCCTCCATGATCTGCATGTGGTAGATGTCGTAGAGCAGTTTGACAGCGGGCGAGTTGGCAAGCTGGCACAGGCGCACTCCCCACGCGGTGGCGTCGCACTGGTAATCCTTGTGATCGACCTTGCTGTTGAGTAGTTCCACTACAAGCATGACGCCCGCGCTCTCCGCTTCAGGCGCAATGCGGGCAAGAGTTTCCGCGCAAGTCTCCAATTCCTCGTCCCTCCCGGAACGGTTGCCGGAGAAACAGATGAGCGCCGGGATTTTCCACTGAGCGGCTTTCCGGATATTGGCTCGAAGTTCCGATTCGATCCGCTCCCGGTTTTCAATCCTGTTGAGACCGTCCTCAATGGAACCGTGCCCTGATACCGCCCCCACTCCCAGTCCGTGGGCCTGGACCCTAGGCCAAAGCGATTCGTCAACGAGATCGACGAACTCATACCCGATCTTCCTGGCCCCCGCGAGCAGCGCCTCGTTTTCGATGCCCCGGTTCTGGAAGCACCACCAGGAGAACCCCTGACGCAGGCGGCTCATGCTTCCTCCCTCCAATCGAAAACGACGCCCATGGTCCGGGCCCGTTCTCGATTGACCGTTTTGTAGGCTTGCGCGCAGTCCGCGGGTTTGAAAAAATGCGTGTTTTCAAAAGGAACGCTGTCGGGAATTTTCGAGCAACCCCCAACCGGACAGACCCAGTGGGATTGGTGGGACGAGCGCGCGGTCACGCGGTCTCCGGGTTTGAGGTCGCTGCTGCGCGATTCCACCACGGTCCCGACCGCACAGCAGCCAGGAAAAATGGATATTTCACCCAGTTGTCCCAGTGGGTTCCGGGTTCAAAGAGGCGGTTGAAGACGATGTTTTCGGTCCCCGTGCTCATGAGCGAGAGCGCGGTCTTGACCAAAACCTCTCGCTCCTGAAGTGGCGGCAACTCGAACACCTCAATTTGGACTTTTTGTTTTTCCGGGAAGGAAAGTCGCCGGCCCGAGGTGGAATTTTTGGAATCAGACATGGTGCCGAATACTTGCAAGAGCTGGGGATTCCGACAATCTGATAAATGGCGATATTCACGCCTGCGCTGGAGAACGTCCGGCGTATTACCGAAAGCCCTTGGGAGGATTTTTTTTGAATGGCCCTCGGAGACCGAGCCGTCCCTACGAAAAACGCCGGGGAATTTCCGCGCACTCCGGGTTGACAGAAGAGCCGGAGAAAGGCTTGCTGGCGGGATGAACGACGACGTGCGCGCCAGGCTGGATGCCCTCGAACGCCGTCAGGTCCTGCTCCGGCAGGAACTGGCCGGACTCGACGAGACGCTGGCCGCTTTGAAACAGGGCCTGCAGAACGAGCCGCCTCCCTCCCTGCCGCCACCCGTGCCCGGGCCGCTCCCTCCACATCAGCCTGTCGAGGCGGCGCGTCAACCGGAGACCGTCGCGCCGGTTGTCGCCGCCTCTCCTCTGCCGGTTCCTGCGATTTCCCAAGCTCCCGAGGCCTCGTTCGAAATGCGCGTCGGCACGGTCTGGCTGGCACGGATCGGGATTGTGATCGTGCTTACGGGGCTCGTTTTCCTCGCCAATTATGCCTGGAAGAGCCTCGTGGAAAATTTTGGCGCGATCGCGAAACTGGGCCTCCTGTATCTGGCCGGCGGGGCGCTGTGCGCGGTCGGACTGATGGTCGAGCGGGGGCGCGAATCGCTGAAGAGCTACGCGCGGGTCCTGATCGCCGGCGGCATGGCGGCGATCTACTACACCACATACGCCGCGTATTACATTCCCTCGATGAAGGTGATCGGCAGCCCGATCCTGGCCGGAGTCCTCCTGGTCGCGCTCGCGGTAGCCATCGGCTGGATGGCCGAACGCCGGAACTCCCAGGCCACCGCCGGGCTGGCGATCGTGCTCGCGTTCTACGCCTCCGCCGTGAATCCCATCGCTTATTTCACGCTCTCCTCAAACGCGATCCTCGGGATTGCGGCTGTCGTCCTCATGGCCCGCAAACGCTGGATGACCGTGCCTTTCCTGGCCCTCGCGGCAACTTACTGGTCCTACCTTTACTGGCGGCTTGCCGAGAATTGGCGGTTCTGGGAGGTCCACGTGAGCGGCGACAACGATCTCGCCGTCCGCGTGTGCTTCCTGTCGGTTTACTGGATTATTTTCACGGCAGGCGCGTTTCTCGCGACCGGCCCGAAAGTGTCGGCGGCCGCCCGGGTGGTATTCTCGATCCTGAATGACGCGGCGTTCTTCTGCCTGACGGCGCTCGCGATTTCGTCGGCCCACCACGACAGTCTTTGGATCGTCTCGCTGGTCTTCGGTCTGGTGCAGTTCGCTCTCTCGCTGGCGGCCAGCAAAATCCATGGAACAGGTGCAGCCTCGGCGTGGCTTGCGAAGGCCCTGTTTTTTCTCACGCTCGCCATCCTGATCCACTTCACTGCCAACAGCCTCGCCGTCATCCTGGCCGTGGAATGCTCGCTTCTGGTCTTCGCCGCAAGGCAGTTCCCTTCCCGCGTCCTCGCTGCCGCCGGGCCGTTGGCAGGAATACTCGCGATGCTCGCGGGAATGGCTTCGCTCGGAGCAGGAACCGCAGGAGCTGCCGGGCTGGTCGCAGCTCTCTTGGCCGGGACCGCCTGGTTCTGCGGGCGACGCCCGGATGTCACGCTCCAATCACTCGTGCTCGCTCTCAGCGGCACCTCGCTCGGCTTTGCGATCGTGATGAACCAAATTCCCGACCGGTGGGAAGCGGCCGGAATTGCCTTCATGGGCCTGGTCCTTGCAGCAAGCCTGCCCCTCCACAAATGCCGGGAGCTTGCCTTCTCCGGGCTCCTGGCAGCAGCCGGGACAACGCTCGTCCAACTCACCATGCTGGAATCCTCGGGCCGCTGGCCATCGCTTGTCGCCGTCGGCTTGCTCGCAGCGACGGCTGTATCGGGGCGACTCGTCTCCGGCGACGACCGGTTCATCAAAATCCCAAGCCGAATTCTCGCGGTTGCGGCAACCCTTCTGTCCTGGGCCTGGGTCACTTTCTTTCACGATCCCCTCCCCCTCACCGCTGCCTGGGCGCTTTTGGCGCTCGCGGGATTTGTTGCGGGATTCCTGCTGCGCGACCGGATCTTCCGCCTGGGCGGGCTGGGAATCCTCGCGCTCGCGCTCGGCCGGATTATTCTCTTCGATGTCTGGGGTCTGGAACTCCCACTCAGGGTTTTGAGCTTTCTGGTGCTGGGCGGCGTCCTCCTCCTGCTCGGATATCTTTACAACCGCTATGCGGATCGAATCCGGCAGTGGATATAATTTCCCATGTTGGAAAATTGCGTATGTTGGGAGTTCGTATGAGCAGGTTTATTCTTTTCATCCTCGCCGCGGCAGCGATCACGGCCCGTGCGGAGACCCCTTCCCCCTCGGAGGACGACTCTCCCTACGAGCAGATGCAGATCCTGGCCCGCGCGATGCAGCTGATCCGGCAGGACTATGTGGATGAGTCCAAAATTTCCTACAAGGACCTCACCTACGACGCGATGCGGGGGATGCTCGCCGCGCTCGATCCCCACAGCCAGTTCATGGATCCGGAGGATTTCAAGAGCATGCAGGAGGACACGAAAAGCGAGTTCGGCGGGCTGGGCGTGGTCGTCGGCCAAAAGAACGGCGTCTTCACGGTGATCAATCCCATGGAGGATTCCCCCGGCTTCGCGGCCGGCATCCTGCCCGGCGACCAGATCCTCAAAATCAACGGGCAAACCACCGACAAGCTCACCCTCCAGGAAGCG
The DNA here is from genome assembly GCA_037147455.1 of Verrucomicrobiota bacterium. Lineage (GTDB taxonomy): Bacteria > Verrucomicrobiota > Verrucomicrobiia > Chthoniobacterales > Terrimicrobiaceae > QYQL01. Next base: position 15,883 of record JBAWVC010000016.1, on the reverse strand, counting down.
GTGGAAAAACTTCGCGGGAAGGTCGGCGAAAAAGTCACCCTCACGATCAACCGTCCGGCCACCAAAGAGATCAAAGATTACGAGCTCACCCGCGCGGTGATCAAGGTCCCGAGCGTGAAGGACGCCCAGATCCTGCCCGGCCGCGGGGGTGCGCGGATCGGCTACGTGCGGATCACGCAATTCAACGAGCCCACGGCGGACGAACTCTCGAAGGCCCTCGACAAGCTCGAGAAGCAGGGCATGGACGCACTCGTGCTGGACCTGCGCTACAACCCGGGCGGCCTCCTCAACAGCGCGGTGGATGTGAGCGGGCAGTTCCTGCCCGCGAACACGATGGTGGCCTTCACGCAGGGCCGCACGCCCACCAGGGAATACCGGACCGAGAACCGCAAAGCCCCGCAGCGGAAATACCCGCTCGCCGTGCTGGTCAACTATGCCAGCGCCAGCGGCTCCGAAATCGTGGCCGGCGCGCTCAAGGATCTGAACCGCGCGCTGCTCGTTGGCGACACCACGTTCGGGAAGGGCTCGGTCCAGAGCGTGATCGCTCTCCCGGACGGCTCGGCCGTCCGCCTCACCACCGCAAAATATTTCACGCCGGGAAAAAACCTGATCCACCAGCACGGGGTCGCCCCGCATATCCGGGCGACGCTGACCTACGATCAGGAGACAGAACTCCTGCGAGCGCGCCGCCCCAAGGAGGACGGATCGAAGGACGCCTCCGTCTTCATGGACCCCCAGCTCGAACGCGCAGTCGCGGCGCTGCAGGGCACGATCCTTTACGCGGGAAAGACCCGCAAGCCGTGAGCATCCTCGCCATTGAAACCTCGTGCGACGAGACCGCTGCGGCCGTGCTCGAGGGGTTTGGCGGGGTGCTCGCCCACGAAATTTTCAGCCAGGCGCAGATCCACTCGGAATTCGGCGGGGTTGTCCCGGAGGTGGCCTCGAGGAACCATCTCGAATTCCTGCCCCGCATCGTGGACCGCGCCCTCGAAACGGCGCGCGTTGGCTTCGACCAGATCGGCGCCGTCGCCGCGACCACCGGCCCCGGTCTCGCAGCGGCTTTGCTCGTGGGATCGGCTGCTGCCAAGGGGCTCGCGCTCGGAGCCGGGCGCCCATTTCTCGCGATCAACCACATTGAAGGGCACCTGCTCTCCCCGTTCTTCGGCGAATCGGAAATCCCGCCCCACATCGCACTCGTCGTCAGCGGCGGACACACGTTGCTTTTCGATGTGCGGGATTTCGGAAAATACGAACTCCTCGGCCGGACGCGCGACGACGCCGCCGGCGAGGCTTTCGACAAGGTGGCTAAAATGCTTGGCATCGGGTATCCGGGCGGCGCGGAAATCGACCGCCTCGCCCGCACGGGCGATCCCACCCGCTTCGACTTCCCGCGCGGAATGCTCGACTCCGGCGATTTCCACTTCAGCTTCAGCGGGCTCAAGACCGCCGTGAGAGTCTTTTTGGAGAAGGGCTTCACGGACGCCGATCTCCCCGACATCTGCGCCTCGTTCCAACTCGCCGTCGTCGAGGTCCTCGTGGCAAAAACCTTCCGGGCAGCCAAAGCCCGGGACAGGAAGATTGTCTCCATGAGCGGCGGAGTCAGCGCCAATGCCTGCCTCCGCGCAAAGGCCGCAGAAAAGGCGATAAAAGCCGGCGTCGCGCTCCGCTTCGCCCCGGAAGGCCTCCGCACCGACAACGCCCTGATGATCGCCTACGCCGCCGCCCACCATCTGGCCGCCGGGCATAGCCACCCGGTCAGCGAGGACATTACCCCGAATTTCGACCCGGCCGCACTTTGCATTTGAAATCCGCAAATTCCGCGCGAAAGTTGTCTCCCTATGAAACGTCTCCTCCTCTCCGCAATCGTCCTGGCAGCCTCCACCGTCTTCGCCGGCGACGGATGGCAAACCGACTACAAGGCCGCCCTCGAACAGGCCGCCAAAGAAAACAAGCCGGTCCTGCTCGACTTCACCGGATCCGATTGGTGCGGATGGTGCATCAAGCTGGACAAGGAAACCTTCGCGCAGCCGGATTTTAAAAAGTTCGCCGAAAAGAACCTGATCCTCGTCACGGTCGATTTCCCGAACAGCAAACCCCAGCCTGCCGACGTAAAAAAACAGAACGAGGAGCTGCAGAAGAAATTCGGCGTGGACGGCTTTCCGACGCTCGTCCTCCTGGACAGCAAAGGCAAAGAAATCGCCCGCAACCCCGGCTACCTCGCCGGCGGCCCGAAGGCCTTCATCGGGTGGGTGGAAGCCTCGCTCAAGAAGTAGCCCCCCCTTTAAAAAGACTCGAGGAGCAGGAGCAGCCGCTCTTCCCCGGGATCGTCGGCATTCAGGAGGCGGAAGTCCAGAATCAACCGTTCGCTGCCGGTCAAATCTCCGCGGGCTTCTTCAACCGCGTCCTTCAAATAATCCGCCATTTCCGGGGGCATGGCCCGCAAAGCCTCGGCGCGATCCTCCTCCGGCAGAGCCCGGAGGTTCCACAATGTCTGGAGGAGCCGGATCGCGTCTTCGATCGTCAATTCCAGCCCGCCGTCGTCATCCATTTCCTCCTTCATATGGCGGGCTTGCTCCAGCAAATCCTCGGCCATCATCGCTCCGGTTTTTCCGCCGTATTCGATCCCTTCAAATCCCTCGTTCTGATCCCGGAAACTCTCGGCCAATGTCACAAGCGCCGGGTCTGGACGGCCATCGCCGGCCCCGGAGTCCATCGCGAAAATCCCCACGTCCTCATCCTCTTCGTCGTCCTCCTCGTCATATTCCTCCCCGCCCACGCCCAGCGGGATGATGTAGTGGAACCCGTCGTCGCCGAGCTTCGCGCGCAGCGTGGCCAGGATGCGATCCGCCTTCGCTCCGCCGTCATAGGGCCCCTGCACGTAGAGCGGCTTCCCCTCGTTGCCGAAAACAAACTCCTCGTCGCATTCCGAGGCGTCCACCCCGCCGAAAACCCGCGCGCCTTTTTTGTAATCCGGATGCGGCGAAAACCCGAGCGAGGCCGCATAGCGCGCCGCCTCCTCGACCAGCTTCCGTCCCCAGGATGCCGGCTTCGGCGCCGGAAGCCCGTCGGGAAAATACCGGGCGAGGCAATCCTCGCGGAACTCCCCTTCGTCGAAGGTCCTGAAAAACGCGTCCTTCACCCCGAGGCAATACACATCGACCAGAAAGCTGCCCGTCTCCACACGGCCCCCGCTCTTGTATCGGCAAACCACCACCTGCCCGATGCCTGTCTCGAAAATGCTATCGTCACAATAGGTCTCTGGTTCGCGTGCCATATCAGATCAGCTCGTTGATGATGTTTTCGATGAGCTCCTGGCGGCCGCTGCCGTGCTGGACCGGGTCCTTGGCGGCAAGGACGATCTTTTCGAGGGATGCAAACGAATGTTTGCCGGATTCGATTTCGGCTCCGAGGCCGGAATCCCAGCTCGCGTAGCGGGCTTTCACGATGTCGCCGAGGCGTCCGTCCTTGCGGATCGCGGCTGCGATTTTGAGCCCGCGCGCGAAGGCGTCCATCCCGCCGATGTGCGCGTAGAAGAGATCGGCCGGCTCGAACGATTCGCGGCGGACCTTGGCGTCGAAGTTGAGGCCGCCGGTTTTGAGCCCGCCCATTTTGAGGACGGTGAGCATGATCGCGCTCGTGAGGTAGAGGCTGCTCGGGAACTGGTCGGTATCCCATCCGATGAGCTCGTCCCCGGTGTTGGCGTCGATCGAGCCGAGCGCGCCCGCCGCAGCGGCGACTTCGCACTCGTGGTGCATCGTGTGGCCGGCGAGGGTCGCGTGGTTGGTTTCGAGGTTGAGCTGGAAGTGTTCGAGGAGCCCATATTCGCGGAGGAAGTTCAGGCAGGCGGCAGCATCGCTGTCGTATTGGTGGCGGGTCGGCTCCTTCGGCTTCGGCTCGATATAGAACGGGCCCTTGAAGCCGATCTCTTTTTTGTAGTCCACCGCCATGTGGAGAAATTTGGCGAGGTGGTCCACTTCGCGCTTCATGTCGGTATTCCAGAGCGTCGAGTAGCCCTCGCGTCCGCCCCAGAACAGGTAGGCTTCGCCGCCGAGCTCGTGGGTGACTTCCATCGCCTTCTTCACCTGCGCGGCGGCGTAGGTGAAGACGTCGGCGTTCGGGCTCGTGGCCGCGCCGTGGAGGAAGCGGGGGTTGATGAACAGGCAGGCTGTGCCCCAGAGAAGTTTGATACCGGTGCGCTGCTGCTCTTCCTTCAACACCTTCACCACAGCGTCGAGGTTTTTGTTCGACTCGGCCAGCGTCGCGCCTTCGGGCGCGACATCGCGGTCGTGAAACGCATAGAACGGGGCCCCGAGCTTCCCGGTGAATTCAAACGCCACCCGCGCGCGCTTCTGAGCGTTCTCGACCGAGTTCGACCCGTCGTCCCACGGGCGCAGCATCGTCCCGGCCCCGAATGGATCGGACCCGGTTCCGCGGAATGTGTGCCAATACACGACCGAAAACCGGAGGTGGTCGCGCATCGGTTTCCCTTCGATCAGCTCGCCGGGATTGTAATGTTTGAAGGCCAGCGGGTTTTTTGAGGACGGGCCTTCGTAGGGAATGGACTTGATGTCGGGAAATGCGGTCATAGGAAGACGCGGATTCCATCACGAATATTTTTCTTTTACAAGATGGACAGTTCGCGCCCGCTCTGAGAATGGGATGGTCATGCCACTTCAAGCGATCCTGTTCGACCTCGACGACACTCTGATTGTGGATGAAGCCATCTCAAAATCCGCGATGGAGCAGACCGCCGCCCTGGCCGCAAAGCTGCACGGGGCTGAGGTTCCCCGACTCCTCGCCGACGCGAAGAGGCTGTCGCAATCCCTGTGGCGGGACAACCCCTGCCCCGCCTACTGCGATGAGATGGGCGTTACCGCAGAGGAATGCCTGTGGGGAATCTTCGATTCGCCCGGCATCGAAACCCTGCGGACATGGTCGCAGGATTTTCGCCATAGGCTCTTCAACGGCATTCTCCGCGAGCAGGGGCTGCCGGATGATGACGGAACATTGGCAGAGGAATTCGCCTTGGCCCGCCGCAAGCTCCAGCGCCTGATGCCGGACGCCAAGGAAACCCTCGCCCGCTTGAAGGTCTCCTTCAAAATCGGCCTGCTCACCAACGGCGCCCCCGACCTCCAGCGCGAAAAGCTCGCCGCCTCCGGGCTCGCCCCGTTTTTCGATGCGGTCGCGGTCTCCGGCGAATGCGGGATCGGAAAACCGAACCCCGGGATCTTCCATATCCTTCTCAGGGAACTCGGAACCCCGCCGGAAGCCGCCGCCATGGTCGGCAACAGCCTCGCCCGAGATATCGGCGGAGCCCAGACCGCCGGGATCGCCCTCACCGTTTGGCTCCGCGTCTCAGGCTCAGAGGAATTCGCCGACGTCACCCCGGATCAGACGATCGACGCCCTGCACGAGCTGCCCCCGCTTCTTGTCGGGTGACTTGCACGGCCAGCTTCGCGCTGATACAAAGCCGCCCATGTTGAGAGTCCGAGCATTCCAGGGGCTGAGCCCGAAACCCGAACTGGCCGCGCAGGTCGCCTGCGTGCCTTATGATGTGGTAAACCGCGCGGAGGCTGCCGGGCTGGCAGCCGGCAATCCGCACAGCCTGATGCACGTGGATCGCGCGGAGATCGATCTGCCCCAGGAGACCGACCCGTATTCGGAGATCGTCTATGAGACCGCGAAAATGAACCTGGACGGGCTGGCGTCCTCGGGCGCGCTCGTCCGCGAGTCGGGGCCAACGATCTATTTGTATCGCCAGCAGATGGGCGACCACGTGCAGACCGGCGTGGCGGCGGTCTGCCACATCGACGACTACGAAAACGAGATCATCCGCAAACATGAAAAAACCCGGAAGGACAAAGAGGACGACCGCACCCGGCTGATCGGCACGCTCGGGGCCGACACCGGCCCGGTTTTTCTAACCTACCGCGGACGCCCGGACATCGACGCGCTGGTCGCCGCGCGAACCTCGCTGCCTCCAGACGCGGACTTCGTGGCGCCGGATGGCATCCGCCACACGCTTTGGAAAATGGGCGAGCCCGGCGCGCTCGCGGAGGCCTTCGCCAATGTCCCTCTCGCCTATGTCGCCGATGGACACCACCGCAGCGCCAGCGCGGCAAGGGTCGGGCGCGAGCGCCGCGCGGCGAACCCGAACCACACCGGAGACGAGGAATACAACTGGTTCCTCTGCGTGCTTTTCCCCGCCGACCAGCTCCGGATCCTCGCCTACAACCGCGTGATCAACGACCTCAACGGGCAGAAGCCGGAGGCGTTTCTCGCCAAGGTCTGCGAAACATTTGACGTGACGGAAAACGCCCCCGCAGCGCCATCCGCGCCCGGAAACGTGAGCATGTTTTTCGAGGGGCGCTGGATCGGGCTCTCGTGGAAATCCGACCCTGCGGCCAATCCGGTCGCGCGGCTCGACGTGAGCGTGCTGCAGGACCGCCTGCTGGCACCGGTCCTTGGGATCGCCGACCCGCGCACGAGCAAGCGCATTGATTTTGTCGGGGGCATCCGCGGCACGGCGGAACTCGAGGAACGCGTGAAAAGCGGCCGGGCGGCCGTGGCGTTCTCGATGTTCCCGGTGACCGTCGATCAACTCATGGACATCGCCGACGCCGGCCAGATCATGCCGCCGAAAAGCACGTGGTTCGAGCCCAAACTCCGCTCAGGGCTCTTCATCCACACGTTCTGAGATCCGGAGCGTTCCGGCAATCAGGGTTTTGGGGGAGCGCCGGGAAAGACGTCCGGTATGCCGGGAAGCCCGTAGGGATACGAGTAGTCCAAGTATTCCGGATAAATTTTCGTGTAGGTCGAGTGCAGGAACGCAACGATGTCGATCATCTGAGTGACCGTCATCTTGTTCCTGAAGTCGGGCATGCGACCTGAGTCGCCGAGCTTCGCGCGATGCTGCCCGCTGACCACATGGTCCGGATTGACAATGGATGTGACCAGTTGCCCATAGGTCTTCACGCGGAGAACTTCGCCGCCCAGCTGCACCTGAACCGGACCCGAGACGGCGGGCTTCGCAAGCTCAACCCCTTTGACGGAATGGCACTGGTTGCACCCCAGTTGAACGAACGCCACACGCCCCTGATCCACATTCCCATCCGGCAGATGAAACCCGCGACCGGATTTCGATCCCTTGCAGGACGTCCCAAGAGCAAGCAAGCAACACATAGCCACAGCAGCCAGCAGCATGAATAGTTTTGTCTTCATAATCCCCTGCCTCCTTAATAACACTGGCACACATTCCGCAGGCAGTCAAATGGGGAAACCCAACGCGCGGCGGCGTAACATTTGCAGCTGATTCCTTTAGAATTCCTAACATCCAAATGAAAACCTACAAAGCCCCCTGGAGCACATCGCTGATCGTCATATCCGTGCTGGCCACGCTGTTGTGCCTCGGCGGCACATTCGGCATCCCGCTGCTTCCCGCCCCCAAGCACGGTGGCGAAGTGATAAGGTGGCTCCGCTGGCTGCCGCTCGCTTTGGTTTTCGGCTGCGCGCTGTTCACGGTCCTCGGCTACACGATCACGCCAGACGCAATCCTTGTTCACCGACTGCTCTGGGCCACGCGCCTGCCGCGCGCCGGACTGAAATCGGCCGAGTTTGTTCCCAATGCGATGTGCAGGAGCATCCGCACATGCGGTAACGCCGGGTTTTACTCATTCACCGGGTTTTACTGGAGCAAAACGCTCAGATCGTATCGCGCCTATGTCAGCGATTTGCGCAGGACGGTGGTCTTGCGCTACGAGCGTCGCACGGTCATCGTCTCGCCGGAATCGCCTGAGGAGTTTGTCGCCGAAGTGCTGTCCTGACCGATCTCTCAGACCTCCTCCAACTCCCACAGGATCCAGTCCCGCATGGCCGGACTGACATCCTTGAGGCTCACGACGTGAAGCCGGTTTATCCCATCCGTATCCCGGTGGCCGAAGTGGAACCTGCAGTCGGATACAGCATCGGCGTTGGCATCGGCGTCGAGGTTTTCGCTGGCCCCGACAAATCCCAAGCTGATTGGGGAAAAGTCAGGGTTGAAAAACCCCGTAACGAGCGAGCCGAACACCAGAACCTTCCGGGCCCCGTAGCGGTCTTTGAGATACCTCGCCACCTGGCTGGCAAGGCATCTGGCATAGGCGTGATCCATGTGTTCGCGAATTTCCATAAATTTCAATTCCTCCTTGGCATTGAACAGCAGGCATAAAGCACGCCAACTCGGCCCGGAAGGACTCGCCCCCCGCTGGCCGTTGGCGACCGCAAATAGGACTCTCTGTTTCCGGTTTCGCGATCCACCATCGGCCCGACGAGGAAAAGAAGCGGTCTATTCGGAGGTGTTCGAGCTCGCCATTTTTAGGGGGGCGGAAGAGCGGCTGAAGCCGGCGATTTCGTGCAGGCGAAACTCGGGAGGACGAAGCTCCGTCTGAGCAGCGATATTTGGGCTCACGCGGAAGTTCGCCCGCAGAAACTTCCAGCTACTCAACGCGGATCGTGGCGCTCCGTTCCTGCCGGCCCGACCTGGCGGTGAGGGTCCAGCTTCCAGGCTGGAGGAGGAACCGTCCCGGCTCGATTTTTTTTCCGTTGGCAAACCACTCGCAGGAAGGGTCCGTGCTCCGGGGAACGAGGACCTGTTGGCTTTTGGGAAGGTTGGGATTGAAAACAAAGACCGCCCCGTCTTTTGGAAAGAGGACCCGGAATTCCCCGGCCTTCGCAACCGCACCCGTGCGGTTCTGCGGCCCCGCGCACCACACCGCATAGTCCACCGGAAGCGAAAGCACCTCGCGGCCGTCCCGCGTTTCATACATCGTCGCGGCGGAGTCGGCGGGGGCCGTGCCCGACAAAAACCATTCCTGGAGCACGGGCTCACCCGCCCGTGGGAGAAGCCCGGTCTCGCGCACAACTTCCTGTTTTTCCAACCCCATGGATTCCTCCGGCGGAGGCAGCGGCGAATCCCCTTTGGCGAGGAGGTATTGCGTGATGGCATTCCAAACCGGCGCGGCGGAGTGGACGGCCAGGGTCGCATTCATCGGCGATCCATCAGGATTTCCCGCCCAGACAGCCACCGTGTGCTCCCTGGTGAACCCCACGCACCAGCCGTCGCGGAATCCCGAGCTCGTTCCGGTTTTCACCGCGACGCGAGCCCCGAGGTTCAGCGGAGAATTGTCGCCGAACGAGAGGTGCCGGGCGTCGTTGTCGCAAAGGATATCTGTGACGATAGCGCTTGCCGCCACCGAGGCGCAGCGCGTTGGCTCGACCGGCTCGCCGACAAGCAGCGTCGCCCGCCAGGCTTCCCCGCCCCTGGCGAGCGACGCGTAAGCTCCCGCGAGGTCGAGAAGCGAGATCTCCGCGTTGCCCAGAATAAATCCCGCCCCGAACGAGTCGAAGTTGCCCTGGAAGCGGAACCCCCAGGTGCCGAGCTTCGCAAATGTCTCGCGCGCGCCCAGCTTTCCGAGCGTGACCACGGCCGGCACGTTGAGCGAATTTCCCAAGGCCTCGCGGACGCGGACCGGGCCGAGAAACCGGTGGTTGTAATTCTGCGGATCGTAGTCCGAATACGTGCCGCGGATCGCCTCCTCGGTATCCGGCAACAATGTGGCGGCGGTCACGATCCGGCGTTCGATGGCATCCGTGTAAAGGAAGGGTTTCAGCGTGGAGCCTGCGCTTCGCGGCGTCGTGGTGGCGTTGATGTCTTTTTGTTGGGGGAGCGAGGAGGAGACCATCGCGCGCACGCCCCCGGTCGCGTTGTCCACGATCACGGCCCCGCACGCCGAGGCTCCGAGCGGCGCAAGGGATTTGCGGGCGGATTCGACAATCCTCCGTGCCGCCTGCTGGAGATCAAGATCCAGAGTGCTCCTGCGGGTGGTGTCCCCGGGACGCCGCCTCGCGAGCGCCTCGCGCGCAAAATGCGGCGCGTCGGCAGGCAGCTCGAAACACCCCGGTTTCGGTGGCGAGGCGAGGAGCGCTTCCGCCGTGATGCCATCGGGAAGAAGGTGCGATTCCGACATCCGCGCCACATTGCGCCTGTAGCGGTTCAGGACCTGATCCGGATTTTTCCACGGGTTCAGGCGGGACGGTGACTGGGGAATCCCCGCCAGGTAAACCGCTTCGGCAAACGTGATTTCCGACGGGGCCTTGCCAAAATAGGCGTAGGCGGCAGCCACCGGACCGATCCGGCGGTTTCCGTAGTCGAGCCGGTTGAGGTAGGTTTCGAGGATTTGTTCCTTCGTCCATTCCCTGTCGAGCCGCACGGCCGCGAAGGCTTCGCTCCACTTGGCATCGAATGTTCTGCGCGTGCGCCCTGTCCCCAGCTTGACGGTCTGCTGGGTGATCGTCGATGCCCCGGAAATAATCCGGCGGCTCCAGAAATTGCGGATCGACGCGCCCGCCATGGAGATGAGATCAACGCCCGGGTGACGGTAAAACCGCCGGTCCTCGACCGCAACCGTCACCGCGGGAAGCCACGGGCCGAAATCCTTCAGCCGTGCCGGGCGCGCGTCCCGGGCAAAATCCGCAGAGGGGGAGGAGAACGGCCGTCCCCGCAAATCCTCGAGGACCGGAGTTGCCGGCGGCAGGTGCAGGAGAGAATCCGGGATCGGGGAATGGCGGATTTTCCAATCCACAAAAGCCGCCCCTGCCAGCATGAGCGCGGCTGTAAGGATCGCTGCCGTTTTGAGCGCGGTGCGAAATCTCATCGGCCCTCATTCTCGGCCCGGATTTGAAGCCTTGCAAGCCGATCAAGCGGGATCGCTGTCACGACGATACCCTTCATCATTCCGATATTTCAAAAAAGCACGGGGTCAGCGGCGGGATCGAACCGACTGGCAGCTCGGAGGTGCCGGATTCAATTTCCGCAGATGTGCCCAGCTTGCCGGAGAGCTTGATTTTTGAGGTGGCCTTGAGGCCGAGGAAATCCCGGGCGACGGGAGGGAGCGCGATCCGGACGTCGTCAAATGTCCGGCTCCGGTGGAGGTTGATGACGACGAGAAATTTTTGTCCGGTGTCCGGATCGCGGCGCAGGAAGCTGTAGAGCCAGTGGCCGCTGGCCGGCTCGCCCGGCACGCGGCCGAAGGACGGGTTCTCGATGTTAGAGGGGTTGAGTGGAAAAAAGCCGCCGCTCCGGAACGCAGGCTCGCCGACAAGGTGCAGGAGCCGGGAGTAAAATTCCCGGAGCGAGACCTGCTCGGACGAAAGGCGTCCGCCGTCGAACTTTTTTCCGTCCACCCATTTGGCGAGTTCCGGCATCGCCCAGTAATCGAAGATCGACGTGCGGGCATCGTCACCGCCGAACCCCTCGGCCCCGTCAGCCGGCTCGCCGATCTCCTGCCCGCTGTAGAGCATCACTGGCCCACGCGAGAGGCCGAAGAGAAGGGCTGTGACTGGGCGGCCGACCTCCATGCCGATATTCCCCCACTGGCCTTTTCCCGCGAGGCGGGCCTCGTCGTGGTTCTCCGCGTAGCGCAGCGAGCCTTCAAAAACCTGCGGGCGGAAGTTGAGCCGGTCGAGGTCGTTCGCCCACGAACCGCCGTCGTAAATCTGCTTAAGCTTGTCGTAGGTCGCGTCGTCATAGACGGCGTCGAACCCGGCGTTGAGGAGGTCGAACATGACATTGCCGCCGCCGGCCGCCACGACTCGCGGATCGCCGGATGGAACTTTTCCGGGGTCGTCGTTGTAGGCCTCGGCCGCGAAGAAGATCTCCGGGTTGCGCTTGCGGGCGCGGGCGATCATCCACTGCCAGAATTCAGGCGGCACCATGTGCGCCATGTCCACGCGAAACCCGTCCACCCCGAACCCCTGCCAGCAGGCGATGATCTCATCCATCTTCCGCCACGTGTCGGGGATCGGGATGCTTTGTTTGTCGCCGTGCGGATAGGCGCGGGTTTTCTTTTGCGGGTCGGTGAAGTCGTATCCGTAGTTGAGCTTCACGGTTTCATACCAGCTCCCCGCGTCGGGCGCCCAGCTCGCGAGGTTGTTTCCGGTCACGCGTCCGTGTTCCCGTTCCGGCTCGAAAAGCCCGTCGCTCGGAGCCTTCGCCACCTTGCAGGTCGGGCTCGTCGGATTCCCCTGCGCATCCACCGTCGGCAGACGCAGCGGCGGGCCTTTGCCGGCCGGCTTCGACTCCGGCGTGAGCCAGTAGAAATTGTTATCCGCGCTGAAAAACTTCGTCTTTTCATCCTTGGCGCCGAAGCTGAGATCCGGCCGTATCGAGGAATGGTAGCTGCGCGCGACGTGGTTCGGCACAAAGTCCATGATGACCTTGAGCCCGGCCTTGTGGATCCGGCCGATCATCGCCCGGAACTCGTCGAGGCGGTGCTCCGGGGCATCCGCGTAATCCGGGCAAACGTCGAAGTAGTCCTTGATCGCATATGGACTTCCGGCGAGGCCCTTGAGCAGATCGGGGTCATCCGCAGGTTCGCCGATCACGGAGTAATCGGTCGCTGTCGCCTGCTGAAGAACGCCGGTCGGCCAAACGTGCGTGAACCCCATCGCCTTGATCGCCGCGAGCGAGGTCTCGTTGAGGTCCGAGAATTTTCCCGATCCGTTTTCCTCGATCGATCCGTTCGGTTTCCGGGTCTCGTTCGTGTTCCCGAAAATCCGGGGCAAAAATTGATAGATGCGGGCCTTTTCCGCGGGCGGCTTGGCCGGCGAGGAATCCGCAAAGGCGGAAGCAAGAGCCAAGGATACAGCGAAGAAAAAATATCTCATGCCATCTCTTGGAAATATACAGACGATATGCTTCCAGCGAAAAACAGGGGGCACGGGCGTCCCGCCCGTGTGTGGCTCAGCGGTTCCGCTTGCGATGCCAAGTGCCCAAACGGGCGGGACGCCCGTTCCCCCTGATCGCTGCTAGGCCCGGATTTTTTAAGAGGCGGACTAATAACCGGGGAGGATAACATGTGCCGACTCTAGCGGGACGAAGCCTACGGGGCAAGTTTGACTCGGTAGAAGCTGCTGCTCTTTCCCGCAAATCCGGTGTGCGTCTGGGAGGCGCTGGACGAGGAAGCCGTGACGGGGTTACCGACCGCCTGCCAGTTTGGAGGGACGAGGCTGTCGGCGCCTTCGAGCTGGTATGTCTTTCCGCTGACGGCGGACCACGTGATGGTTGTGATGCCGCCGGCTTGTGTGATCGATGTGACGCGGAAGGCATCGGCCATGCTGGTCGGATCCGTGCCGAGCGCGTATTCCTGCGCGTTCGTGAATCCGTCGCCGTCGGCGTCGATTGCCGCGATGCGGTTGGCGGGCACGAGCGAATACTGCTGCCACCACGAATCGGGGATGCCGTCGGTCGTTCCGCCGCCCGAGAGCGTGACCGTGGCGTTCGCCGTGACGGTTGCCGTGCCTGCGGTCGTGATCGTGTGCGCCATTCTCCCGAAGTAGAGGTCGAAGTTCGAACCCGATCCGGCCCCGCTGTTGAAGAACTCGAGCCAACTGATCGCGCTGCCGGTGGCGAGCGTTCCCGTGATGACGCTCGCCCCGGTGTTGAGGGTGTAGGTGTTGGCGTCGGTCAGCTTCAGTGAGAGCTGGAGCCCGCCCGAGGTGTGGGCGAGGCCGGAGTTGCGGGCGGCCGTGGCGTCGTTGATCCGGTAGGTGTTTTCGCCGCCGACGAAGTAGAAACGGAACCGGGCGGTGCCGTTGGCGTCCCGGAGTTCGAATCCGACTTCTTTGCCGGCAACAATCGAGTTGTTGTCGAAAGCGACATCGAAGGTGTCGCCTGCTCCCATCGGCGTCAGGAAATTGCGGGTTGCCTTGGAAACCCCGGCGCCGTTCGCCCAGAGCCCGAAGCCATTCGCGTCGCCGACATTCATGTTGGTGTGGCTGGCCGTGTCCGCCAAGAACGAGCCAGCGGTGCCGTTCGTGCTGAGATACCACGATCCGAACCCCGAACCGCCAGTAGCGCCCTCGCTCCAGCTCGCGTAGTTGGCGGCGGCGTCGGCGAGGGTTTGGATGTTTTGGTTCGGATAGCTTCCGGTGACCGTCACGACATTTGCGCCGGTGGCGAGCGGGATGTCGGCGGTCCATTTCCAGCCGTTCGTGGCATTGCCGCCGGGGAAGGCGATCGAGCCGTTCGCGCCGGTGGCCTCGTTGCTCCATGTGAGGCCGCCGGTGAAAATCGAGCCCGCCTTGCCCGCGAACGTCAACGAGGAGTTTCCCGTCGTGGCGTTGCCCGCGCCGGGAGCCGTGATGAAAATCGCATTCGCCGTGACGGGATCCATCGGCGTGGTGACAGTAACTCCGGCCGACGCGTCCGATGGCCCGATGCTGTTTACGGCGCGCACGGTGTAGGTGTAGGCGGTTTCGGCAAAGAGGCCGGTATCCACAAAAGCCGTGTCCTGCGGGGTGCCGGCCTGCGTGCCATTGCGAAAGACGATGTAGGAAGTCGCGCGGGCGGCGGCCGTCCAGGAAAGCGACACCGACGTGGGCGAACAGGCCTGCGCGGCGAGCCCGGACGGGATCGCAGGCACCTCGGCGATCGGATTCGAATCGACAGTGATGTTCCAGTCAGCGCCGCCGTTGTTGTCCCACGCGAGGTTCGTCGCGCCCTCGGCGTTCGCGGTGAAATCCATGCGCAGGATCGTGGTGCCGACCGGCGGCGTGTAGGTGTATTGCCATGTGCCGTTCGAGGAAGTCATCTGCGGCCGCGGGATGACGCGGCTGGCCCAGACGCCGGGCGCGATGTGGAGATAGACCGGGCTGGCGGAGGCGAGATTGCGGCCGGTCGGGTTGTAGGTGATCGTCACCGGCGATCCGGCGATGGGAGGGTTGGGCGAGGTCGTTACAACCGACGATGGGGTCGGCGTGGGCGTGGGCGTCGGGGTTGGCGTGGGATTGGGGTTGGCCCCTCCATCATCCTCGACAAAAACATGCTGGATGTCCGACTTGCTGACGTTGCCTTTGGAATCCGCGGCCTCGATGTAGTAGTCGAGAAGTTTGCCCCTGAACCCGGACAGGTTGGAGTCTGTGATCTTGGCGAAGTAGTAGTCGGCGACCTCGTTCGTCGGCAGAAAGTAGTCGATCTGGCTGTTGGCGGCCGCGGCGTTGAGCGCCTCGCGGGTCTTCGGCAATGCGCGCTTCGTCATGGGGATCGCGACCCATTCCCCGACCTCGTTTTGACCCGGGAACATGCCGGTTGGATTGTAGAGTTCGTTGATGTTGCTCGCGAGGGGATTCGCGCCGTCGGTGTCGATGCGGACCTTCAGCTTCACGTCGCCGTCCGGAATTCCGGAGAGGTCGTAGGCGTGGGTCCAGATGTAGAACTCCGAGGCCATTTTTTTGAGGAAGCGGGTGTCGCCGCCGGGGATGTTGTTGAACCATCCGAACGTGTAGCTGCCGGGGTTGTAGGGAAACCGCTGCGGCTTGAGGACGGTCGGTCCGGTGCGGTCCTGTGAACGCCGGTTATTCGCATTGATCCACGGCGTGAGTTTTTCGACCGCGCGGCGGGTGGCGAGGCTCGGCTTGATCTCGTCGTCGTTGCCGAGGCCGCCGTAGTAGTTGAACCCGGAGTCGAGTCCGGCGAGGTAGATGTGCCAGGCGAGCTCGACGTCGTTCGGCGACGTCCAGCTGCCGTCCCAGTCGTAGGGGGCCTGGACTTTCCATGCCTGGACGCTGCCGCCCTCGTCCTTGAGGATCTGCTCGGCCGTCTCGCACCAGTTGGCTCCCGCCATGAGCGGGGCGTAGCTGTAAAACTTGAGCGCAAACCCCGGCGTCTCCATGTCGATCTGCGTGCCGGGAACCGTGGTGATCCCGCGGTTCGCGACCGTCGCCACCGGCGGCTCGATCCATTTGAGGAAATTCGGCGACCCGTAATCCATCTCCGGAAAAATCCATGCGCCGTGGGCGCATCTCCGATAAGTGCAAAAATCAGTTCCACAGGAACTGAAGGGTGTCA
>JBAWVC010000015.1:0-22173 GCA_037147455.1 Verrucomicrobiota bacterium | reverse complement strand
TCCCGATCCGCCCGCGCTCGGGCAGGTGCTTCTGGCAGCGCCAAAGATAATCGTGTTCGAGTTCCTCGCTAGTCGGCCCCTTGAACGACGTCACCTGGCAGCCCTGGGGATTGATGCCCGACATCACGTGCTTGATCGTGCCGTCCTTCCCCGCCGCATCCATCGCCTGGAAGACCAGCAGCACCGACCAGCGGTCCTGCGCGTAGAGTCTGTCCTGAAGTGCCGCCAGCGCCGCCACCCCGGACTGCAACACCTCCTTCGCCCGCGCCTTGTCCTCGGATTTGAAATCCTGCGTGTCGCCCGGATCCACGTCCTTAAGGCGGAATCCCTTCCCGTCCGTGACACGGTAGGGCTTGGAAAACTTGTGAGCTGCCTTGATGACTTGTTTGGTTTTCATGATTATCGCTTGGTGGGAAGTGCGGCGACCATCTTGGCGACGGCCTTTTCGATGGATGTTTTCATAAGGATGCGGGGGAGGATTAAGTTGACAGCGAACTCCGTTCCCGCCTGCTTGTCACGTCTTTCGTATGGATCGCGCGGGAGTTTGACGCGAACAAGGTTCCCGTGACCGGGGGATCGGCCGACCTGATCATCGCCTACATGCTTCTCCGGCAGAACTCCGTCGCGACGACGATGAACAACGACTACTTCGGAAACGGCCGCAACCCGATGGTGATTCTGGAGGAGGCCCACAAGCGCGGAGTCATCAATAACAAACGTCCGGACGACTTCCTCCGCGGCGCGATCGTGATCGATGTCCTCGATGCGAGGACGAACAAGCTCGTTTTCCGGAATTACGCCGTCCGCCCGGTTACGGGGGGAGTCGATGCGGCGACGCGCCAGGCCCGTATCAACTCGGCCGTCTCCCAGGCGCTCGCGCCGTTTTTTAAGTAGGCGACGAGGCAAACACGGACGGCGACATTGCCTGGAGAATTTGCCCCCCTGTTCGCGTTGCCGGGGGGTGAGCGGGGCTTGCCAATGTCCGGGCCAGCGGTCACACTCCGCAGAATGTATTTCCACCGCATCAACCAACTGATCGTCTCCTCGCTCGCGCTCTGCGCGCTGTCGGCCTGCCAGCGGCAAGAGGAGGGCAAAGCGCCGCCGCCAGTGCCCGAAGTCCTCGTGATCGACGCCGGGACGAAGGACGTGCCGGTCTATCGCGAGTGGATCGGCACGCTCGACGGTTCCGAGAATGCGGACATCCGCGCGCGGGTCACGGGCCATCTGATGCGGCGAAACTACCAGGAAGGTTCGCTCGTGAAAAAAGGCGACGTGCTTTTCGAGATCGACCCGCGGCCGTTCGAGGCCGCGCTGGCCGAGGCCGAGAGCCAGCTCAACCAGGGCAAGGCCGTGCAGCTTGCCTCCCAGGCCGAGGCCGAACGCAGCAAGCAGCTCTTCGATAAGAAGGTGATCGCCGAAAACGAGCACACGAACAAAATCCAGCTCAACTTCTCGAACGTCGCGAAGGTCAAAGCCCTGGAGGCCGCGGTCGAGCAAGCGCGGCTGAACCTGGAGTTCTGCAAGGTGGTATCGCCGGTCGAGGGGATCGCCGGCATTTCCAAGGCGCAGGTGGGCGACCTAGTGGGCACGGCAAGCAGTTCGGTTCTCACATCGGTGTCCACCCTTGATCCGCTCAAGGTCATCTTCCCGGTCAGCGAGGAGGAATACCTGCTCGTCGGCGAAGCCGCGCAAGCAAACATCGCCAAGCCGATCGGGGAACGCGCGGAGGCGATCGAGCTGATCCTGGCGAACGGAAAACCGTTTTCCAACAAGGCCCGGCTGCTCTCGGTGGACCGGCAGGTGAACCAGGCGACCGGGACGATCCTCGTCACGGCGATCTTGAAAAACCCCGGCAGCATCCTGCGCCCGGGCCAGTTCGCGAGAGCGCGGGTCGTCGCGAAAACTCTCACGGATGCCGTCACGGTGCCGCAGCGAGCGGTTTCGGAAGTCCAGGGAAGCTACCAGATCGGGGTCGTCGGGCCGGACGGAAAAGCGGAGATCCGCCCGGTGGAAACCGGCCCGCGCACCGGTGGAGACTGGGTCATCACCTCGGGGCTGAAGCCCGGCGAGAAGGTCGTGGTCGAAGGGTTTCAGAAGCTCAAATCCGGTGCGCCCGTCGCCGCGAAGCCCTGGACGTCGCCCGCCGACAAAGCCGCCACCCCCGCCGCGCAGCCCTCGAAATAATCCGCCATGTCCGAATTTTTCATCAACCGCCCGATCGTGGCGATGGTCATCGCGATCATCATGACGATCGTCGGCGCCGCCGCCTACCTGAGCCTTCCGGTCGCCCAGTTCCCGAACATCGTGCCGCCGGAGATCCAGGTGAAAGCCACGTTCACCGGCGCGGATGCGCTCACCGTCGAGCAGTCGGTCGCCACACCGATCGAGCAGCAGATGAGCGGGGTGGACAACATGAACTACATGTATTCCGTCAACGCCAACGACGGCAGCATGAAGCTCACGGTCAACTTCGACGTCGCGACCGACGCGAACACCGACCAGATCCTCTCGCAGATGCGCAGCAACCAGGCGTCATCCCAGCTCCCCGAGGACGTGAACAAGGCTGGCGTCACCGTGCAGAAATCGACGTCGTCCCCGCTGATCATGTTTTCGCTGTATTCGCCGAAGGGAACCTATGACTCGGTCTTCCTTTCCAACTACGCCTACATCAACCTCAACGACGAGTTCACACGCGTGAAGGGCATCGCGAGCGTGACGGTCTTCGGGGCCGGACAATACGCGATGCGGATCTGGGTCAAGCCGGACAAGCTCGCCAAACTCGGCATCACCGTCCCGGAAATCCTCCAGGCGATCACCCAGCAGAACAAGGTGAACCCCGCAGGAAAAATCGCGGGCGAGCCGGTGCCGGCCGGCCAGGACTTCACGTATGCGGTCCGCGCGCAGGGGCGTCTCGAAAGCGCCGAGGAGTTCGGCGAGGTCGTCGTGCGAGCGAACCCCGACGGCTCGATGCTGCGGATCAAGGATATCGGGCGCATCGAGCTCGGTGCGCAGAACTACGCGATCACCAGCCGGCTCAACGGCCGTCCGGCCGCGACGATCGCCCTCTACCAGCTCCCAGGAACGAACGCGATCGCGGCCGCCGAGGGCGCGAAAAAGAAGATGCAGGAGCTCGCCGACAAATTCCCGAACGACCTCGCCTACACGGTCTCGCTGGACACGACGCTCGCGGTCACCGAGGGGATGAAGGAAATTCAGAAGACTCTCGGCGAGGCGCTCGTGCTCGTGATCATCGTGGTGTTCCTGTTCCTCCAAGGCTGGCGCGCGACGCTCATCCCGCTGCTCGCCGTGCCGGTGTCGCTCATCGGCACGTTCGCGCTGTTCCCGCTATTCGGGTTTTCGGTGAACACGCTTTCGCTCTTCGGGCTCGTGCTGGCGATAGGCCTCGTGGTCGATGACGCCATCGTCGTGGTCGAAGCCGTCGAGCACCACATCGAGCGCGGGCTGTCGCCGAGGGAGGCGACCCTCCTTGCGATGAAGGAAGTCGCCGGCCCGGTCATCGCCATCGCGCTCATCCTCGCCGCGGTGTTCGTGCCCACGGCGTTCATCCCCGGCATCACAGGGAGGCTTTACCAGCAATTCGCCGTGACGATCGCCGTCTCGGTCATCATCTCCGCGTTCAACGCGCTCACTCTCTCTCCGGCTCTCGCGGCCCTTCTCCTCAAGCCGAAGAAAAAAGGGACCGGGCCGCTCCAGAAGTTTTTCGACTCCTTCAACCGCGCGTTCGGTGCGGCCACCAACGGCTATGTCGGCGTCTGCCGGTTCCTCGTCCGTAAATCGTTTGTCGCGATCCTCCTTCTCGTCGGCATGACCGTTGCGACCGGGCTCCTCGGCAAGGCGATCCCCGGCAGCTTCCTTCCCGAGGAAGACCAGGGATACTTCTACGCGCAGACGATCCTCCCCGACGCCGCCTCGCTCGAGCGCACGACGGCGGTCATGAAGGAGGCGGAGAAAATCATCCAGGCCACACCCGGCGTCGAGTATGTGACGTCGATCGACGGCTACAATTTCCTCAGCGGCGTCAACACGACCTACACCGGCGCTTTTTTCGTGACGCTCAAGGACTGGGCGGACCGCAAGGCTCCCGAAGAAAAATACGAGGCGATCATGAAGCACGTGAACGGCACTCTTTCGAAGATCCCCGGCGCGGTGGCGTTCGCGTTCTCACCCCCCGCAATCCCCGGCATCGGGGCGAGCGGCGGAGTCACGTTCGTGCTCCAGGACCGCTCGGGCAAAGACCTCACGTTCCTCACGGAGAATGTGAAAAAGTTTCTGGCCGCCTGCAAGGATCGACCCGAACTCGCCGGCGTGAGCACGACGTTCGCTCCCGGCGTCCCGCAGGTTCTCATGAAGGTCGATCGCGACAAGGCGCTCAAGCAGAACCTCGACCTCGGCTCCGTCTATCAGACGTTACAGACATTCATGGGCGGCTACTTCGTGAACTACTTCAACCGGTTCGGCCGCCAGTGGCAGGTCTTCGTCCAGGCCGAGGGAGCCTCGCGCGTCAGCGCGGATCAGATCGGCCAGTTCTTCGTGAAGAACAAGGACGGGGCCATGGTCCCGCTCGACGCCATCACGAATTCGAGCCCGATCAGCGGGCCGGAATTCACCATGCGCTACAACCTCTACCGCAGCGCCCAGATCAACGCCAACGCCGCCCCCGGATACTCGTCCGGCCAGGCGATGGCCGCGATGGAAGAAGTCTTCGCGCAGACCATGCCGAAGGAAATGGGGTTCTCGTATCTCGGCATGAGCTTCCAGGAAAAGCAGGCCAGCGAGGGCATCTCGCCGATGATCATCTTCGGCATCTCGCTGCTCTTCGTGTTCCTGATCCTCGCCGCCCAGTATGAGAGCTGGAAGCTGCCGTTCAGCGTCCTCCTCTGCACGCCGATCGCCGTCTTTGGCGCGTTCGCCGCGCTCATGGTCGGCCATTACGAGAACAACATCTACGCGCAGATCGGCCTCGTCATGCTCATTGGACTCGCCGCAAAAAATGCCATCCTCATCGTCGAGTTCGCCAAGATGAAGCACGAGGAGGGACTGCAGCTCATGGAGGCCGCGCTCGAAGGCGCCCGCCTCCGCTTGCGCCCGATCCTCATGACCAGCTTCGCCTTCATCCTCGGCTGCGTCCCGCTCGCCAAGTCCAGCGGCGCGGGCGCCCTCTCGCGCCAGGTCATGGGCTTCACCGTCATCGGCGGCATGCTCGCCGCCAGCTTCATCGCCATCTTCCTCATCCCGGTCTTCTACTACCTCGTCGAAAAGCTCGGCGGCGAAAAACCGCACAAAAAGGAAGCGGCCGCCCCCCTCGCCCCGGCGGTGCATTGATCTCCGAAAACCCCCGCTTGAAATTCAGAAATCCCTTATGAAAATACTCGGCATCCTGCTCCTCGGTTTCACCGCAGCCACATTCACCGCCTGCTCGAATTCGGGCGTCGCCGCGCGCCAGCAATCGATCAACTCGGCACAGTCCGGAGTTCTCGACAACCGCGCGACACGGATCCAGGCCCGGGACGAGCGGATGAACGCCTCCCGCGCCGTCTGGATGCAATAGGGCAGGCAGCCCCGGGATTTGAAGATTCAGATGAATACGCCCACGCTCGGTGAAGCCCGCTACGCCTCGAACCGCAGCCACACCGTCAGCGACGGCACCCGCATCCCCGAACGGATCGAAACCGACGCGGAGCCGGGGCTCCAATTCGAACTGGCAGGCCCGCGCGCGAAGCTCTTTTTTGACGCAAAGAAAACCCGGGCGGGGATTGTGACCTGCGGGGGGCTTTGCCCCGGCCTCAACAATGTCATCCGCTCGCTTGTGCTGGAGCTCCACTATGGCTACGGCGTCAGCAAAATCCTCGGCTTTCGCGGCGGCTACACCGGCCTCGATCCGGAGACCGGCACCGAACCGCTCGATCTCACGCCCCGGGTCGTCGATGACATCCACAGGAAAGGCGGAACGATTCTTGGCACCTCGCGCGGCCCCGTGGACACAGGCCGGGCCGTAGATAACCTCATCGCACGCGGCGTGGATATCCTGTTCACGCTCGGCGGGGATGGCACCCAGCGCGGGGCGAACGACATTTATCAGGAAGCCCGCCGCCGGGGGCACACCCTCTCGGTCGTCGGCGTTCCGAAGACCATCGATAACGATGTCGCCTTTGTCTCGCGCACGTTCGGATTTTTTAGTGCCGTGGAGGAAGCCGTGCGCGTGCTCGACCGGGCGCACACCGAGGCGCGGAGCGTGGCCGGAGGCATCGGCCTCGTGAAGCTCATGGGCCGCCACGCCGGCTTCATCACCGCCGCGGCCACGGTCGCAAACCAGGATGTGAACTTCGCGCTCATCCCCGAAGTTCCGTTCGCGTTGGAAAGCTTTCTCGCCGCCCTCAAGCGGCGCATGATCGAAAAGGATCACGCCGTCATCGCCGTCGCGGAGGGGGCCGGACAGGATCTGTTGGCTGCCGATGCCGGCGAACGCGATGCGTCGGGCAACGTCAGACTCAAAGACATCGGCCCGTTCCTTCGCGGGCGCATCGAGGCCTATTTCAAAGCGGAAGGTATTCCGGCGGTCCTGCGCTACTTCGATCCGAGCTATGAGATCCGCAGCTGCCCCGCGAACAGCGAGGACGCCCTTCTCTGCGACCTCTTCGCGCGGCACGCCGTCCACGCCGCCATGGCGGGCAAGACCGGGCTGATCATCGGCTTCCTTCACCAGCGGTTCATCCACGTCCCCATCGAACTCCTCGCAGGTCAAACAAAACGCCTCGACCCGGCCAGCGGCTGGTGGAGCTCGGTCCTCGCCGCGACCGGGCAGCCGGAACGGTTCGCCTGAGAACCTGTGAAATACTTAGGAAAAAGCCGCGTTCCTAATTATTTCACAGGTTCTGAGGCCCGGGGATTTGACGCCGGTCATGTTTCGGTGAACATCTGAACGTTTCCTGCTGTTCAAAATCCGCCGCTATGGTAGGAGCAACTGCCGACCATTTCGGGGAGCACCAAAAAACAACCTATTTATAACCATGAGTGAAAAGAAAAAATTCCGGGCCGGAGTTCTGTTCGGCAATGAAGTGAAAGAAGTGCTGGACTACGCGAAGGCGAACGAGTTCGCCCTGCCGGCGGTGAACTGCGTGAACACGAACTCGGTGAACGCCTCGCTGGCGGCCGGCCGCGAGGTCAACTCCCCGATGATGATCCAGTTCTCGAACGGCGGAGCCCAGTTCTTCATCGGCAAGGGCGTCAGCAAGGAAAACCAGCTCGGCCCGATCCTCGGCGGCATCGCCGGTGCCGTCTACGCCGATGCTGCCGCTAAGGCCTACGGAGTCCCGCTCATCCTGAACACCGACCATTGCGCGAAGAAGCTTCTTCCCTGGGTGGACGGCATGCTGGCCGCCAGCGAGGAGCAGTTCGCCAAGACCGGCGCCCCGCTCTACAGCTCGCACATGCTGGATCTATCCGAAGAGCCGATCGAAGAGAACATCGAGATCTGCTCGAAATACCTCGCCCGCATGAGCAAGCTCGGCATGACGCTCGAAATCGAACTCGGGGTCACCGGCGGCGAAGAGGACGGGGTTGACAACTCCGGCGTGGACGAATCCCGCCTCTACACCCAGCCCGAAGAAGTCGCCCTCGCCTACGAGGCACTTCTTAAGATCAGCCCGAACTTCACGATCGCGGCCGCCTTCGGCAACGTCCACGGGGTTTACAAGCCCGGCAACGTCAAACTGAAGCCCGCGATCCTGAAAAGCTCGCAGGACTTCATCCAGAAAAAATTCGGCACAGGCCCGAAGCCGGTGAACTTCGTCTTCCACGGCGGATCCGGATCCACCCGCGAGGAAATCCGCGAGGCCCTCAGCTACGGCGCCGTCAAAATGAACCTCGACACCGATCTCCAATGGGCGTTCTGGGACGGGGTTCGCGGCTACGAGGCAAAGAACCACGACTTCCTGCAAGGCCAGATCGGCAACCCGACCGGCCCGGATGCCCCGAATAAAAAATACTACGACCCGCGCGTGTGGCTCGGCGCCGGTGAAGCCACCTTCACCAAGCGCCTCATCACCTCGTTCGAGGACCTGAACTGCATCGGCCGCAACGCCGCGTAAATCATAAGCTCCAACAAAAAGGTCGCTTCCCGAAAAGGAAGCGCCCTTTTTTTGCGCGTTTGAATAGCGAAGCCGCCAGCAGATCAAGGCTGCATCAGCTTTCATGTCACCTGACCCCATGTTTGCGGCAAACAATTTCCGTGTCGATAGCAGTATGTCCTCGACCCTCTCGACCGGCCATCGAAGGAGTCTGTGAAAATGAGGGCGGCATAACCCCACAAACCCGCGGCATATAGTCTCCGGGCCGGCAACCCCAGCTCAGTTTTTCTCGGCGGCTTCCCCCGTCAGCTCCGATACGGTGAGGGACCGAAAACCCCTCTTCGACAATTCTTCAATAATGCCAGGCATTTCCGCGACAGATTTCGGGAAGCTTTCGTGGGCAAGAATGATCGCTCCAGGCGTCACTCCGTCCAGAATAGCCTTGCTCACCACCCCGGGCGGCGGAGATTTCCAGTCGCCGGAGTCGAACGTCGGCATCAGAATCTGGTAGCCTTCCGACTTGATGATCTCGGCGACATCCTCCGTTAATTTTCCATTCGGCGGACGGAAAAAACGGGCATGAACGCCCGTTACCTTGTGGATGACCTCCTCGGCGTGGCGCACCTCATCAAGGATTTCCTCCCGGCTCAGCGATGAGAAATCAGGATGAGACCACGTCTGGTTGGCCAGCTCGTGGCCCTCCGCCACGATCCGGCGCGCCACATCACAGTGGGCCTGCACTTTCTTCCCGACGACCGAAAACGTCGCCTTCATCCCGTTCTTTTTCAAGGAATCCAAAAGCGTCGCCGTGTTGTCGGGAATCGGACCGTCGTCGAAAATCATAGCAATTTTCCTTCCTGCAACGGGGAGCGGTTCCGGCAGATTGTCGCCAATCACAAACGCCCTTTCTTGCCCGTGACACCACGAGGGTGACGCGAGCAGCAGAGTGCCGCCTAGAGCGATTTTTCTAAATATCTTTTTCATTTGCCTGGCAGTTGCGATGCCGTCTGATGGTTTAGCAACTGGTTCTGCGTTTCCATGACGGAAATATACGATCAATCTAGTCGTGCGAAAGAAAAATATCCGCCCCGATTCGCAGCGCACGAGGGGCCGACGCTGTCCGGTCCGTTGGGATCCAAGGACGCCACGGTGCTCGCCCCTCCAGCAACAAAGCAAGCTTCAGGGTATCAGCCCCAATGGGAATGATCATCCCAACAGGAAATGCGGCTTATGGATCGAATTTTACGCCTTGAGCTCCGGCACATCCACCCACGCGCGCTTGGCCCAGGACTCGAGGCCCAGCTCGGCGAGCTGGACTCCCTTGGCGCCCTGCAGCAGGGTCCACGGGAACGGTTCGTCGAGGACGATGTGGCGGAGGAACATTTCCCACTGGACCTTGAACGCGTTGTCGGAGGGCTCCTGTTCGGGCACCTTGCTCCAGCCTTCGTAGAAGTTGATCGGCTGGGCAATGTCCGGATTCCAGACCGGCTTCGGCGTGTTCCCGTAGTGCTGGATCCAGCACTCGCGAAGACCGCAGACCGCGGAGCCGTGGGTGCCGTCCACCTGCAAGGTCAGGAGGTCATCACGGCGCACGCGCACGTTCCAGCTTGAGTTGAAGTGGGCGATGACGCCGCCTTCGAGTTCGAATGTCGCGTAGGCCGAGTCGTCCGCCGTGCATTTGTAGGCCTTCCCCTGCTCGTCCACGCGTTCTGGGATGTGGGTGGCCCCGAGGCAGCTCACGGATTTCACTTCGCCAAAAAGATTGTCCAGGACGTAGCGCCAGTGGCAGAGCATATCGACGATGATCCCGCCGTCGTCTTCCTTGCGGTAGTTCCAGCTCGGGCGCTGGGCGGGAATATTGTGTCCCTCGAATACCCAGTATCCGAACTCGCCGCGGACGCTCAGGATTTTCCCGAAGAACCCCTGCTCCTGGAGCCGCTTGATTTTGAGCATGCCCGGCAGCCAGAGCTTGTCCTGCACGACGCCGTTTTTCACCCCTGCGGCCTTGGCTGTTTTGTAGAGGTCAAGCGCGCTTTCCACCGAGACCGCCGTCGGCTTCTCGCAATAGACATGCTTTCCGAGAGCGACCGCCTTCTTCACCGCGGCGGCACGGCGTCCGGTCGTCTGGGCGTCGAAGTAGATAATGTTTTTCGGATCGGCCAGCGCCTTGTCCAGATCCGTTGTCCACTTGACCCCTGGATCCATGGCGGCGAGCTGGGTGAGCTTTGCTTCGCTGCGGCCGACGAGGATCGGCACCGGCATGATGACTTCCTCCGGGCTGACCTTCACCCCGCCCTGCTTGCGGATCGCGAGGATCGAGCGGATGTAGTGCTGGTTGGTTCCCATACGTCCCGTGACGCCGTTCATGATGATTCCGACTTCGTGCGTTTTCATAAATATAAGATTTCCTCACGCCAAGGGCGCGAAGGAGAAAAAGGGTTACAGGTTGTGGGCGATGCGTTCGATGCCATCTTTTAGATGAAGCGTGCCGAAATTCAGAAGAAGGCCGAGTTTTTTTCCGCTGAGCCGAAGATAGGTGAGCAATTGCTTCGAATGGACTTTTTGAAGGGCTTCGAGGGATTTGAGTTCGATGATGACCTTGTCGTTAACGATGATGTCCGCCCGAAATGCGTCATCGATGAGAAGGCCGTCAACGCGGATTGGCACAGGAACCTGGCAGCAGACTTGGAACCCTTGCTTGGCAAGCCGGGCGGCAAGCACCTTCTCATAAACCGACTCCAAAAGCGCAGGCCCAAGTTCCGTGTGGATCGCGAACGCGGTATCCAATACCGCCTTTGAAATTGCATTCTCATCCCAATCCTTTGTGCCCTTTGCGTCCTTGGCGTGAGAAATTTTCTCTCCGGGTTTCTCCGTGCATTGCGGGCGGGCGCCTGCCGGGAGCGCAGGCGCCTCGGCGCCCGCACGGGGCAGCGTCCCATCGAGCTCCTGGCGCCAGTGGGCGACATCCCCGGCGGGCCCGTAGCAATAGATCATGCGGAGCGGGGTCGAACCTATGTTGGTCATCTGATGGAAGACTCCTGGCGGGATGTAAACCATCTGGCCGCTGGCGAGCGTCTGCCTTTCCTCGCCCAAGCACATCTCCCCGGTCCCTTCGACCACAAAATAGACTTCCTCCTGCTCCTGATTGTGCCACGGCACCTGTCCGCCGTCAGGATCGAGGGTCACGTTCCCGATAGAAAAGTTTTTTGCCTGAATTGGAGCGACTCCACCGGCGAGGTTTTGCGTGCGGCGCCGTGCGGGATAGCGGCGGCCTTCAATTTGGGAGAGATCGGAGATGGTCATGCTCAAGTGTTCAGCTTTCAGTGTTCAGCTTTCAGGAAATCAGACTCCGCCGAAGAACGTGTAGTAGGGTTTGTTTTCGGCGAGACGCTGGATGGTGATGGCGAGTTCGCGGGCGTGGTAATCGCCCCACATCGAGGACTCGCCGCGGGGGATTTTGCTGCCTTTCGGGATATGGTCCCACC
Source organism: Verrucomicrobiota bacterium (assembly GCA_037147455.1). GTDB lineage: Bacteria > Verrucomicrobiota > Verrucomicrobiia > Chthoniobacterales > Terrimicrobiaceae > QYQL01. The sequence goes on along the minus strand of JBAWVC010000015.1, from coordinate 10,601 downwards.
CGTTCGGACGGTGGTAAATCGAATGGAGGATCAGGCCCTGGTGGTTCGGGTCGGTGGAAAGATACGGTTCGGAGAGGACGGTTTTTGTGACGGTCAGTCCGGCCTGCCAGTATTTGTCGCCGCGGGCATCGCCCTTGATTTGCAGGTAGCGCCCGAGGCGCAGCAGGCCCTGCGCGGCGATGGCGGCAGCCGAGCTGTCCACCGGCTCAAAATCGTTTTCGATCTGCGCCGGGCGGTTTAGGAAATCCGGAATCCGGTGAAGTTCCGGAGCCCCGGTGTCCCAATACGGGATCCCGTCGGTCGGAGTGTTTGCGATGTAAAAATCGCAGGCGGCCAGAGCCGGACGCAGGAGCATGGCCTCGACTTCGGCGCGCCCTCCATGTGCCGCAAGCTCGGAATCGGACAGCGTGGCGATCCATTCCAGCTGCTCGGGATATCCGGCAACGATCCACGCGAGCCCGCGCGTCCATGTCGTGAAAGGAGAAAAGCCCTGCTGGGAATTCGGGCAGCGGAAACTGCCGTCGTTCATGTTGAAGATGCTCTCGTGGGCGACACGCCCGCGGATGTCGTAAAAATCCCGTCCCTCGCCGTAGAAGACCGCAAAATCCGCCGTGGTGCGGGCGTGCTGGAGGAGCCGCTCCAAAAGCGGGATTTTCAAATCCTTTTCACCCATGAGAACGTGTCCGAGCTTGTGCGAAACCGCCAGCGCGCGAAGGGAGCGGATCGTATCGGCGAAGAGCGAGTGGGGGCCGTTGAACGAATAGATATACCCGCCGCCCGATGCGGTCTTCGACCACCTCGCCGCCTGCACGGCCCCGCTGCATTTGAGCGCCAGCTCGTAAAAATCTTTTTCCCGCACGTCGAAGGGGATCCGGCCTTCAACCATCAGGCGGAGCAGGTTGCCGTAGGTGGAGACGTTGTTGAACCCGTGGTCGTGCACCCCGGTGTGCGTGATGTGGTGGGCCATCCGCTCCCTCGTGCGGTCGCGGCCGAGGGTCAGGAATTTTTCATCGCCGGTCGCGTCGAACTGGAGAATCGCGGAGCCATAGACAAAGCCCTGCGTCCATTCGGTCCAGCCGCGAGCGGTGTAGCGGCCCTGGACCGTGAACACCGGCGTCGCGGATCCGGGAACCTCCGCGGCATCGATGGAAAGGATCTTCGGAGCCGACGCCTCCCAGAGCTTCTTGATATCGGAAGCCAGATCGGACGGTGTGAGGGAACGGTTGAGTGTGATCATCGGGAACGTGACGACCATGGCACAGTCCCGATTTTTCCGTTAGAGCAAAGAGCGACAGAATTAGCACTTTTCCGACATTTTGTTGGCATAACCTTCCGGATTTGATATCCTCCCCGATCATGCACCGCCGCCCTTTCCGGGACCTGCTCTGGACGCGCCTCGACGCCCGCGCGGGCTCAACCGTCGTGCTGCGCCTGGAGCTGCACCGGCATCTCCCCGAGACCGCGAAGCTCGGTGCGCACTCCCATCCCCACTGGCAATCCCTGCTCTACCTGTCCGGTCACGGGGTCCAGCAAATCGGCCGCAGCATCCACCCGGTTTCGGCCGGTTCGCTCGTCATCCTCCCGCCCGGGTCGAGGCATTCGTTCCGGAGGGAAGCCGCCCAGCCACCGCTCTGCCTCATGCTCGATTTCCGGGCTCCATGGCAGAAACGCGCGGCCGTCCGTTCGCTGGCGGCGGTCGAGATTGCGCGGGTGCGATCCGTGCTCGCGGACATGGCCCGGCTTGATGATGACAAGCGCCTACCCGATCAGATCGGCCGCGCCGCCCTCGCGTTGCGGCTGCTCGCGCAGATCGCCGAAGCCTCGGGCTGGTATCCGAGGCCCGTCCGCCACTCGGCGATGACCGTCCTTCACCAGGTCCAGAAACTTCTCGAAAGCGACACCAAGCCAAAAGCTGTGGCCGAGGCACTCGGTTACCATCCCGACTACCTGAGCCGGCTGGTGCGTGCGGAAACTGGCCTCGGGCTGGGAAGGCTTGCGGCGCAGGTCCGCCTGCAGCGGGCGCAGAAATTCCTCCTCAAGCACAACTTCGTTCGCGACGCCGCCGCGGAGGCGGGATTTTTCGACCAGAACTATTTCGCCCGCTGGTTCAGAAAGCAAACCGGCCGGACTCCCCTCGAGTGGAAGGCCAACCGGTCCTCTTAAAAAAATGGAGTTTTGGTTTTGAAAGTTGCCGTTAATCTTCCGGGATGCCGTTTGCCACACATGAGGATCTCCGGAGTTTGCTGGGCTCGCTCGGGATCGCGATCCGTGATGCGGTTTTGATGCAGAGGACCGGCATCTCCGCCGCCGATCTCGCGACGGTGTCCGGCCATGCAGGCGGCGACACCATTTACGAAGTCGATAAATTCGGCGAAACGGCGATCCTGGCGTGGTTTGAAAAATGCTGGCCGTCGGAATGGCCGGTCCAGGTCGTGATGGAAGGCCTCGAGCACGAGCTCTGTTTTCCGCCGGGCACCGCGGTCGGGGACACCGATTGGAAGTGTATTTTGGATCCCATCGATGGCACGCGAGGGATCATGTATGACAAGCGCAGCGCGTGGGCGCTCGGCGGCATCGCCCCCCAGAAGGGCGATGGCACGATGCTCTCGGAAATCGTCGCCGCGGCGATGACCGAAATCCCGACCTCGAAACAATGGCGCGCCGACCAATTCAGCACCACGCTGGACGGACCGCTCGTCGGAGCCTCGTTCGACGTCCGGACCCATGCCGTCCAACCCCTCGCCGCCTCGCCCTCGACAGCCACAAACTTTGCGCACAGTTTCTCGTCGCTAGCCAAATTTTTTCCGGAAGGCCGGACGCTGACCGCGCAGATCGAGGAACGGATCTGGGACGAGCTGATCGGGCTCAACTCCTCGCCCTCGCCGACGGTTTTTGACGACCAGTATATCTCGACCGGCGGCCAGTTTTACGAGTTGATGGCCGGCCATGACCGGTTGGTCGGGGATCTGCGCCCGCTGGTTTTCCGCGTGCTCGACATGGAATCCTCCTCGCTCGTCTGCCATCCGTATGACGCCTGTGCGTGGCTGGTCTTAAAAAAGGCGGGGGCTGTTTACGAGCACCCGCTCGGGGGATTTCCCCATGCGCCGCTCGACACCGAATCCGGGATCGCGTGGATCGCCTACGCCAACGAGACGCTGGCGTCGCTCGCAAGGCCGGTGGTCTCTAAGGTTCTGCACCAGCTCCTCTCATGAAGCGCGAACGGCTTCTTGCCCTCATCGGCTCAACCATCCTCAAAGCGCTGTTCCTGACGATCCGGCTGCGAATCGACGACCGCTGCGGGATCAGCAGGAATGCTTTTCCGGAACCCTGCCTCCTCTGCTTCTGGCACAACAGGATTCTCGGGGCCACTTACGCCTTCCGACGGTTCTATCCAAAGAAGCTGCGGCGGGGCCTCACCGTGCTCACCAGCCCGAGCAAGGACGGCGAAATCCTCTCCCAGTTCGTGGGCGCATTCGGGATGGAGTCTGTCCGCGGATCGAGCTCGAGGCGGGGTTCGAGGGCGCTGCTCGAGCTCGTGCGGATCATCCGCGACGGCGGAGATATCGCGATCACGCCCGACGGTCCCCGCGGGCCGCGATACAGCCTCGGGCCGGGCGTGATCCTGCTCGCGCAGACTACCGGCACGCGGATCGTTCCCCTGCACGCGAGCTATTCGCGGTGCTTCCGCATGAAGACATGGGACGGATTCATCATCCCGTTGCCATTTTCCACCATATCGGTCACTGTGGGCGAGCAGATCAACATTCCCAAAGACCTGGGCGAGGCGGAATTCGAACAGGCGAGGAAAAACCTGGAGGACAACCTGAAAAATGCAGCGGATTGACGGCACCGCGATTGCGGCCAAAGTTTTGGAGGAAACAAAGAAACGCGCGGACATCCTGCTCGAACGCGGGATTCGTCCGGGCCTCGCTGTCGTGCTCGTCGGGGATGACCCCGCATCGCGCGCCTACGTGCGCTCGAAGGACAAAAAGGCCGCCGACCTCGGGTTCCACTCGGTGAAGAAGGAACTCCCCGCCTCGACGACCCAGGCCGAACTGCTCACGGTCGTCGCGGAGTTGAACAACGACCCGGCCGTCCACGGCATCCTGGTCCAGTCTCCCCCACCCCCGCACATCAACGAGGCGGAAATCGTCCGCACGATCGATCCCCGCAAGGACGTGGACGGGTTCCATCCGGAAAATGTCGGCAAGCTGGCGATGGATGACCCGACCGGATTCGTGCCCTGCACCCCGATGGGTTGCATCCGTCTGCTCGCCGAAGCCGGCATCGAGACATCCGGCAGCAAAGCCGTGATCGTCGGGCGCAGCATGATTGTCGGAAAGCCCATGGCCCTGCTGCTCATGCGCAAGGGACCGGGCGGGGATGCGACCGTCACCGTCGCCCATTCGCGGACAAAGAACCTGGCGGACATCACGCGCGAGGCGGACATCGTCATCGCCGCGATCGGGCGGCCTCATTTTCTCGGCTCCGACCATATCCGCGAAGGGGCCGCGGTGATTGATGTCGGGATCAACCGCGTGGACGATCCCGCCAGCCCCAAAGGCTACCGCCTCGTCGGGGATGTCGATTACGATGCCGTCGCGGATCGCTGCGCCGCGATCACGCCCGTGCCCGGAGGGGTCGGCCCGATGACCATCGCCATGCTCATGTCAAACACCGTCACCGCCGCGGAACGGTTCGGCTGAGGGGAAAGGGCAACCCTTTGCCCGCATCGCCCCCCCTCACCCCCACTCGCCGAGGGCTTCGACGTAGGCGGCGGAGCCGTCGCGGAGCCATCCGTCGAGCTGGACCTGGGACTTGAGCTGCTGGCCGCGCAGGCGGGGGACGACGATGAACGCGCAGGGGACGTCGTGGAGCGAGGTCATGTCGCCCCAGAGCTTTTCGAACTGCGAGACTGGATACACGTCCTCGTGGCCGTGGCCCCAGCGTTTTTTGACATCCTTGAGGGTGATGTAGGTGGGGAGGCGGGAGGCGAAATGCCTGACGGCAGCGGCGGTCTTCGAGATGTCATCGAGATCGCCCCGGGATAGCCCGAAGAGGTCGAGGAGGCGGTCCACTTCGATCCATGTGGTGAGGGTGTTGTAATACGTGAGGGCGTATTCGTCGTCCTCGCGCGGGAGGGCGAGGCCTTCGACGAGCCGGATGCGCCCGCCGGCTTTTGCGAGTCCGCCGCCGGTGTCATCGATCCGCCGTTCGATGACTTCGAACGACAGCGCCGCGCCGTTCCTGCGGTGCAGGCCGAGGATGGCGGGGTCGGGGTTGACGCCGGCGGTGTCGATGTTGTGGAGGAGGAGCGTCCTCAGCTGCGTGCGCTCGCGGATCAGGTCGCGCAGGGTGCCGTTGAGGAGGAGGTTAGGGATCTCGAACCAATGCCCGACCGGATGCAGGCATTGGGACGGCAGGTTGTCCCTGTAATCGCTCCCCTCGCCCGCGGCAATCGCCCAGTTCATCAGGGCGGTCTGGACGCTTTCGCGCATCTTCTGTTTGCGTTCGTCGAGGATCTGGTGGCGGACCTCCTCATACGAAAACCGCAGGTCGCGGACCATGGGGACCAGGCGCAGGCCGATCGAGCGCCCGAACGAAAGGCGCAGCGGGCCGGGGTAGCCGAAGTTCCCATTGGCGTTGAGCGAGTCCTCGATCGGGCCGTGGGTCAGGTAGCTGGTGGTGAAGATATGCGCCGGAGGGGTTCCGAACAACTGCCCGATCTTTTTGGATTTGGCCAGGTGGGTTTCGACGAAGCTGCGGTGCCGTCCGGCCAGCTTGCAATACGGGTGCAGCGCCTTCACGACCCCGGCCCCCTCGGTCCAGCGGCTTCCGGCACCGGCGGCCAGCGAGATGACCGCGACCTCCCCAGCGGCGAGCGCCGCCTCGCCCTCCGCGCGCTCGCGGTCACCGGCATCGCGCACGCTGCTCAAAATCTCGTCCGGCGAGACATCCTCGATCAAGGTCGAAGCCGGAAGGCGGTTCTGCGAAAGCCCGGTGAGCCCGGCCCGCAGGTCCGAGCGGATCCGCTCGTGCGCCTCGGGATCGAATCCGTATTGCGAAAGCAGCTCGTCCAGAGACCCCGAATCGCCGGCCACGCTCGCGTCGTCCTGCGGCAGGAGATTGCGGACGAGCGGCTCGATCGTGCGGCGGAGGTTTTCATCGGTCGCGGCCGTGGCCCCATACAGCCCGGCCTCGATGCGGCGTGCGGCGGGCAGCGACCTCGGATCCGCCCGCAGCAGCGTCGGGATCATGAGCGGATAGTAGGCCGGAGGCATCAGCGCGGCGCGCCCGCTGAGAAGTTCCGAGGTCGAGCCGTTTTCGTTGATCGCGAACCGGTAGACCACCGGCTCCATCGCGAACGGCAGCGCGTGGTCGAGTTCCTTTTTCAGCGAGGAAAGGATTTGCAGCATGCGCACGCGTGCCTCCGCGGCCCGTGCGGGATGAAAAATAAACCCCATCCCGCCGCCGGACATTCCGCCCAGCATCCAGAATCCCCAGAAGTCCTCACCGAATTCCCGCTTCACGGCGTCGATCGCCTTCTCGGTGAACAGCGTGGTCGCCCACGGGATGATCGCCTGGAGCGGCCCGAAAAAATGTTCGGTCGTCAGGGAGCCGAGCGCGCGGATATCGCCCGCCTTCAGCGCGGCGAGAATCTCGTCGAACATCCGCATCGACTCCGCGCGGGCCGCCCATTCCCGGCCCGACCGCAGAAGGTATTTTTCGGTCACCATCTCGAGGATCGGCCCCACGTTCTGGGCCATGCCGCCGTGGACGAGAACCAGGCTGTCCTGCAACTTTTGTCGGGTCTCCAGGCTCACCTCGTCGGCCTCAAGAATCCTGTGCGCCGGCAGCAGCCGTCCGCGGCTGATCCCGAACTCCGGATCGCCCTCCCTCGCCTCGCAGCCGCAGATGATTTTGATCCCCGGCCACACGCCGCCGGAATCCTGCCATCCGCCGCCCGAGCCGCCGAGCCACTCGCCGAGGATCGCGCGAGCCGCGACGATGCGGCGCTCGGATTCCTGGAGCGGGCCCGTAAGCGAGTACGTCTGCCCGGTGGCCCGCATGCAAACCGCGATCAGCGAGCCGAGAAGATTCGTCGAGACCGCGAGGCGCGAGCCTTTGGGGATGTTGTTCACCGTGCTCACCAGCTCGAACCCGTGGCCCGGGCCGACCACCCTCGCGAGCAGCTCCGAAAGCTTGGTGCCGGAGCCCTCCATGCCGATCGGGATGATGCCCGACGCGATCACCGCGGCCTTGAGCAGGCCGAGATAGTCTTTGGCGAAATGAAACATCTCGCCGAGATCCGTGATGTCGGCGGTCGCTCCCAGATCCACGCTGGTGAGCCGGATGACCGGCTCGTCGATCACGCGGAACGCCCCGGCGACCGGCGGGGCCGGATCTTTCCCTCCAGACTCGAGCGCGAGATCGATCGAAACATTCAAGACCCGCGCGCCCTCGGGGTAGTCCATCCCGAGGAAAAAAATGTCGCTCCACGCGCTGTGCGAGAGATCCATCCGCACGGCGGTCTGCTCGTAAAGGATCGGGAACGGCATCCCCTCCGGGCGGGTCTTCAGGCGGGCACTGATCCGCAGCGGATGCGTGGACGGATGCCCGCAGCGGAACATCCATTGGTTGCCGCGCACCGAGCGCACGCTGCGGCGGACCTGGTCGGCAAGGTTCTGCAAGCCGAACTGGTAAAACGCCTGCGCCAGCCCGCTGCACAGCGCGTCGTCCGGGATGCCCGGACCGACGGCGGACAGCAACTCGTCGATCGCCTCGGGAAACCTCCGGTCGAGCAGGTGCCCGTGAACGGCCGCCGGGATCAGCCCCGCAGCCTTCGCCTCGAAGAGCGGTGGAAGAAAAAACCGGCAGATCGCATACAAAAAAAACAGCGCGCGCACCCGGTGGTAAAGGTTTCCGGACTCGCGCCGGAACGCGTCGATTTCGAGGCAGGCGGCCCAGAGGTCTGCGGCGCCGAGCCCTGCGGCGAGCTCTTCGACCGGGGTGTTCCGGACATCCGCGTCCGGCGAGACGATGGCTTCGAGGAATCGCGACATGGCTCAGCGGATATCGGCCAGCAACGAGACGATCTTCGCGAGGATTTCCGCGCGCTGCTCCCCGTCCAACGCCAGGGCCAACTGCGCGGTGAGCAGGCCGTAGCGCTCGTCGAGGTCGAACCGCCTCCCGAGCAGCTCGACCGCCAGATGCCGCTCCTTGCCGTCCAGGGCCTGCAAGGCCGATGACAAGCTGACCGACCTCGGATCGGGCGCGCTTTTCAGCAGGCCGCCGAGGATGTCCACCACCAGCGGGCTCAGGACGTGCATCCCGAAAAAGCAAAGGTAATGCCCCATGCGCAGCCCGGGCACGAGCAGCTGCTGCTCCGCCTGCGTCGGCGTCGGCTTCTCGATCACGCTCTCGATCTCGTAAATCCCGGTCCGACCGTCAAACAGCCTTCCCCCGACGGCCCCGAACGAGGACAGGTTGCTCTCGTGCGTGGATTGGACCGCGCTCACCACGCAGCGCTCGGCGGCGGCCGCCTCCACGAGTTGCCGGGCGCAGGATTTCGCAGGATCGCCGCTGATGTAAAGGTGGTCGCTGACCATGAGCAAAAAGTGGTCGCCCCCGAGAAATTCGCGCCCGCGATGGATCGCGGCGCCGTAGCCGTCCGGCTTTTCCTGCTCGATGAATGTGATTCGCTTCGCGTGTTCGCCCGCCGCCCGGTGATACAGCTCGGCGTCCCCGGGGCTGACCACGATCCCGACCGACTCGATCCCGGCCGAGACCGCCTCCTCGACGAGTTGGGTGAGCACGGAACGCGGATATCCCTCGCGATCCACGATGGTTTGCAACGGAAGTTGCCGCTGGTTGCGACCCGCGGCGGTGATCAGGGCCTTCGATATCGTCATCCCTGGGAGAGTAATCCATGGATGCCCGCCCTGACCAGAAAAACGGGCGCTGTTGCGGCCGGGTGTAAAGTGGCACTGTCCTTTCCCTGCCTGTGACCAGCGGGCACGGACCGCCGCCTGCGGCTCGAAAAGCGGGTTGAGACAAACCGGGATTCCGACCGGCTATTTCCTGCAAAGGCGATGGATCGTCGCCTGAACGTCGCGGTCCGCCGAGTCGATTTCCGACCGGAGCTGCCGCGACGAAATGGCGGTCGCGCCGAATGCCTCGACGGTGGTTTGTTCGAGACGGTCGTCGGTGGCTACGGTCACATCGCAGCCGGCGGCGTATTTCGCCGCGAGGCGTTCGATGATCGCATCGGCGGTCTGCCCGTCCTTGGAATAGAAAATCTTGATCCCGCCCGGGTTCTCTTCGCTGGAGGCTTTGGCTCCCCTCCCGTCGAAGACCACCGCAACCGTCCAAGCGGAATTGTCCTGGAGGGCGGTCAGCATCCGGACGAGCGCCCCGCGCACAGACGCCCCCTCTGCCGCGTAAGCCCGCGACAGTTCCGGCCACTGGAAAATCATGCTGTGCCCGTCAACGATGAGGATTTTTTGCTTCACCGCTGGCATCCGGGCCTCCGGCTATTTGGCGTCCGGGAGGATCCGGGTGTTGATCCGCTCGATCCCCTGGCGCGCAAAATCGCTGGCGGGATAGTTCTTCTGGGCCTTCAGATACCATGAGAGCGAGGATCCGAACTGGTCCTTTTTTTCCTGCTCCTCCGCCTGCTTGAGCGCCCGGACAAAATCCGCCGCCCGCGTGGTCAGGTTCGCCCGGACCTGGTTGAGCTTGTTGTCATCCGGGAACTGGCGGTAGGCGGACTCGGCGCTCTCCCATGCTCCGGCAAAATCCCCGCGCTTCTCGACCTCCTGCGCGCGGATCACTGCGGCTTCGACCAGCGCCATGTCGTCAAGAACCTTACGGAGCTGCTCCTGCTTCTCGGGAAACATAGCCGTCGCGGCGATGAACCTCATTTTATCGTCGAAGATCTGCCGGTAATTTTTCTGGCTCAGCAGCTGGTCGAAATCCGAGATCGCCCGCTGCTGCACGTCGGACTGGCTGAAGATCATCCCTCCCACCTCTGAAAGAGCCGGGTTTCTGGGCCAGATCTCGGCGGCGGCTCTCAGCTCCGCTTCCATGGCGGCCTTGTCTCCGCTGGCCGCCGCGTTGCGAGCCTTGGCGAGGTGCATCGAGCTGACCGTCTTTGCGGTCTCGACCTTTGCGAGCGGCTTGCTCACGTCGAAATCGACGGCGATCGTCTGCAGCTCGTTGACAAGTTTTTCCGCCCGCGTCAGGTCGTTGACCTCGAGCGCGGCGAGCAGCTCGTTGCCTTTTTGGGAAAAATCGAGCGCCCGGCGCTTATCGTCGCGGCTCAGCAGCCGGACGGTCGGCATATACTCGCCCAGCGCAAACGTCTCCGCCAACCGCTCGGTCGCGCTCTTCATCTCGTTTTTCGACAGCAGGAATTTGTAAGCTTCGACGCCCTCGTTGACATCGCGGATCGCCTCGCTGGCGAGCCCGTCGAGCTGGCTGAGCGAGTTGATGAGCTTGCTGACCGCCTGGGCGGCCGTGGCGGCCCCGCCGACAAGGCTCTCGACCCCGAGGTTTTGGACCCCCATCTTGATGCCCTGCGCGGAAAACGATTGCCCGGA
>JBAWVC010000014.1:0-22590 GCA_037147455.1 Verrucomicrobiota bacterium | reverse complement strand
TGGGGCAAGAGCCCGGATTGCGCAAGCGCAAATTTCAGCAATTTCAGGGCGCGCATAATCAGCGCTTCGCAGGAGGCTGTTTTGCCCGCTGCCGGAGCGACTGGAGCCGCGCGGCGGCGAACTTGGTCCCGGGGACGGCAATGCTGACCTCGTAGGCGCGGATAGCCTCATCGGTTTTCCCCGCCCCCTCGAGGAACAAGGCGTAATACTCGTGGGCGGCAGGGTTGCCAGGATCGAGCCGGATCGCTTCGATATGTTCCATCTCGGCAGCCTGCTTCAGCTGGAGGCTGGCGAGCGAAATGGCAAGCATCAGGTGGTTCCATCTTTCGGTGGGATCGAACTCGGTCGATCTGCGGAGATGGTAGGTGGAGAGGACAAAGTTCTCCCTGGGATTTTTCGAGGACGGCGCACCTTGGATCAGGGACTCGCCCATGATACGGCGGAGGCCCGGATGCTTCGGGGCAATGCCCAGACCCTGTTCGGCCATCTCGCCCGCCAGCGAAAAATCCTTTTGAATCAGAGCATTCTCGGCGCGGAGCGAACACCACTCCACCTGCCCGTGGTGGAAGAGCAGAACCGCCAGAAAAACGCCACACGCGCACGAGGCGGCTCCCGCCACCCACCGTGCGATGCGTCGTTTTCCCGTATGTCCCCATGGGGCGACGCCCGAATTGGCCAGGAGGCCGGCGCACGCGGAGGCCAGGAGGGCATTTGCGGTGATCTGCATATTGAAATCAAAAAAGGAGTGCGCGGCAAAGGCGGCCAGGGCGCTCATCGCCCCGATGCCGAATGCGGCCGAGTTGCTCTGCGGCCTGCTGGCAACCGCCATCCGCTGCGTCAACGCGTCCACAAACCCGTGAAATCCGGCCGCCCAGTTGAGGACAAATGCTGCCGTGATAAGCACGAGCCCGATGTAACCGAAATCCGCCATCGCCTGCGCCCAGTCATTGTGGGCAAACGTGTCATCGGAGTCGGAGGAGTAGTCGCGCAGCTGCCGGGAGAGCCGGGTGAATGTGCCCGCACCGGTCCCGGTGAGCGGTTCGAGCTGCGCCTGGCGGAGAGCCGCAGGCCAGAGGTTCGTGCGGTAGGTATCCTCCATGATTTTGCTCATCCTCGCCTGGGCGGTCATGCTTTGGGAAAACAGGTAGTATCCCCCGCCCAAGCCGGCCGCGAGGATGGCGAAGGTCACCAAAAAGATCGCCAGCCTCCTGTCCCGGGCGCCGATTCCCAAGGCGACCAGACTCAGGATCAGGAAGACGACCAGCCCCGCACCCAGCCCGACCATGCCGCCCCGGCTGAGCGTCAGCACAGTTCCCGCGACGCAGACGGCCGCCACGTAGGCCAGGACGATTTTCACCCAGACCTTGGTCCTCCCGAGACACGCCATCCCAAGCGCAAGAAATGCCGTCCCGTTCAGAAACCACGCCAGATGGTTGGCGTTGAGATAAATCCCATGCCCGCGCATATAGGTTGCTTCCGGCTTGCAATACCACGACCGGATCTGCTCGCTGAACCATGGCAGCGGCCAGAAATAGCCGGGCTCGGAAAACTGGATCGCCGCGACGACGACCTGGCCGAGGGCGGCGATCAAAAGCAGCGACACGAAGGTGTAGCGGGAAGCCGGCGACGTCACCACGCAGGCGCACAGGCAATAGACGGCGACGCAGGCTGCCACGAGGAAGGTGTAAAAAAGGGCCAGCTCGTAAACCGGGGTATTCAGCGACCTCCACAGCAGAAACCCGCCCGCCGCGAGCGTGGCGGCCACCGCCTCCGGCTTCGGCGGCACCGCCCGCTTCCAAAACACCGCGCACGCACCGAGGATCCCGGCGACCGCGACCAGCGCGTAGCACGGGAGGCTGAACACCGTCCGCATCAGCCCGCCGTAAACAAATTGCGCCGCAATAATCGCCAGGGCGAGCAGGACGGCAACAAGGACGCGCATAAGACACACCACCATGCGCGACAATGCCCCGCCTGCTCAACTCCGAATATCCGCTGTCGAAAAACAGTTTTCCGGATAGAAGAGGAATCCGGAAATGGAGCTGACAGAAAAATTCCTCGTGTCGATGTGCGGATGGCCGGTCTTTAAAGAGGCCCGGGCGATCCATGCCGCAGGACGGATCTCGGAGGCGGCCTACGAGCCTCCCCTGCTGAAGGGGAAAGTGGAATCCCAGGGGAAATCCTTTTTCTCGGGCCTGAAAATCCGCAGCGCGATCGACGTGGAAAACCTGTGCCCGTGCCGGGATTCGAGGGGGCGGGGCATCATCTGCGCGCACGCCGTGGCCGTCGGGCTCGAGGTCCTGCACCCCTCGGAAAAGAAAACGGTCCAAGCGGCAGCCCCCGTTTCAAAAAAACAAAATCCGACGGCCGAGCAGCCGCGCGTCGTCCTCGCTCTGGAGGGCTCGCTGCGGCATCTCGATGCGGAGATCGCCTTCGAGTATTCGCAGCCCGGCGTTGCCAACCACGAAGCGGAAGCCGTCGCGCTGCGCGAGCTGATCGCCTGCGGGTTCGAGGACTTCCGCGGAAAAGCGGCGCTCAAGGGCGAGGACGCGATCGCGAGGTTTTTTTCATCAGCCCTCCCGCGCCTCCGGGAAAAATGGACGGTTCGCGAGGGCGAGCGTTTCCAGCATGTCACGCGCGACATCGTCCGCATCGAACCGCGCTTCGCTCTTAAGGAAAAAGACGACGGATGGCTGGATTTCCACATCCACTTCACGGCGGGCAGCGAGGCGGTGCTTTCTCATCAGGACATCCAGAGGCTCCTGCAAAGCGGTTCGCCCCAGCTCCGGCTCAAGGACGGACGCATGGCCGTGCCGGACGCGAATCTTGTCGCCGATCTCGAGGAGGTCCTCCGCGATGCCGAGCCCAGGCAGGAGCGCGGGGTTTTTCGAGTTCCGGGATTCCAGCGCGCCTACCTCGAGGCCTGCATTTCCGGATGGACCGGCGGCGGTGGCGCTGCCGCTCAGGTCGCACCGCTGAAGCCCGGCGCCTTGCACGCCCTTCTCCGCCCGTATCAGATCGACGGCGCGGGCTGGCTCCTCTTTCTGGCGCAAAAAAATTCCGGCGGCCTGCTGGCCGACGAGATGGGGCTCGGCAAAACCGTCCAGGCCCTGGCGATGATGGAGTCGCTGCCGGGACCGCACCTCGTCGTCTGCCCGTCATCGCTTGTCTGGAACTGGTGCCGCGAGGGGGCGCGTTTCGTGCCCGGCCTTAACGTCCTCGCGATCGAGGGTGCGGGACGCGAGGAGCTTTTCGACCGCATCCCCTCCTCCGACATCGTCGTGACGAGCTACGCGCTGCTCCGGCGCGACATCGAGAAATACAACGGCCGCCACTTTTCCACCGCCGTGCTGGACGAGGCGCAGCACATCAAAAACCCGGACAGCCAGAACGCCAAGGCCGCCTGCGCGCTGCAGGCGGACGCCCGCTTCATCCTCACCGGAACCCCGCTCGAAAATTCCCTCCGCGATCTCTGGTCGCTCTTCGACTTTTTGCTGCCCGGCTACCTTGGGAGCCGGAAGGATTTTCAGGAGCGCTACGAGAAGCCGCTCCTCGAAGGCGAGCGCGGCCCGCTGTGGGACCGCCTTAACCGCCGGGTCCGCCCGTGGATGCTCCGCCGGAAAAAATCCGATCTCCTCCCCGAGCTCCCCGATAAGATCGAGCAGGTCGTCGAGGTCGAGCTGACGCCCGCTCAAAAAGCCGTTTACACCCAGCTCCAGATCGCGGCGCGCGCCGAGGTCGATGCCATGAAGGAATCCGGCGGGGCGGCCCGCATGCGCGTGCTCACCGCCCTGCTGCGTCTTCGCCAGGCGTGCTGCGATCTCCGGCTGCTGGGCGGCGAATCCCCCGGCTCATCGGCCAAGCTGGACGCGCTTCTCGAACTCGTCGGCGAGGCGGTGGACGGCGGCCACCGCGTGCTCGTCTTCAGCCAGTTCACCGCGATGCTCGACCTCATCGCCCCCGCGCTCGACGGGGCCGGATTCGCCTGGTGCCGGCTCGACGGTTCGACCAAGGACCGCGCCGCCGTCGTCGAAAAATTCCAGTCCGACCCAGCGATCCCGGTCTTCCTGATCAGCCTCAAAGCCGGCGGCACCGGACTCAACCTCACCGCCGCGGATACCGTCATCCACTTCGACCCGTGGTGGAACCCCGCCGTCGAGGCCCAGGCCACCGACCGCGCCCACCGGATCGGCCAGACGAACGTCGTCACCTCGATCAAGCTCATCGCCCGCGACACCGTCGAACACCGAGTCATCGCCATGCAGGAAAAAAAGCGCGCCCTCATCTCCGGCCTCCTCGACGCCGAAACCCCATCCCTCACCAGCGGGGACTGGGAGGAATTGCTGGGGTAGCGCTCAAGCACGCTCGGTTTCGGGCAATTCCTCCGGGGCTTTCGAGATCGCGCGAAGTGCCAGCACGATCAAAATTCCAACCGCCGCGCCGCAGACATCGAGAATCACATCCGAAAAAAGCGGTGACCGCGCCGGAAAGAAAAGCTGGATACCCTCGCTGGCAACGGCGAGGACCGTCGCGGAGCCAACCGCCCAAAAGATGATCCGGCCGGGCCGCGATTCTTTGGACGGCGCCAGCCTGAACCCCCGCCACACCAGGAGGGCGTAAATGACGAACTGGAGGAAGTGCGCCGACTTCCGCAAGAAAAAGTTGGCCTCGCCGAGGCGCTCGGGATGGGAGCCGGTTCCGAAATGGAGCCAGGCGAAGAGGGATTGCAGAAAACCGGCGGTATGCTCACCGGAGGCGATGCCGGTGGAGGCGCAGAGAATCACCGCTCCCCATGCGGCAGCAGGGAGCCAGCGCTTCAGGAACAGTGGCGGAATTTTCAACGGGCTACTCCATCTTCCGGGAACCGCGCTTTGTCAACCCTCGTTGATCGTGTAGGTCCGGATCGCCTCGCTCTTGCCTTTGACCGCGATCTCGGCGACCGGCTTGAACGGGAACCGGCTCCGGACGGCGACGTAGGTGTATTCGCTCACGAGGATGTCCACTCCCGGGTAATCGCGGGTGGACTGTTCGAGCCGGGCGGCGAGGTTGACCGCATCGCCGATCGCCGTGTATTCCATCCGCTTCTTCGAGCCGATATTGCCGACGATCGCGAGCCCGGTGTTGATGCCGATCCCGATCTCGAGCAGGGAGATCGTCCTTTCGGCCGCGTGCTCGGACTCCGCCCATCCGGATTTCAGGGTGGCGAGCGCGGTCCGCATATCGATCGCCGCCTGCATCGCGTGCTCCTCCTGAAAATCGTCGTCGCGCAGAGCGCCGAACAGCGCCATGAGGCCGTCGCCCATGAACTTGTTCAGGTGCCCGCTGTTCTTGAAAATCGCCTCGATCATCTTCTCGAAATACTGGTTGAGAAAAGCGGCGATCTCCTCCGGGCTCGATTGTTCAGAGAAATTTGTGAACCCCCGCACGTCCGCGAAAAGGATGGTCACCTTCTTGCGCTGGCTGAACAGCTCGCTGGATTTCCCCGCCTGGATGACCTCGTGCACGATATCCTCGGAGACATAGCGGGCGAGCGCCCCCTTGAGGTCCTCGCGCTGCTGCAGGCCCAGCGACATTTCGTTCATCGCCTTCGCCACCTCGCCGAATTCGTCCTTGGAATCCAGGTGGAGCGTCTCCTGGTAGTTGCCCCGGGAAATCTGCTCGACGAACGAGCGGATCTTTCCGAGCGGGGAGGCGAGCCGGCTGGCGACCAGCTTGGAAAACAGCCAGGCAAACACGACGGCTCCCGCCAGCGCCAGCGCCCCGCTCCAGAGCAATCCCTGGAGCTTTTTCAGCGTGTCCTCCGCGCTCACGTCAACGCCGACCGCAGCCACCGCGTCGCCGCGCGCATCGCGCACCGGGGCGTTCGCTGTCAGCCACACGCCCCACTGGTCGTGGAGAAAATGGTC
Organism: Verrucomicrobiota bacterium; assembly: GCA_037147455.1. GTDB lineage: Bacteria > Verrucomicrobiota > Verrucomicrobiia > Chthoniobacterales > Terrimicrobiaceae > QYQL01. The sequence continues at coordinate 16,684 of JBAWVC010000014.1, read as the reverse complement.
CTCGACCTGGTAGTCGTTCACCCGGAATTTGTAATCCGCATCATCGACCTTGTAGATGTCGCCGACGTTCGACTTGTCCTCGCCGCGCTCCTCGGAATCCACCACGAACTGCGCCTTGGCCGGGTTCTCCGGATACGGCCGCATGCTGTAGAGAAATTTGACGTAGATATCCTGCCGCCGGTTGGCGTTCCGCGCATTCCGCAGCTGCTGTTCGATCCGAAGATACTGTTCCCCCGACTGGTCGTCCCTCGTCAGGATTTTTTCGTGATCGGGGGTATCGATCAGGGAGGCCGTGGTGGCGGCGATCGAAAGGACGTTGGTCTGCATGAGCCCGAAGACCAGCTTCCGGGCGGGAAGATAGACGAGGATCGCGGCCAGGAGGCTGCTCAGGATAGCAACCGCCAGCGCATAGAAAAAAACTTTTGTTTGGAACCGCATACAAAACCCGCAACCTCCTTCTTCTATCACGCGGCCGATGCGCGAAAAGCCCTTTCGCGCAGGGCAAACGCATTAAAGTCGGGCGGCTGTTGAGGTGCTGCCAAAGGAGAACGGGCGTCCCGCCCGTTTGGAGACTGACTCCCGCATGAAAACGCCCTGCGCTATTCACTGGCGGGACGCCTGTGCTCCCTGTATCAGCGAGACCCAGCGGGGATTAACAGATCCCCGGCCCCGCTACGAACGCACGCGGCCTTCCATTTTGAGGTCGGGCCCGAGCCTTCCATACGCGACCTCTTCGAGCCGGATCCCCTCCCCGCTGGAACCGGCGCCACGTCCAGCGATGGCCGGCACGCCGCCGCCGATCAAAACCGGGGCCACATAAAAAACCACGCGGTCCACAAGCCCTTGATCGAACGCCTCGCCCAGCGTGCGCCCCCCACCCTCGATGATCACCTTCTCGACTCCTTTGTCTGCCAGATCTTTCAATGCCTCCCGGAGCGGGACGTTTTTATAGACAAGGGTTTTATCCCGGAATTCATCGGTGAAGAGATGGCTCGCGCGGGGAATTTTTCCCGACCTGGTCCAGACCGCCCGCCACGGCTGCGACGACGTTGGAATCCCGCGAACCGTGAGCCGGGGGTTGTCGGCGCAGACCGTTTCTCCCCCCACGAGAATCGCGCCGCATCCTGCCCTCAGCCTCATCGCGTCGAACCGCGATTCCTCGGATGTGATCCACCGCCTTCCGGGCGGAGAAGCGATGCGCCCGTCAAGGCTCATCCCCGCCTTCGCCACCACAAACGGAAGACCGGTCGCGATCCATTTGTTCCAGGCCTCGTTCAACAGGGCGCACTCTTCCTCGATGACTCCGCGGGTCACGGATACCCCCGCCTTTATAAAAATCTTATCCGCCCGCCCGGCATGGCTTGGATTGGGATCGCGGGCGCCGTAGACGACCCGGACGATCCCCGCGTCAATGATCGCCCGCGTGCAGGGCGGCGTGCGCCCGTGCGTCGAGCAGGGCTCGAGCGTCACATAGAGCGTCGCCCCCCGCGCGTCGATTGACTTCTTCAAACCTCTCAACGCCTCGATCTCCGCGTGCGGCTCCCCCGCGGCACGGTGCCAGCCGCGCGAAAGGATCTTCCCGTTTTTGACGACGAGCGCTCCGACGGCCGGATTCGGGTGCGTCAGCCCCCTCCCCTTCACCGCCTCCGCCAGGGCGGCCTTCAGAAATTTTATGTCCTCGCGCAAATTGCCGGTCACAGGCATGATCATTCACAACCGCCCTGATCGTGCAACTCCGCTTCCAAGATAAAGAGCACTTCTTCCACGACACGGCCCAGATGCTTCGAAGCGGGCTCCCTCTCGAGCGCGCGCTGGAGCAGCTCGCCCGCGGGCGCGACCGCGCCGCCGCCGCAGCCCGCCGTGCCGCCCCGCTTGTCAACGGAGGGCTTGATGCCGCGTTCCAGGCGGGCGGATTTTCCATCGTCGACCGCGAGATCCTCGCCGCCGGCGAACAGAGCGGAAGGCTGGAAGAAGCCTGCCACGAGTTGACGGATTACTATGCCCACCTGGCAAAGGGCAGGAATCGCGCGGTCGCCGCATCGCTTTACCCGGTCTTCATCCTCCACTTCGGCGCCCTGCTGCTTTCGATCCCGCCCGCTATTATCGACGGAAGCCTCACAAAGTTTTTCACCCAGGTCGCCCTCTTTCTGGGCACCGCTTACCTGGCAGGCGGGATCTTCGTGCTTCAGTTCTGGATGATTGCGCGGTCATTTCAATCGAGCGCCGCCGCCGACCGTTTGATCAGGGCGGTTCCGGTCGTGGGAGGTTTCTTCCAGGATGCGGCACTCGCCCGGTTCTGCCTCGTCCTCTCGCTCGGTATCCGGTCTGCGGACGGCGTGCTCTCAAGCCTTCGCCGTGCCGGACGTGCCAGCAAGAGCGCCGGCGTCGAGGCCGCAGCGGAGGCGGCGGTTCCCGCCATCCGATCCGGAAAAGGCTTTGCGGAGGCTCTCGCCAGCTCCCGCGCCTTCCCCGTGGACCTGGAGCGCGCCTTCCATGTCGCGGAAGCCTCCGGCAGGATCGATGAGGAAATCACGCGATGGTCCGGAATCTACCGCGACCGGTTTTTCAAACGCATCGATTCCCTCACCGAATGGCTCCCGAGGATCCTCTACCTCCTCATCGTCGCCCTCGTCGTCTCCCGCATGTTTTCCATGATCTCCCTGGTCACCAGCTCCCTTTCGTCTGCCCTGGAGATGTAGACCATCCCTTCTTCGATGATTTCAGGCGTGCCTTGAACAATGCGCATTGAATCCCATCATGACGATCACGCAGCGCCCGGAAATTCGGGTTCGGCCTTATCCTCCCGATTTTTCCACAACCCAGCGGCCGTAGGCCTCGTTCCACTTCGACGGGGGAATTGAAACGATTTCCGGCACGTCATACGGATGCAGTTCGCCGAGGCGCCGGATGAATTCCTCTTCGTTCGCCGCCGCGATTTTGAAAAGGACGAGGACCTCCGCGCTGTCCTCCATAACTCCCTTCCAGAGATAGATGGATCGCGCGCCGGGGATGATAGTCCCGCAGGCCGCCAGCTTTTCCGAGACGAGCGCCAGGACGACCTGTGCCGCCGAGTCGCCGTCCGCAAACGTGCTCAGGACGATCCGGATCATGCGGGAACGGGTGAGGGTTGCCTGACAATCCATCCGCCGCCAGCCACGCGGTCCCCGTCGTAAAAGACAGCCGCCTGCCCAGGCGTCACCGCGCGCTGCGGCTCGTCGAGAACGATCCTGGCCCGCCCGCCGGGAAGAGCTTCCAATGAGGCTTCGGTGCCGGGGTGAGCGTAGCGGATTTTCACGTTCGCCCGCAACGGTTCCTCCGGTTCTCCGGCATGCCACGTGACGCGGTCCACCTCGAACTCCCCGCGGACCAGATCCTCCTCGCCCCCGACAATGACGCGCGAGGTCTCCGGATCGATATTCACGACGTAGAGGGGCTTGGGCGATCCGCCCGGCAGGCCCTTCCGCTGGCCGATCGTAAACATCTCGATCCCCTCATGGCTGCCCAGAAAATTTCCCTCCGTGTCATAGATCCCGCCCCGGTGAAATTCCTCATCACCAAAATGTCCGCGCAGGAACGCCCGGTAGTCGTTGCCGGGAACAAAACAGATTTCCTGGCTGTCGGCCTTGTCGGCGACCTTGAGCCCGAGCCCGCGCGCGATCTCCCGGATCTCCGGCTTCGACATTCCGCCCAGCGGGGTCAGCGCGTGAAGGAGCTGGTCCTGGTTGAGGCTGAATAGAAAATACGACTGGTCCTTCCGCGGATCGGTCCCTTTCCGCAGGACCGCGCGGCCGTCGCGATGTTCGATGATCGCGTAGTGGCCGGTCGCGATGAAGTCCGCCCCGAGCGCCCGCGCCTTCGTGCGAAGGCTCCCGAACTTCAGGTGCTCGTTGCACATCACGCACGGGTTCGGGGTCCGGCCGGCCCGGTATTCGCCGGCGAAATAATTGATGACCGCCTTCTCGAACCCGTCCGCCTCGTCCACGACGTAGTGCGGGATCCCCAGCCGGTGGGCGACGCCGCGCGCATCCGCGATCGCCGACGGCCCGCAGCACTTGTCCTCGGCGCGCGTGATGCAATCCTGAGGCCAGACCTTCATCGTCACGCCGATCACTTCCCACCCGTCCCGCTGCAACAGCCAGGCAGCCACGCTGGAATCCACCCCGCCGCTCATGCCCACAAGGATGCGCCTTCCGTTTCCTTTCATCGCCGCACTATACCCGGACATCCCATCGCGTCAAAGTTCCGCTATCAAACGTTTCGCGGAATGGGTGCAGGACAAATTTCTTCGAGGGAATTCCCCGAAGGGGATGGAATCCCATAGCCCAGGGTTGCGAGCAACGAGCTACCCTGGGTTCGACAGAAGACATGAACCAACCCTGAATGGGTTGTGTCCCACGGCGGATAAGCATGGGAAAACCATTCCTTGCTAATAATGCCTGTCTGGCACCACAATAAGCCAGCTCTGCCATCACGAGCTCGAGCTTGGTTTTCCCATCCACGTGCGGGAGGTCGCACCCAGACGATGAAAAAAACGATCCCAGCAGCCGTTGAAAACCCACCCGCTCAAGGGCAGGTCCCGGAAGTTTTTGAAAAAGGAAACTCCAGTCAGCCAGTCAGCCAGTAAAGATCGTTTCCCCATCGCTGGCATCGGGGAGAGCATGAATAAGCGGCGTCCAGAGTCCCCGCAGGCAGCCTCACTTCGCGAGCAGGCGGAAAAGGCCTTCCGGGAAATGCTCGACAGCTCGCTAGAGAATCTCGATGCCCTGTCGCCGGAAACCCTGTTCGCCTCGCTCCACGAGCTGCGGGTGCACCAGATCGAACTCGAGATGCAGAACGAGGATCTGCGCCGGGCAAAGGAGGAGCTGGATACTTCGCGGGCGCGGTATTTCGATCTCTACGATCTGGCCCCGGTCGGCTATTGCACGGTCGACGAGAAGGGACTGATCCTCGAAGCGAACCTCACCGCCACCGCACTTCTTCGCGTCGAGCGGGGCGCACTGGTCGGAAGGGGCTTGTCCGACTTCATCTCCAAGGAAGGCCAGGACCTCTACTACCTGTGCAGAAAGAACCTCTTGAATGCGCGCCAACCGCAGGAATGCGACCTCCCGATGGTCAGACATGACGGCACGGCATTCTTTGCACACCTGAACTTCACCGTCGCACGCGCTGAAAACGGCGAGCCCGTCTGCCGCGTCGCGCTGGTTGATGTCACTGCGGGCAAGCGGACGGAGGAGAAAATCATGCGGCAGGACGCCCTGATCAATTCCCTGCTGGATTCCATTCCTGACATCGTCTTTTTCAAGAATCTCGAGGGGGCTTGTCTGGGCTGCAACACCGCCTTCGCCGAGTTCATGGGGCGGCCAAAGAACGAGATTGTCGGGAAGGCGGGCCACGAACTCTTTGACAAGCAGGTTGCCGATATATTCCAGGAACAGGACCGGCAGATGATGGCGGGACGCAAGCCCAGGCATAACGAGGAATGGGTCACCTATCCCGATGGCCGGAAAGCGTTGATGGACACAATGAAGACACCCTACTGGGGAGCGGACGGAGAACTCATCGGCTTGCTCGGCATCAGCCGCGACATCACCGAGCGCAAGATGGTGGAGAAGGAGTTGAAGACAGCCAGGGATGTGGCGGAGTCTGCCGTTCAGGCAAAAAGCGAATTCCTTGCCACCATGACCCATGAGCTGCGCAACCCGCTCTGCGGGATCCTGGGGTTTGCGGAGCTTCTCGCCGACACGACGCACGACGACAAACAGCAATCCTTCATCGAGGCGATTCGAGATAGCGGCAATCACCTTTTGTCCCTCATCAACGATGTCCTGGATTTCTCCAGCATCGAAAAAGGCTCTCTCACGATCCATTCCGCCTCGTTCGACCTCGCCCGGCTCGTGAAAGCGGCGTCGGACAGCGTCAGGAAATCCGCCGACGACAAAGGGATCGCGTTCCACTACGATGTGGCCGCCACCGTGCCGGAGCAGATCACAGGCGACGAGCGGAGGATCCGCCAGATCCTCATCAACCTTCTGGCAAACGCGGTCAGATTCACATCCGACGGCTCGGTGAGCCTCCGCGTAACGAGATTCCGGAAGTTCCTGGATTTTTCGGTCAAAGACACGGGCATCGGAATTTCCTCCGAAGCTCTCGCCCGTCTGTTCCAGTTGTTCACGCAGGCGGACTCGACGATCAATCAGAAGTATGGCGGAACGGGGATCGGGCTCGCCATCTCGCAGTGCCTGGCCGAAGACATGGGAGGCTCGATCTCGGTCATCTCCGTTCCCGGCAAAGGCAGCACGTTCACGTTCCGGCTCCCGCTGGAAGCCCCCGCTGGAGGGATAGCCTCCGCGCCGTCCCATTTACTCACCGGCACTGACGTCGCATCGCCATCCAGCCCATGCGCAAAGACGCCTGCGCGCACTGCCCTCCTCCCGGTGCTCGTCGTCGAGGATGACCGGAGCAACTCTTTGATGGTTGGAAAGATGCTCACGAGCCTTGGCTATCACGTCGAATTCGTGACCAGTGGAGCCGAAGCAATCGAAGCATTCTTGCCGGGCAAGTATTCCGCCATCCTCATGGATTTGCGGATGCCGGTGATGGACGGGCTTGTTGCCACAGAAAAAATCCGGGAGATCGAATTGGTGACGGGATACCATGTTCCGATCATTGCATTTACCGCGCAGGCGATGCGCGGTGCCCGCGGGCGATGCCTCGCCGCAGGCATGGACGACTTCCTCTCCAAGCCGTTCAAAAAAAAGGAGCTGGCCGCGAAGCTGGCCTGCGTTTTCCGCCAAGAATGCCATCACAGCGGATGAACATAAACAAACCAGGCAGGTACCATTCCTTGCCAAAACAGCCTGCCAGGCACCAAAATGGGCCAGTTTCGCTATTGCAAGTTCAGTTTCCGATCCATGTGCGGGAAGTCGCACCCAGACGATGAAAAAAATGATTCGCGCGGTCGCCAAAAATCCACCCGCGAAAGGGCTGCCGCCGGAAGTTTTAGAAGAAGCCAGCCTGGGAAATAGGGAACATGGCGGAAGCGCCGCTGCCGGCGATGCGGTCACCGAGCTGGCCATCGCCAACAAGAAACTCGCCTTCCACAACGAGGAGAAGGACAAGCGGGCCGCCGAGCTGGTCGTCGCCAACAAGGAGCTCGTCTTCCAGAACGAAGAGAAGGAAAAGCGCGCCGCCGAGCTGAAGCAGAGCAAGGACCAACTCCAACTCCTGCTGGATTCCACAGCAGAAGCCATCTACGGCATCGACATGCATGGAGATTGCACCTTTTGCAATTCCGCCTGCCTGCAGATGCTCGGATATGGGCGTGAGGACGAGCTGCTCGGAAAGAACATGCATTGGCAGATCCACCAAAAGCATGCGGATGGCACCCGTTTCCCGGTCGAAGAGTGCCGCATTTTTCGCGCGTTCCAAGCGAACGAAGGCTCGCACGTGGATGACGAGGTGCTCTGGAGGGCAGACGGCACCAGTTTCCCTGCTGAATATTGGTCCTATCCGCAGCGCATTGATGGCGCGCCGGTGGGGGCGGTCGTGACGTTCATCGACATCACCGAGCGCAAGCGCGCGGAAGGCGTCGTCATTAAAAACCTCGTCCGCGCCGAGGAACTCACCCGGCTTAAGTCGCGGTTCGTCTCGATGGCCAGCCACGAGCTCCGCACCCCGCTCGCCAATATCATGCTCGACTGCGATCTCCTGAAAAACTTCGGTGACGCGATGCCGGCCGAGCGGGCGCAGTCGGTCCTGGCTGGCCTGATGACCGGCGTGACCTCCATGGTGCGGATTCTCGACGACCTCCTCCTTGCCGGAAAGCTCGAGGAGGGGAAGCTGCCTTTCACCCCCACCCGTTTTCCCCTGCTCGACTTCCTGAGACGGGGCTGCCTGGAGGTCGAATCCGACTTGAACGTTCCCTCGCGGATCGAAATCACTTTCCGTGATGCCGGGCTGGACATCACGGCCGACGAGCGGCTCCTCCACCATGTCCTGATCAACCTCCTGGAAAACGCGCTGAAATACTCGCCGGACGGCACCAAGGTCGAGCTGGGCGTAGAGGCCGGTCCGGACTCGCTCACTCTCTCAGTCTTCGACCACGGGATCGGAGTTCCGGAGGAGGAGAGAAGATTCCTCTTCGACGCGTTTTCGCGGGCATCGAATGTCGGGGACAAGCCCGGCTCCGGACTCGGCCTCTTCCTCGCGCAGAAGTGCGCGCAGGCCCACGGGGGGCAGATGCGATACACGCCGCTGCCGGACGGATCAGCCTTTTCTGTCACCATCCCGCTCGCCGCCGCCACCGGTGGGAACCCGGGCAGCTGACCGCCATGCCCGCCCTATTCCTCATCGAAGACAACGCCCCCTTGCGGGAATCGACAAGTGAGCTGGATGAGATGCGGCGGATCCCCTCCGAGTCGCCATCTACAGGAAAAATGGAACGCCAGAAAGCTCGCGATCACCAGCCCGATATGGCGCTCGTTAAAATGGGAGGCCGCGTATTATACGCTTTTCAACCAAGCGTATGCCGCGCGCAGTTTTCCTGCCCTGCCGGAAGAGTGGGAGATTCCAGAAAGGCGTCTATACACGCCCCCCAGGCCCAGGTTTCCGTGAGGAATGGCAGAATCACTCGTGGCCCGGAAACCTCTTGATGCCCTCGTAAACCGCCACGACCACCTCGGCCATGCGATCGTAGTCCAAGCGGCTCCAGACATCGCCCTCGTCGTGGTAATCATGGTTCCGGTAAAAAGAGGTGTCGGTCACCATGACGGCGTTGCACCCCGTCTCCCAGTAGTTCAGGTGGTCGGAGAAATCAATGCTTGGAAGGGTGGAAGGCGCGTTGATGGAATAGACCGGGAGGTCGGTCGCGCCCTGCATGCCTTTCTTCAAGTCCCGCATGAACGGCCATTGGTCAAGCCGGCCGACAACGGCGATAAAGTTCCCGCAGCTGGGATAAAATAGACGCAGCAGAGGAAACGGGAAATCCTGCGACATCCAATCGTCGCGAAAACATCCTATCATTTCCAGGATCACCACCCCGCGAACTTTGATTCCTCTTTCGCGAAGTTCCTTGGCATGCACGGCGCTGCCCATGATGGTCGAACGGAAAAACGGCGGCTCCTCCGTGCTGTAAGCCACCAGCTCGATGTTCCGATCCACGGGAGCGCGGCTGAGGAGACCGGCCAGCTCGATCATGCCCGCAACCCCACTCGCGTTGTCATCTGCACCCGGGAGAGGGCCGCACGTATCGTAGTGGGCCCCGACGACGAGGAGCCCATCATCGCTGCGGCCGAAACGCGCGATAACATTCCGGTAAGTCCGGCCATTCTCCTCGTATTCCTGCACGCGAACCCTGGCTCCCGTCTTTTCAAACTCCGATCGGATGTGATCCGAGCACCGGTCCAGATTCCCGATATTCAGGCAATCCCTTGGAAAAAAATCCTCCGAAATGACGCGGACATGCTTTTTCAGCGCTTCGGGGTCAACCGAGACTGCGGATTTTTCTCCGTCGGGAAAAATTGGCTGGCAGAGAATGGCCCAAGCCAGCAACCAGAGCGCGACCAGAGGCAGAACGAACAGCCGAATAATGCGCCGGACTCTCTTCAATTGGCCGGGACCCTTAGTTTTTCACGGCAGCGCGGAGGATTTCGGCGGGGTGGAGGGCTTTCCGTTTCGTGCCGTCGTGGATCTGGTGGCGGCAGCTCGTTCCGGGGGCTGCGACGACGGAATCGCCGTCGAGCTTTCGGACAGCGGGGAAAAGCACGAGCTCTCCGACTTTCATCGAGACATCGTAGTGCTCGGCCTCGTAGCCGAACGAGCCGGCCATGCCACAGCATCCGGACGGGATGATTTTTACGGTGAAGTTTTTCGGGAGCGAGAGCATCCGGATGGTGGGATCGAGGGAAGCGGTGGCCTTTTGGTGGCAGTGCCCGTGGAGGTGGATGGCCTGCTGTCGTTCGGTGAAAAGCTCCGCAGTGATGCGGCCGGCATCCGCTTCCCGCGCGATGAATTCGTCGAGGAGGAGGCAGTGCGGGGCCAGGGCTCGCGCGGACTCCCGCAGCGGGGGAGCCACGAGGACCGGGTATTCATCGCGGAACCCTAGAATTGCAGACGGTTCGATGCCGATGAGAGGCTCGCTTTCCGTGACGACCGGCGAGAGAAGCCGGACGTTTTCTTCAGCGAACGATTTGGCCCGCCGGATCAGCCCTTTCGAGAGCGAGGCGCGGCCGCTTTCGACGTGCCTGGGAAGGACGACCTCGTAGCCGAGGAGTTCGAGGAGTTCGACAGCGGCAATCCCGGCATCGAGATCGTTGTAGTTTGTGAACTCATCGCAGAAAAGGTGGACTCGCCCGTTCCGCTTGCCGGCCGGCTGCAGGGACGAGCGGTTCTTGAACCAGTGCCGCAACGTCACTCGGTTGACTTTCGGGAGCGTGCGCTCCGGGTGGAAGCCAACAATCCTGTTGAAGGTTTTCCTGATCCATGGAGTTTGGAAGACGGCGTTGTAGATGCCCGGAAAAACCGAAGCGAGCCGCGCGCCGTCGGCAAACCCCGCGACGAGACGCGAGCGGAGCGGGACCCCGTGCGAATCGTAATAGTGCTGCAAAAATTCCGCCTTGAGCTTCGCGATGTCCACGCTCGACGGGCACTCGCTTTTGCACGCCTTGCACGACAGGCAGAGGTCCATCACCTCCTTGATCTCGGCGCTGTCGAACGGCTTCGCCGCATCGGCCGGATGGTTGAGGATGTGGCGCAGGATGTTCGCTCGGGCCCTCGTTGTGTGCTTTTCCTCGCGGGTGGCCATGTAGCTCGGGCACATCGCCCCTCCCGCCAAGTGCGACTTCCGGCAGTCGCCGGAGCCGTTGCATTGTTCGGCGGCGCGGACGACCCCGAGGACATTGCTGAAATCGAAGACCGTTTCGTATTCTGGCGTCGGGTGGCCCGGCTCGTGGCGCAGGTGCGTGTCCATCGGCGGCGTGTCCACGATCTTGCCGGGGTTGAAAATGTTTCCCGGATCGAACGCGGCCTTGACCGCCTTCATGAGGCCGTAGCATTCCTGCCCGACCATCAGCGGGATAAACTCGCCGCGCAGGCGCCCGTCGCCGTGCTCGCCGCTGAGCGATCCGCGGTATTTTTTGACGAGGTGCGCGATGTCGGTCGCGACGCCCCGGAACGTTTTCAACCCCTGCTCGGTCTTGAGATCGAAGAGCGGTCGGGTGTGCAGCTCGCCGGAGCTGGCATGGGCATAATAGACGCAACCGATGCCATACTTGCTCCGCAGGATGTCGTTGAATTCCGCGATATACGCGGGCAGGTCTCGGACATCCACCGCCGTATCCTCGACAACTTCCCTCGGCTTCGCATCGCCGACGACATTGCTCATGAGCCCCTGCCCGGCCCGGCGGAGGTCCCACACTTTGTTGCCCTCGGCCCCGCGCAGGACCGGCACCGCGTAGCCGTATCCCGCCGCGGCCCAGGCGGATTGCAGCGCGGCGACAGCGGATTCCATGTCGGCCTCCTGGTCGCGTCGGATCTCGACGACCAGAACAGCCCCGGGATCGCCGACCACGAAGGACCGGTTTTTCGCCTGCGAGTGGTTGGCTTTCGTGCATTCGAGGATGTGGCGGTCGATCAGCTCGCAGGCCGACGGCGCGAAATCCAGCGCCACGAGATTAGCGCGCAGCGCTTCATCCACCGAGCCGAAGTGCCCGCAGACGAGGGCGACGTGCGGGGGCGGGAGCGGGTCGCACTGGAGCTCGTATTCCAGGCCGAAAAAAAGCGTGCCCTCGGAACCCGCGATCAGCTTGCAGAAATTGAATTCCTGACGCGACTCCGGATCGAAAGCCTCCGCGTCCATCAGGAGGTCGAGCGCGTAGCCCGTGTTCCGGCGGGGGATGGATTTGAGGGGAAAATTTTCCGCGATCTGTCGGCGGTTGGTTTCGTTGCCGAGCAGGTCTTGAACTGACTTGTAGATCCGGCCTTCCATCGTGGCGCCGTCCCGGCATTTCGCCTCGAATTCCGATGGGGAAAGCCCGCGGAGCACGCCCTCGCTTCCGTCGCTGAAAAATCCGCGCGCCGAAACGAGATGGTCGCGGACGCTCCCGTAAACGATCGAGTTTGAGCCGCACGAATTGTTCCCCACCATCCCGCCGATCATCGCGCGGTTCGCGGTCGAGGTCTCCGGGCCAAAATAGAGCCCGTGCTTCGCGATCTCGAAATTCAGCTCGTTGCGGACCACCCCCGGCTGGACCCGGACCCGTCCGGACTCTTTGTCGATTTCCAGAATTTTGCCGAAGTGCAGCGAGATGTCCACGACCAGCCCGCTTCCGACCTGCCCAGCCAGAGAGGTTCCTGCCGTGCGCGGAATGATGCCGATCCGGTTTTCGTTTGCGAAAAGGATGATCTCCCGCACGTCGGACTCGTCCTTGGGAAACGCGACAGCCAGCGGCATTTCCTGATACTCCGAAGCATCGGTCGCGTAGAGCTTCCGCATCGTTCCGCCCGTCACGATTTCGCCGGAAATCCGGGCAGCCAGCCGCTCGAAAGAAGGTGCAGTCATTCTATGCGGGGGCAGTGGCCTGATTCGCCGCCAGGATGCGCTCGGTGTATTTGGCGAGGATGTCGCATTCGAGGTTCACCTCGTCCCCGGCTTCGATCTTCCCGAGGTTCGTGACTTTTCTCGTGTGGGGGATGATCCAGATCGTGAAGGTGTCCGCGCCAACCTCCGCGACCGTCAGGCTCACGCCGTTGATCGAGACCGATCCCTTGTAGGCGATGTAGCGCGCGAATTCCGCGGGCATTTCAAAATCCAGGCGGAGGTCGCCGGCTTTGGGGGTTGCGGCGCGGAGCTTGGTCGTCGTGTCCACATGCCCCTGGACAAAATGCCCGCCGAGGCGCCCGTCGGCAGCGAGCGCGCGCTCCAGGTTGATCTGGCTCCCGGGCCTGACCGATTTCAGGTTCGTGCATTTGAGCGTTTCGTCGAGGAGGTCGAACGAGATCTGGCCCTTGGTGTGCGAGGTGACCGTGAGGCAGCAGCCGTTGATGGCCACGCTGTCGCCGGTCCGGATCCGCTTTTCGATGTGCGGGGCGAGGACGGTGAGTTGCGTCGATTTGGTGCTGCGGCGGAGCCATTGGCATTCGCCCATTTCTTCAACGAGTCCGGTGAACATCCGGGGATCATTTCCTGAGAGGAGCCCGCGCGCAATGGTTTTCCTTCACTTTGGGAATCCGGCGCGTCTTGCGGTCCGCGGATTGTATGTTAAGCACCTGCCATGGCATTTTTTCCCGGCCCCATAAAAAAGTGGATTGTCGTTCCGGTTCTGGCCGGCGCCATGGGGCTTTCGGTCGCACAAGCCGCAACACCTGCCCGGACGGATTTTCCCAGGCCCGTGGAAAGCTACGCGGACAGCGGGCAAACCGCCCTTTTGGAAAAGCTCGCAGGCAGAGTCCGGAAGGACCCTTTCAACGCCGTCGCCACGATCCTGTTCCTCGGCGCGATCGCGCACACCTTTCTCGCCGCGAAATTCCGGAAGGCTTCTCACGGATTCGAGCGCGAATACGAGGATATCCGACGGTGCCTGGCCGACGAAAAGACCGGCCGGCGCAAGCTGGAGCGGGCAGCAGACAGAAAAAAATTCCTTGAGGTCCTGTTCCACTTTCTGGGCGAGGTCGAAGCGGTTTTCGGGATCTGGGTGATTCCGCTCGCGATCGCGATGGCGTTGATGGAAGGTCCGGGAACCGCCCGCGCCTACATCAACGGGGTCAACTTCACCGAGCCGATCTTCGTCGTGGTGATCATGGCGATCGCCAGTTCGCGTCCGGTTCTCTATTTCGCGGAAGCCTGCCTCCGGCTGGTGGCGAATCTCGGTCGCGCAACTCCCGCGGCGTGGTGGCTGTCGCTTCTCACCGTGGGCCCGCTGCTCGGATCGTTCGTGACCGAACCCGCGGCCATGACGATCTGCGCGATGCTTCTGGCATCAAAATTTTTCAGGCTCGGGCCCTCGATGCCGCTCCGCTACGCGACGCTGGGCCTGCTGTTCGTAAACATCTCGGTCGGGGGGACGCTCACGCACTTCGCCGCTCCCCCGGTGGTTATGGTGGCCTCGAGATGGGATTGGAATCTGGCCTTCATGATGGCGAATTTCGGCTGGAAGGCCGCGCTCGGGATCGTTGCCGCCAACCTCCTGGCCTTTCTGGTTTTCCGCCGCGAACTCCTCTCGCTCCGTGATTCGGACGGGGATTCCGGCAATCGCAAGCTAGATGTCCCGATTTGGATTGTGGCCGCCCACCTTCTCTTCATCGGGTTTGTCGTTTATGCGTCCCATTACCCCGCAGTTGTCGTCCTCACGTTCATGCTGTTCCAGGCGTTCGTGATGGCGACCGAGCGGAACCAGGACCTCATCAGCCTCAAGTCCCCGATCCTCGTCGGATTCTTCCTCGCAGGGCTCGTCATCCACGGCGGGTGCCAGCAATGGTGGATCGAGCCGGTGCTGACGAGCCTCAACCCGCTGCAGTTGCTTCTCGGCTCGACCGTGCTCACCGCCTTCAACGACAATGCCGCCATCACCTACCTCGCCTCGCTCGTGCCCGGGTTCTCGGCGCAGGCAAAGCTCGCGGTCATGGCGGGCGCCGTCGCCGGCGGCGGGCTCACCGTCATCGCCAACGCCCCGAACCCTGCCGGCCAGGCGATCCTGCAAAACCAATTCGGACCGGATGGCGTGGACGCCGTGAAGCTGCTCCTCGCCGCCCTCGTGCCGACAGCGATTATGATTCTCGCCTTTCTCTTCCTGCCTTAATAATCCCGCCGGGAGCTCAATGCCTGAAAAGTCCGCGCGGGCCTGGATCGTCTTTGCGGCTCTGCCGGACGATGCGGCTGGGGTGGTTTTCCGGCAGGCCAGGGCGCAGCGACATTCGCGTCACACCCGGAAGATTGCCCCGAGCTTTTTCCCGAGGATCAGGCTGGCTCCGATGATGGTGACCGCGAGGAACGCCATGGCCCAGACGCCGAGCGCGCTGGCGACGAAGCGCCCTTCTCCGAGAAGCTGGTAGAGCTCGTAGATGGCTTTCGTGATCGGGAAATCCTGCTGCTTCTGGGCGAGGATGAGCGAGTCGCTGACTTCGAGCATCGCGAAGGAAAACGCGAGCAGGCCGCCGGCCAAAAGGTTCGCCGCGATGAGCGGGAGGGTGATTTTCCGGAGGGTGCGGAACGGCGGGCATCCGAGGTTTTGGGCGGCCTCCTCGAGCGTGACGCTGGTCTGCTGGAATCCCGCGGCCGCCGAGCGGACGACATACGGCAGGCGGCGGACCGAATACGCGATCACGATGATCGCCAGCGGATCGACCGCCGGTGAGAGATGCCGCACGAGAAATTTTCCGAAGCCGTCAGAAACCGGGCCGGCGATCTGGGCGGAAAGTTCCTGCCAGCCCGCGAGCGAAGCCGCCCACGATGGGGCCGCCAGGATCGAGGAAGCCAGATTCATGAGGTTCCCCTCCTGCGTCATGGCCAGGTAGCCGAAGGCGAGCACGAGGCCGGGCACCGCGAGCGGGAGCATCGCCATGGCGTCGAGGATCTGGCGGCCGGCGAGCTTGGTGCGGACGACAACATAGGCGATGGCGATGCCGAGGACGAGATCGAGAACGGTCGCGAGGCTCGCGTATTTCAGGCTGTTCTGGATCGAGGGCAGGGTCAGGTTGTGTCCGAGGGCGGCCTCGAAATGCGAAAGCGTCCAGCCGGCGGGCAGGATCGTCCCATACCAGTCCTTCGAAAAGGCCACCAGGATCACGCCGAGATGCGGCAGGATGGCGAGGAACGTGATGCATCCGAAAAATCCGGCGCAGAGCATCCCGCCAATCAGCCCGATTTTTCGCGCCCCTCCCTGGCTCGTCGCTTTTGCCATCATCGCGTGGCTGTCGCGCCCGAAGAAGAATTTCCCCGAGGCGTAGAGGAGGACGGCCGATCCCAGCATCACCGCGACCAGCGCAAACGGAAACGGATTCCCCCCGATGTCGTTGATCCCGGAAAAGATCTGGACCGATGTCACCCGGGTGAACCCGAACATGAGCGGCACGCCGAGCTCGGTGAACGCCCAGATGAAGATGATCGTCCCGCCGGCAAAAACCCCCGGCATGATGAGCGGCAGCGTGATTTTCCGGAACCGGCGGAATCCGGTGCAGCCGAGGTTTTCCGCCGCCTCCTCCATCGCGGGGTCCACGTTCGCGAGCGCGGCGAGCACATTGAGGTAGAGGATCGGATACAGGTGCAGCGCGTTCATGATGATCACGCCCCAGAGCCGGCTCTCGCCAAGCCAGTCCATCGGGCGCGCGGGGTCCATGAGCCCGAGCGATTCCAGGAGCGCGTTGAACGCGCCCTGCTGCCCGAGAATCTGCTTCACCCCGATCGCGCCGACAAACGGCGGCAGGATCATCGGGATCAGGACGAACGCCCCCAGCAGGGATTTTCCCGGAAAGAGATACCTGTCGCCGATCACCGCAAGCGGCAGCGCGATGGCGGCAGCGAGCAGCGTGCTGAAGAGACCCATGAGAAACGAATTCCACAGCCCCTCCAGATAAATGGGGTTGCGGAAAACCTCCGCGACATAATCGAACGTGAACTTCCCGTCCGAACCGGCAAAAGCCCCCTGCAGGGCCCCGAAGATCGGCCAGACAAAAAACAGCGCGAAGAATGCCG
>JBAWVC010000013.1:0-23562 GCA_037147455.1 Verrucomicrobiota bacterium | reverse complement strand
GAAGCGGGTCAGCGCGACAGCGTTCCGGCCAGAGCTCCCGCCTTGGCCGCGATCGGATTCCGGAAGTCCACGAGTTCCGGCTTCGGGGTCCTGAGGGCGAAGTAAATGTGGATCGTCCACCATGCAAGAGCGGGAAGGACAAGAACCGGTGCGAGCCTGCTGAAGTGCCGGAAAAGGGCATCCCATAAGGCAAGCGGACGCGCTGCCGCAGCTTCCAGAAGCAGAACAACAACCGTCGCGGCGGCAAGCGCGAGGGCGGGAAAAGCGAGCGCATTCAGATAGACTGCCGCATGCAGATCCCCGTGAAGTATTGCGCGGGCCGCCCGGGTTCCCCCGCAGAAAAGGCATGGCAGGCCGCTCACGGCATGGAATCCACACGGGAAAAACGTCGTGCCTGTCCGGGCTCCGGGGCCGGAAACAGCGAGCAGGCCCAGGAACAATAGAATCGCGGCCGCAAGGCCGATCCTCAGCCAGCGGCCCTCTGCGGAGATGGGTGGGCGTTTCGACATCAGACATCCAGCAACGCATGGGCAGGATGCTCGATACTGTTTACTTACGTGGCATGGCCGTCCCGGCCATGTTGATCTTCTCCATCGGCGGGACGCCGATGCCACATTTCCTCTGCTAAGTAAACAGCATTGGTCAGGATGCCCATGCCACGGAGTTATTTCCCCATGGATCGCGCCTGGAATGTCGGAGGAGGCAGGCTCTCTGGCAATCCCAGAGGCTCCACGATTTCCTCCTGCTCTTCATCCTGACGAACAGGCCGGCCCTCGGCATCCATCAGGCGCGCCGTCACGAAGATGATGAGGTTC
This sequence comes from Verrucomicrobiota bacterium, assembly GCA_037147455.1. Lineage (GTDB taxonomy): Bacteria > Verrucomicrobiota > Verrucomicrobiia > Chthoniobacterales > Terrimicrobiaceae > QYQL01. The sequence goes on along the minus strand of JBAWVC010000013.1, from coordinate 22,747 downwards.
TTTTTGATCTTTTGGGACACATCCGAACGGAACAGGCGGCCGGCCAGAGGGATGTCCCCGAGGATCGGAACTTTATCCTGTATTTTTTGAACGTCTTCGCGGATCAGCCCTCCCATTGCCACCGTTTGACCATCCCAGATACTCACGCTCGTCCTGACCTTGCGCGTCGAGAAGATCGGCTGGTTGATAGTGTTTTCCGTGATGACGACGTCCGACCATGTCCCTGTCAGAAGAGAATATCTTGGGGAGATGATCGGGCTGCCATAATTGATAAAGCCCTCGAATTCGACCACCTCCGGAGCCAGATCCAGATCAATGGTGTAGTTGTCGGACCCCAGCTGGGGTTCCACTTCAAGCGTGACGCCGAGATTTCTGATTTCAAACGAGGAGGGGGTGGCGGGAGTGGCAACGCCCATTATGTTCACACCTGAGGTTGCGTTGCCACCAGTCGTGCCCGGCACCGGCGGTGTAAATTGGGTTGGGTAAGGGAACTCCCGAATCACTCTGATCACCGCCTTGCTTCCGCTCTTGGTAGTGACTTTCGGGGCAGACATTAGATCCACTCCCTTTTTTTGGTTGAGAGCTCGAATGATGAGCTGGAATTGCGGGTTCGTAAAGATGCCCGCCAATCCCAAAATCGCAGGGGCCGGGGTAAAAGCGCTGAGGGCACCGCCAGCTTGCTGAAACAGGAGGGCATCAATGGAATTTGCAGTAACGGCTGCCTGGCCGCCCACGCCCATGCCGGACCTCAATCCAGCGGTGACAGGATCTTGGCCGACGGAAGTGCCGCCACCCGGGTTAGTAAACGGATTAGCCGAAGTGTTGACGGACTGTCCAAATCCTTGCGTGCCCCCGGCGCCATACATTCCTCCCCCGATGCTCAGCGGACCAAGAAGCCAGTTAAACCCGAGCTCCTTGAGGTTGTTTTGAGAAATCTCAAGGAATTTCGACTCGATCTCCACCTGGGTTGGCCGGACCCCCATCGCTGCATCCACCAGGACGTCGATGAGATCCAAGGCCCCCTGCGTGTTTCGCACGAAAAGCTTGCTCCCTGCGGGAACATACTGCGCAAAGGATCCGGAAGGAAATGGAACGCCCTCGCTTGTTAAAAAAACCTGGGCGTCTTTCCCTCCCTTAACCCGCACATCAGACATGACGTTGGCAGACTTTCCGGCGGAAGGAGGCGCCGCGTCAGCGGCATTGGCGGTCGAGGTGGGAATGAAGCCGGGGGGCACGCGGTATTCTTTTGTGAGAAGTTCATCTGTGTTCTCGGTGACCGGAACGATCGAAACGGCAAACGTCTCCACTTTGAATTTCAGACCCGCGAGGTCGGTCAAATATTTCAGCGCCTCGATGAGTGGGACGTTCGTCAAGGAAAGGGTGATCCTGGTATCCTCCGTCACTGTTGTTGAGGCGGCGGCCGTTGAACCGGTTGAGGCATCGGTAGGAACCCCTGCAACCGGGGCGGGCTGTCCGGGTGGCAGTTTCAGGATGAGATTGACGCCCCTTTTGAGTTTTGGGTCATCCGATGTGATGTCGCGTTCCTTGCTGATTTGTTTAAGGCGCTCCACTGCCTCGCGGATCGAGGTGTCCTTAAAATCAATTTTCGGGATGATAATTCTATTCAGCTTCGCCGAAATCGCTTCAGTTGCTGCACCGGCAATACTCCTGCCCTGGTTGCCATTGTTGGTATCACGGCTCTGAAAACGCCGAACCGGGCGTTCCCATGCGCGGTCAACGAGCCAAAGCATCCGGCTGCGGGTCTCATTGTAGGCATTGTCGTAGTATTTGCTTTTCTGGCTATTCACCTTCTCCATACCCATGCGAGCGGCATTATTGTAGCGGTCGATATTCAGGACCTTCTCGTAACGTTTGATGGCCAGATCAAACCGGCCGGTCGCATAGTATCCGTCGGCCTCTGCCAAAAGTTTTGAAACCTCGTCCCTGCTGGCCGCGAATTGCGGGGTGACGGTCTTGTTGACTGAGTCCGGCTGCTCGAGGTTGGCCAGAAACTGGACAGCAGGTTTGTAGGAGGGGTTGAACTGGGGGAGGAGGATGGTCTTGGCAACCTTTTCGGCGTCCCCGTAGCGACCGTTCCGAACAAGAAAGTTCGCGTATGCAATCCCCGCATCCGAAAACTTCGCCACGGTCGGATTTCTCTGGGCCGCGGCGGCAGGGCCTTCGGGAATTTTGTCCAGCGCATCGAGGTAATTGACATACGCGGCCTCGAAGTCCGCGTCCTTAACGGCCTGGTCGCCTTTGGCGATCAGCTTGTCCGCTATAACAAGGTTTTCCTGGCGGCGGACAACCTCCCTGTCGGAAAGGGCGGGGGTATTCTGGGCGGAAAGAGCAGGTGCAAAAAGAGCGATCGAGAAGAGAGCCAGTAGCACGGGCTTCCAGCCCATGTCGTTCGTCGCACGGGCTGGAAGCCCATGCCACGGGAGGGAAATGGAGATGTTGTCGGAGGTGCTTTGTTTCATCGAAAATTTATTGTGGAAGGGGGATGGTGGATGCGTCCCCGGGGATGGCCTCGGACTGTATGGCTTTCGCGTTCGGGACGGCAACGACCTGGTCTTCGACCTCTGATTTGATGAGCGGTTGGCCGGCCGGATCGAGAAGGTTCGCGGTCACAAACATGATGAGGTTCCTCTTCACATGCTGGTCCGCGCTGGTCCTGAACAGCCGGCCCGCGAGGGGGATATCGCCAAGGATCGGAACCTTGTCCTCCACTTTCTGCACGTCCTCCCGCATGAGGCCGCCCAGGACAACGGTCTGGCCGTCATACACGGAGACTTGGGTGGTCACTTCGCGAGTGGAGAACACCGGCTTGTTGATCGTGTTTTCGGTGAGGAGCCGCCTCTGTGTGCCCACCATTAAGACCGCACTACCAGAGACAACGCCGGTTGCAGATACTAACGGGACTCCCCACCCAACGTTTGCATAAATCGGGCTTCCGTAGTTGATGAATCCATCAAATTCAATCACTCGTGGGGCGAGGACAAGGTCAATGGTGTAGCCATCCGGTCCGACGGTTGGCTCGACTTCCAGAGTGACTCCGGTCGGCTTCATCTCGAAGTCGGTGGGAGTCGTGGGAGTCACGATAGCCGCTGCCCCTCCTCCGGTCGGCAACTGCGGATCGTTATATTCCTTGGGATACCGGAACTCCCGGACAATCTCGATGGTGGCGCGCTTGCCGCTTTTTGTGGTGACTTTTGGCGCGCTGACCAGGTCAACGCCTTTGGATTGATTGAGCGCGCGAAGCACGACTTGGAATTGCGGGTTGGTGAAGACGCCAGCTAGGGAAAGGAGGGCGGGAGCGGGTCCGGCAGGGGTTCCGAAAAGCAGCGCATCCACAGCATTCAAACTGATGCCGGCTGTTCCGGAACGGTTCCCTGCGGTGATAGGACCCTGCGAAAGTGAAGAGGCCCCGATCGGCAGAGCGGTGGCCGGGTTAAGGAGAGGCCAGGCGGTGCTTCCGGTTGTTGCCCCGGTACTATCACTGAGGGTTCCCGCCATGGTGCTGCCGCCAGGCGTCGTCCCGCCGCCGCCGTAAACACCCGTCCCGAACGGCAGGGCAAACTGGCCGAGCAGCCAGTCGAAACCGAGTTCCTTGAGATTGTTCTGCGTAATTTCCAGGAACTTGGATTCGATCTCCACCTGCGTGGGAGGAGCCGTCAAGGAATTGTCCACGAGGTTGTCAACGAGATCAAGGTTGGACTGCGTGTTTTTGACAATCAGGCGGCTGCTGGAGGAGATGTAGTTGGCGCTGGCCCCCTCAGGAATATCAGGCCCGGAAAAAAGAACCCCGTTGGCTTCGAGGAATTCGCGTGCTCCGGATTTACCCGCGACTGCGGATTGTGAACCTGCCGCCACTCCGGGGACCGCAGGCCGTGCCGTGGCGCTGTTGGCTGGCAGCGCCGAAATGAAGCTGGGCGGCACTTTGTATTCCTTGGTGATCAGCACGCCGGTCTTTTCGGACTGCGGAACCACCACGACGGAGTAGGGTTCCACCTTCATCTTCAAATTCGCGGCCTCGACCACATAGCGGATGACGGAGCGCAGCGGCACATCCGTGAGAGAAATCGTGACACTTCCTGCGGATTCCGCCGCTCCGGGGGGGAGTTTGAGGACGATGTTGATCCCCTTCCGGCTGGGGTCCTGCTCACCCGTATCCAATGCAGCAGCGCGCTGCTTGATATTATCCAGGGCCTCCCGCACGGTTGCTTCCGTGAAATCGATTTTTGGAATAATAATTTCGTCGAGCTTGCGATTGATGTTGGATGTGCCGCGGGTATCGATCTGGGGCTGGTCGATGATCGTGGATGCCGCCACGTCGAATTTGTGGACGGGAAGCTCCCAGGCCTTGTTGACCTGCCGGACCATGTCACCGCGGGTTTCGCTGTAGGCGTTCTCCTGATATTTGATGCGGGCGTTGTTGACCTGCTCCATGCCCCGCCGCGCCGCAATATTGTATTTGTCAACATTCAGAACCTGCTCGTAGCGCTTGAAGGCGAGGTCATACCGCCCGGAAGCATAGAATCCCTGGGCCTCCTGCAGAAGCTGCTTGACCTCCTCCACGTTGGCGACAAATGCCGGAGTCATCGTCTGGCTGTAGAAGGAGGCTTTGTCCTTGAGCTCATAGCTGAGCGAAACCGCAGGCTTATATTTCGGGTTGTAACGCTCCTCCAAAACCACGGCGACTGTGGTCTTGGCATCCTCGAAGCGGCCTTCGGAAATCCGCTGGCGAGCCAGTTTGACGGCCGCATCGGAAAAGCCATCCAGAGCCTCTTGGCGGAGGGACGCTGTGGCGCTACCGGATGGCGGCAACATGTCCACAGCGCTCTTGAAATACGCGAACGCGCTCTCGTAGTCCTGAGAGGCGAGCGCCTGCCGGCCCTTCGCGACGATCCCTTTGGCGTAATCCGCCGTTTGTTCGTTGCGGCGGATCTGGCCTTCGACCGCTCCCTGAACGCCGGGATACTGCGCCTGCAAGAGCGGGGCCGGACAGAGAAAGATGGCCAGGATGGCGGAGGAGATCAACAAGGGGGAAATCCAACGAATTCGCACGGGCTCAATGCCCGTGCCACGGGATGGCAAGGTCGGTTTCATGGATGGTTCTGGCAGCATGGAAGGAAATCCGCGACGGCTGGTCACTCCGTCTTTCCAATCCGGATTTTTTGTCCGGATTTCATGTCTTCTATCTGGGCTTCTTGCGCGGAAATGTCAATAAGTTTGTATTTGTGAGTTTCATCCGGTGCCAGTGTAAACTCGTCGTCTTTTTTCCACCGGTGCATCGAATTGTCGTAGAGGTAGAGAAATTCCCCATAGGACGTCGGGTCATCAGCTTCCTTGCCGTAGACCAGAACGATTTTCCGTCCGGTTTCCGTGTTTTTGATGGTGAGTTCCGAGACGTTCACCTCCATATCGTTTTTTGTGGTGGTTTTCTTTTCGTGGGACAGGAGCTTGTAGGGGGCACCTTCGATCATATCCCCGAGTTTGAGGAATTGGGTTCGGGACTTTGAGTCCTTCGTGTTGATGCTGAAGGTCTCGCCGTCACCGGAATCTCCGTCAAACTTGAGGCGGAAGGGGACCGGGTCGAACTTGGTGAGGCGGAGTTTCGTGTAATAGGGAGGAACCGATTTTTCGTTCGTGGGATCCGTCCCGGCAAGGAACTCCTCCAGGTTGGTGAAGCGATCCTTGTCAGGGTCCTCGTTCTTGATGTTCGAGTTCCCGTAATCGAGGTTATATTTCACGAGCCAAGCATTGGTGATCGGCGGGTGCAGCGGTTCGCCTCCTTCGAGAGGGTCATAAATTTTTTCGTCCCTGAGCACGTAGGGCCTGGACACAAAAAGCGATCCCTCGTGCGGGCTCCATGATCGCGGATTGGAGGCGAGCGCCGAGGCAGCATCGACGGATTTGGCGTCGGGAGGAGTGATCGTGTTGTCGCGCTGCTTGTTGCTGTTGCGTCCCGCGAAATTTTCCGGAAACGAAAGCGCCTGCCAGGTGATCCAGCCAGAACAGGCGATCAAGGCAAAAGCGAATGCCCCGAGGAGCGCGCGCTCGTAATGTTTCTTCATCCAGTTCATTGATCTTATTTTTTCACCGCGGGCAGCACGGTGAAATCGAGCATCTCCAAATGGAGGGTCACCTTGAGCGATTCGCGCCCGAGTATGACCTGCATGTTCGGCTGGTCTTTTCCCTGGGCTCCCGCGCCAGCAGCCAAAGGGTTCGACGATGCCGGCTCCGTGCTTTTCTTCGACGGTGCCTGGGCCGTCGAATTGTGAATGTCCAGCGACCTGACGATCAAAAACTGATCGGAACCGAGCAACGAGTTGAAGGCCACGCGGAATTTCGGCTGCTCTGCCGTAAAGGAAATGTCGAACGGAAAGCGCGAGATGACCGGCAGCTCGGAGGGATCCTGTTTTTTTTGTCCGCCAGAGGGGGAGAGGGACTCCTGGGGAAGCGGGACGCGGGTAACCCCGTCGATTGAACCCACCTTGCAATCCACCAGCCGGAGAGCCAGGGATTGGATCACCAGAAACTGGCGGTGCAGGAACGGGGCGGCACGGTCGGTGGGAACCTGGGTTTGGTATTGGTCGAACCCGAAGTAGAAATTTGCCGGCAGTTTGACGCCGTTGGCTTCCGCCTTCGTCCGGATATCGTTGACGGCAGTCCTGAGGCCGTCCTGAAACTGCTGGGGCGTGATTTTTTCATCCAGCGGGACCACCATCTTTGCCAGCTGGGAACGCAGGCTCCGGATTTGCTCCGAATAGCTGTCCAGCCCGTCCTGGATGGCTTTCATGTTCGCGTCGTTAGGAAACGGAACTTTGTTTTGCAATTTGTGGAGCTTGTCCACCGCATCCGTGTAAGCTGCGGAAGAGGCGCTGTATGCCGAAACCGATTGGATGATCAAATACGCGAAGGCAACCGACCCGACAAGGCAGACAGCGAGAATTCCGGCAAGAAAGGTATTACTCTTGAACCAGTTCATGGGAGGGTAATCGGTTTGCGCAGGGGCAGGACCAAGGTGTAGCCGTAGGCCCAACTTTCGCCGGTGGGGGTGGTCCGCTGCGTGATGATCTTGGCCTTGTCATCGGGAAGCGCGAAGACCGGCGAGGTCTTCAGGTTGTCCACAAACTCGTCAACGATCCTCGCCTCTTTGTCATTCGGGGGATTGTCGAGATAGAGGCCTTTGATTTCCAGCGCGGAGATCGAGGGAGATCCAGCTTTTTGTCCGGGTCTGGGAGGTCCAGGAGGTTCTGCCGGAGCGGCTCCGGGCTTGTCCGACACCCCACGGCCTCCGACGGGCTGCATTTCCGTGATCCAGATGAACCGGGCGGGGAGCTTCGCCCCAAGCTCGTCAAAAATTTCCGCCCATGCGGAACGCTCGGCCGACGCGAGCAGAATGGGGGCCACCGTGGCCTCAAGCTTCTTCTGCTCCGCGGCGACCTTGTCTATTTTCTGGGAGATTCCATCGAGCTTCGAAACCTCCGCATTAACCCCCTCCAATGCCTCGTCGGTGACCTTGGTGGCCTGGCTGAAGTAGAGCCACCAGGCCGCGAGGGACAGAAGAAGGCAGACGGCGGCGAGGATCAAAAACGGTTTTCTGCGCGCGAGATCCTGATCCCGCACCACGGACTCGGGACGCAGGTTGATCTCCAAAGGACAGTTCGGGAAGGACCGCAACGCGACCCCCACCAGCTCGCCTAAGATGTGGGCCTTCGAGGCAAGAGCTTCCGCCACGGAGGCATCGCTCACAGCGACGTTGCGCAAGGGGTTGAAAAACTCGATCGGCGTCTGGAGCTTTTCGCTGAAAAATTCCACCATGTAGGGAAGGCTGACCGAACCGCCGCAAAGGAGGACCCTGACCGGCTGGCTGCCTCCCTGGCTGGTGCGGTAAAAACTGATCGACCGGGCGATCTCGGCGTGCAGGCGCGTCATGGTGTTGCGGACGACCTTCGCCACTCTCGCCTCGGTGGGGTCGCTCGGTTCTGCATAGGCTCCGCCGAGGCTCACGGAGCCCTTCTCCACTTTCAGCCTTTCGGCCAACGTGATGTCCTGGTGGAATTCTTTCGCGACCGCGGCACTGATGGAGGTGCCCCCGACCGGAATGCTCCGGCTGAAAGCGCGGTCCCCCTCCAAAAAAATGAGGTTCGTCGTCCGGGCTCCGATATCGATAACCAGCGAGCAGCCGGTTGTTTCCGGGTAGTTGAAACGGAAAGCGTTATAGACGGCCATCGGCGCGACATCGATGATCTGCGGCTTCAGACCCCCCTCTGTCACCGCGTCGGCAACCTCGGCGAGCTGGTCCGACTTCATGGCGACCAGAGCGACATCCCACGTCCCGTCCCGCTGGCTGCCCATGATCTGGTAGTCCCAAACCACCTCGTCGATGGGAAACGGCACGTTCTGCTGCGCCTCGAAGGCGATGATCGAACCGACATCCGCCGGCGAGGCTCCCGGCAACTTGACGAAGCGCGAGAAAACCGACTGGGCGGGCAGGCTGATATTGACAGGGTGTTTGGAGGGAACCTTCAGCGCATCCCGGAGTTCCCTGACCGCCTCCTTGATTTGGGCAGGGCGGGTCGCGTCGGCCGACGGGTCGGTGATGAGTTCGGTTTCCTTGAAAGCGTTGAGGCTGAGGCCGCCATTCGGGAGCTTGTGGAACTCGGCCAGACTGATAGTCTGCATGCCGAGATCGAGCGCGTAGATGCGGAGCGGATTGGCCATCGAGGAACTCAGTTGCCGGATTTCGGCTTGATGGCCTCGAAGAAATCCCATTCCAGCGGCGCAAAAGGAGTCTCGTTTTTATTGAGCAGCGACCCCTGCGTCTTGGTGTAAAGATCCGTGTCCCACCAGCCTTTGTCGCCCTTGACGGTTCCCTTGGAGGTCGCGATGGCAAGAAGACCTTTCTTTCCGGAAATTGTCACGCCGACATCCGTCACGGTCTGCTGGGCACTGCTCGGTGTCCTGCCCTCAAAAAATCGCGCGAGCGCCTTGGGGCTGACGAATGCGACCGAGTGGCGCCCTTTCTCCAGCGGCACATCGACATGGACGATCGAGCCGGTGAGCAGCGTCGGCTTCTTGTCCTCGGTGAACTGCTCGTTCTTCAGAAGGACGTAGTAGTTGAACGTGAGCTCTTCGGCGAACTTCGGCCCCTTCGGGTCGGGATTACGCTCGATATCGAAGGTCACCTCGATTTCCAGCCAGGGACTGGGCCGGCCGGCCAACCTCTTGGCAAAGCCGGGGACGCTGATTTTCGGCGAGTCAACGAACACCAGTTCGATGGGCTGCTTGATCTGGACCTCGGAGTTCAAAGCGGGCTGCTCGGCACGAAGAGACACCGGCATCAGAGAAAACAACAACAGGACTGCTGCGGAAATCACGGTGGAAAAGGGGCTCATACGAAGCTGGTTGATAAATAATTAATGGGGTGAAGTAAATAAAGAAAAGGCGGGGCTACAAACTTTCTGGCCCGGTATTTTTTACGAGCCGGGATCGAGGGGGTCGATGGTGCGGCGACTGTTGAAGTCGCTCATGGCCCGCAGCACTCTGGACGCCCGGTCATCCGCTCTGCCACAGCAATGGGCTCCTCGCGAGCACAGAACCTTCCCGGGCCTCTCCGTCAGTTCCCGTAGCTTTTCGTGAACTTTTTCCTGTGCTCGGATTCGGGGGCCGGCTCGGATGGAAGCTCCGGGGCAGCCGCTGCGGGAGCGGGTTCCCCGGGCTCGGCGGATGCCACGGGCTCGACCGGAGCACCCCCTGGTCCGGAGGCCTGGACGAACGACAACTGCAGGTCGCTCAGGACGCGCGTGAGGATTTCGGATTCCTCGGCAGTGAGGTTGCCACGGGTCTTTTCGTGGATCATTTCCAGCTGGTCGATGAACATGCGGGCGATCTCGAGGTTGACCTCGGGCTTCCCGGTCTGCGGGTTGGGGATGCGCCCGAGAAACATGGCGGCCTGCTGGGCCTGCATCATGACAAATTCGATGAACCTCTGGGTCATTTCCCCGAGGGCTGTGGTCTTTTGGATTTCTGGCATAGGATTATTTTGTAGGTTTGTCCGGCGGGGTCACGGTGGCTTCGACGGATGAGGAAGCGGGAAAATACTTTGCGGCAACACGCCGGATGTCGTCGAGAGAGATTTTTTCTATTTCCCCTTTCCGCCGGGTGTAGGCATCGCAGCCGGTTCCGACCAACTCGTCCGTGGCGCATGTCGCGGCGAGCGCTTCGTTGCTCTGGTTCCGGATCGCCTCGGCCCCGATAAGCTTGCTCTTTGCGCGCTGGAGTTCGTCCTCCGTGAGCCCGTCTTTGGCGAGAAGAGAGATTTCGTCGCGGAGCTCCCTGGTGACGGGTTCGACCTTTTTTGGATCGGTGCCGAGGTAGAAGATGAACGCTCCCGGGGCGAGGCCGTAGAACTGGCCGGCTCCGACAAAATAGGCCAGCCCCATCTTTTCGCGGATCCGGTTGAAGAACCGCGAGCCGAGGTCGTTGGAGGCCTCGTTGATCAGCTCGAGCGCCGCTCGGTCGGGGTCGTTCACCGCGACGCTCTGGAAGCCGACCATCACGATCCCCTGCTGCTTGTCGAGGTGCGCGTTCACCGGAGCCGCCGCTGTGACAGGTGCTGGCACGGGGGCATTTTGGAAAGCGAGCTGGCCGGACGGCATCGCCGCAAAATATTTTTCGACGAGCGCCTTCACGTCGCCGGCTTTGACATCGCCGAAGACGCTGATGACCCCGTTGCTGGCCGTCACATATTCTTTCTGGAATGCGCGGAGCTGCCCGGATGAGAGGGCGGGAACCGATCCGGCAGTCCCCGCGTTGCGGAGCGCATAAGGATGGGATCCGAACAGGTGCTCGCGGACAAGGTTTCTGCCGACGGATGTCGGCTGCTCGTCCTCGGCTTTGATCCCGGCGAGCAGGCTCTGCTTTTCCAGGTTGACCTCCCGCTCCGGGAATATCGGGTTGAGCAAAACATCGGCGAGGATTTCCAGCCCTTTGGCAATGTCCGGCTGCATGACGTCCACCGAGACGCCGAAGCTGTTGTTCCCGCTGTCGGAGGAAATGCTGCCGCCTGTGTTCTCGATCTGCTCGGCGATCTGTTCGGCGGTGCGGGTCTTCGTGCCCTTGAGAAGCGTCCGGGTGAGGAGCTTGGTGATGCCGTTGGTCTCCTTGGTTTCCGCCAGCAGGCCCCCGCGGAAAACCGCGTTGATCGAGACCAGCGGAAGCCTCGGGTCCTCACGGACCAGCAGGCGCAGGCCGTTGGCTAGGGCGAATTTCTGGACCTTCCCCGAGCGGGATTCGTCCGCTGCCGCAACATTTTTTTCGAGCGTGCCCGGTGGGTTGATCGACGTGGAATTCATCCGGTCTAGGCGGAGGTATTCGCCGGCGACCCTCTTCACGTCGGCGGCGGTGACTTTCCCGATGGCGTCGAGGTATTGCTTGCTGAAGTTCAGGTTGCGGGCGAGGAGCCAGTTGGAGCCGAGATCGGAGGCGATCCCCCGCGCGGTCGTGAGGCCATGGAGCTGGTTCGCGAGAAGCCCTCGCCTGGCGCGCTCGATCTCCGGTTTCGAAACCCCCTTGGTCTTGATCCCTTCAAGAATCTGCAGGGATTCTTTTTCGACCGCCTCGCGCTTGTCCGGGTCGGCCACCGCCTGGATGACGAAAACTCCCTCGTTCTGCATCGACATCATCCCGGCGGATATGCTGTGGGCGAGCTCCTTCCGCTCGCGGATGTCGGTGTTGAGGAGCGAGCTCCGGCCCGATCCGAGAATCTCGCCGAGAAGATCGAGGGCGGGCGTGTCGGGATTTGTGAGCCCCGGGATCCTCCACGCCAGCGAGAGGCGGGTGAGCTCGGTCGGAAATTCCTCGTGCGCATCCCGGCGCCCGAGCTGCAGGGGCTCCGCGGCGACATACACCGGCTCGAGCGCCCGCCGCGGCTGGGTCTCGAACAATTTTCCCAGCTCATCGTGGATCTTGCCGGCATCGACATCGCCGGTGACGACAAACGTCAGGTTGTTCGGCACATACCGGGATTTGTAATAGCGCAGGACATCCTCGCGCGTCAGCTTGTTGTAAACATCGAGGTAGCCGATCACGGGATGGCGCAGCGGGCTTTCCGAAAACACCGTCTTGAGCATGAGTTCGGAACTCTGCCGGCCCGGATCATCGAACCCCATCGCAAACTCGCGGCGGATCACCTCCTGCTCCTTCGTGTATTCCTTCTCGGGGAGCGTGGCGTTCATCGTCGCATCCGCCAGGATCGCCACCGCGGCCGAAGCCCCCCCGGCCGGGACATCGATCCAATAAACCGTCCGGTCAAAAGATGTGTAAGCGTTGATGTATCCGCCGAGGTTCTGCACCTCGCTGGCAATGGCGCCCGGCGGGCGCGAATCCGTCCCCTTGAAAAGCATGTGCTCCAAAATGTGCGAAAGCCCGGCCCCCATCCTCTCTCCCTCGTGGATGCTGCCGGTGCCGCACCATGCCTGCACGCTCGCGACCGGAGCGCTGCGGTCTTCCTGGACGATCAGGGTCAGGCCGTTCTCGTAGGTGAAGACCCTGGCTTTCGAATCCGGGAGCGAGGGGGCCTTGGAAGAAATGGCGTGAACGGAGGTGGCGGCGAGGGTCGCGAGCATCAGGAAAAATTTCATTCTGCACTTCGGACCTCATCCGGCCCCGGGGCGTTCAAAGGAATTCTCCCGGAAGCGAAAGGGACCACAAAAGCGGCGCGGAAATCGAACCCCCCGGCAATGAAGCTATCCAGCGAATCCTCGTCCGTCTTTCCGAAAACCCCCGCCTGCACGAGATTCAAAACCATGTGGCCGACATCCTCGGAGCACCGCACTCCCCAATATTCCAGAACCGTCATCGCCATCGGCCCGAACTCGCCGAGCGCATGGATCCGGAACCCGTCGAGAAGCTCCACGGCAGCCACATGCCCGCCCGCCTCTTTCGTCACCTTTTTCCGGCGCTTGAGCGTGCCCTCCAGCGAATCGCGCAGAAAAACATACGCCTCGGGGTGGTAGCGTTTATCGCCGCGCGAAACAGCTTCAACCGCTTCTTGGAATCCTGTGGTCTGCATGAATGGTATTGTTAGGGAACTTGCGCCGCCCGGGAGTCGAACGCGGCGGAATCCCGCCATTGCCTGACCCCGAAGCCAAGCAAAAAAATCAAAACGAATCCCGCGATGAGCCCTTTTTCACGGCGCGTCAGTTCGAACATCCCGCGACTTTAGCGCGATTCCCGGATGCTGCAAGGGGATGCTTGATGAAATGCTTCTGTCTTTCTCTCTCGCGCGGGCAGGAACAATCGTTGCAAGATGCAAATGGGGATGTAGGATGAAAGGCATGAAGTTCGTGACCACATTGGATCGGGATGAGGATGGCATTTGGATTGCCGAGTGCCCTTCCATTCCCGGATGCGTCAGCCAGGGGGATACACGTGAAGAAGCCCTTGGGAACATCCGCGAGGCCATCGCCCTTTGCCTGGAAGTCCGGGCAGAGCGCGGGTTGCCGCTGACCGTCGAAATGCAGCAGGTCGAAGTGGCCGTCTGATGGCCTCGCTTCCCGCCACAAGCGGTCGTGATGTTGTCCGTGTTTTTGCCAATGACGGCTGGGAAATGGTGCGGCAACGTGGCAGTCACATGATTCTCGTTAAGGAAGGACATATCGCCACCCTGTCGGTGCCCGATCACCGGGAGGTCGCCAAAGGCACACTGCGAAGCCTGATTCGATCCAGCGGGTTGAGTGTGGACGAATTCCTCGCGCTTGCGCCCAAGTAAACGATGACGGTCCTTGAAGTTCTGACGGCGGCGACGGACTACCTTGGCAAACAGGGCGTTGAAAGCCCGCGCCTGAACGCGGAGCACCTCCTCGCGCATGTCCTCGGAAAAAAGAACCGGATCGAGCTCTATCTCGAATTCGAACGCCCGCTGGGCGAGAAGGAGCGGGCTCCGCTGCGCGATCTCGTCCGGCAGCGTGCCGAGGGGCATCCGCTCCAGCACCTGCTGGGCACAGTCGAGTTTCTCGGCCAGACCTTCGCGACCGACGCGAGGGCGTTGATCCCCCGCCCGGAGACGGAGCAATGGGTGGAACTCGTGCTTGGAAACGGAAATTTCGAGCGGGCGCTCGACGTGGGAACCGGCAGCGGGGTGATCGCCCTGAGCCTCGCGCTCAAAAGGCCGGAGGCCAGCGTGACCGGATGCGATATCTCCCCGGAGGCTCTGGTGCTCGCTGGGGAAAACGCGGCACGGCACGGGCTCGCGGAGCGGGTCCGCTTTGTCGAGTCCGATCTTCTCGCAAACATCTCCGGCCCGATGGATCTCATCGTCGCAAACCTCCCCTACATCCCGCAGGCGGAAATCCAAGAACTGTCCCGCGAGGTCCGCCGCGATCCCTCGCTCGCGCTGGATGGCGGAGCGGACGGCCTGGATTTGATCCGGCGAGTCGTGGACGGGGCACCCGCGGCGCTCTCGCCGGGCGGGGTGCTGGCCTTGGAGATCGGACACGACCAGTCCCGCCCGGTCTGCGAATTGCTCGAAGCCAAAAATTTTCGAGACATCTCCCCCCGCCGGGACTATCAGAATATCGAAAGGTTCATCATCGCCACATATGGATAAAATGCTTGTGCACGGAAACCGCCGGTTGAGCGGGTCGGTCCGGATCAGCGGCTCGAAAAATTCCGCCCTGCCGATCCTGGCCGCGGCGTTGCTGACGAAGGAGCCGTGCGTGATTTCGCGGGTCCCGGACCTGAGCGACATCCACTACATGCTCACGATCCTCAGCGAGCTGGGGTGCGAGGTCGAGCGGGCGAGCGGCGTCGTGACAATCAAGGCGGAAAAAGTTACAACCGAGGCCCCGTATGAAATCGTCCGCAAAATGCGCGCCTCGGTTTGCGTTCTCGGCCCGCTGCTCGGGCGCGAAAAAGAGGCCACGGTCTCCCTGCCCGGCGGCTGCATTATCGGCGACCGGCCGATCGACCTTCACCTCAAGGGATTTGAAGCCCTCGGGGCCGCGGTGCGCGTGCAGTCAGGGAACGTGAAAGTCCTCGCGCCTGACCTCAAAGGGGCCACCATCTCCATGCGCGGAAAATTCGGCTCCACCGTGCTGGGCACGGACAATGTCATGATGGCTGCGGTGCTCGCCGAAGGGACCACCGTGATCGACGGCGCCGCCGAGGAGCCGGAGGTCGTGGATCTCGCGAATTTTCTCATCGCCATGGGCGCGAAAATCGAAGGCGCCGGAACCCGGAGGATCATCATCGAAGGAGTCAAAGAACTTCATGGCGCGGAGCACGAGGTGATTCCGGACCGCATCGAGGCCGGGACATTCCTGGTGGCTGCGGCCATCTGCGGCGACGGGGTCGTCCTCACAAGAGTCGAACCCGGCCATCTGGCCGCTGTCATCGGGCCGCTCTCGCAGGCGGGGTTCCGCATCGAGACGGGAAAGAACCGGATCTCCATCAGCCCGAACGGCTCCCGCCAGCCGCTCCAACTCGACGCCCTCCCCTACCCGTCCTTTCCCACCGACATGCAGGCCCAGATGTGCGCCCTGCTCGCCACCACCGAGGGGACCAGCGCCGTGACCGACAATGTCTTCCCCCAGCGGTTCATGCACGTGGCCGAACTCAAGCGCATGGGAGCAAACATTGAGCTCGAGGGGCAAACCGCCGTCATTCGCGGCGTGGAAAAATTGAGCGCCGCCCCGGTGATGGCGAGCGATCTCCGGGCCTCGGCAGCCCTCGTTCTGGCCGGGCTGCAGGCGGACGGCGTCACCGAAGTGAACCGCGTGTATCACATCGACCGGGGATACGAGTCCATCGATGAAAAACTCAACTCGCTGGGAGCCGAGATCGAACGCATCAAGGTCTGAGAACCTGCGAAATAAACAGGTTCTGAGATTGTCTTCTCCACTCCCGGAGTCACAATACTCCCATGCCTGAAAAAATCGGGATTCCTGGACAAAGCCCGAATGGAATCCCAGATATCCCGGGCCGCCAGCCCCGGCACCTCGTCCTGTGGGGACGGCTGTTCCTGATTATTCTGGCCGTCATCTTTTGCACGGAATATGTCATCATGACATTGATCCTGCCCGCCATCGTGCCCGATGGCGCGTCGTATTGGATGGAATCGACCATCGACTCCCTGCTCCTGAGCGCGATCACAGCCCTGCTCCTGCTTCCCCTTTTCTCGTATTATGAAAAGCGGAGTTCCGCCGCGGAAAAACGCCTCAGGGAAGAAAAAGCGCTCGCCGAGGAATCCGCTCGCACGCTCGCCACCCACCAGCGGGCTCTCGACCACCTGGCCATTGTCGCGGAGACGACCCCCGAAGGAATCATCACCTATGTCAACGACCAGTTCTGCGAAGTCAGCGGCTACTCGCGCGAGGAACTGCTCGGAAGGACCCACAAAACCATCAACTCCGGCACGCACCCCAAGGAGTTTTGGGAGGGATTCTGGGAGGTATGCAACCGCGGGAGCATCTGGCGCGGAGAGATATGCAACCGCACGAAAAACGGTTCGCTCTACTGGGTGGACACGACCATCGTGCCGTTCGTGGACAGCGCCGGCAGGATCGTCAAATATGTCGCCCTCCGGATCGAAATCACGCGGCGGAAAATCGCGGAGGAGTCCACCGCGCTGCGGATCCGGCTGCTCCAGGCCCTGGGCAGCATCGCCGAACTGCCTGGAACCGATCCCCGGGAGACCCTGCTTCTGGCGCTCGAGAAGGGCCGCGAAAATCTCCTGTTCGAAAAGGCCACGCTGGGGAAGGTGGACGGCGGCAATTTATTGCTGGAGGTCCAATCCCCTTCCGCGGAGGGCGGGCAGGTGTCCCTTCCTCTCTCCGAGACGTATGGGGCGCTTTCCATCCAGTCCCACGATGTCCTCGCGATCCCGAAAATGTCCGCGTCCCCGTTTGCCTCGCAGCCGTGCTTTGGGCGTTTTGGATACGAGAGCTTCATCGGCACGACCGTCATCGTCGAAGGTCGCGTCTACGGGACATTGGAATTTTTCTCCAGCCGGGCGCGGAAGAAGCCTTTCGACGAAGCGGAGATCGAATTCATCCGGCTTCTCGCCCGCCTGATCGGGGCGGTCCTTGCCCGGAGGAACGCGATCCATGCTCTCGCCGCTCAAAATCTCGCGCTTGATGAAGCGAAAATAAACGCCGAGAAACTGGCCGGAGAAGCCTCGGTGGCGGCGCGGGCGAAGGCCGACTTTCTGGCCAATATGAGCCATGAAATCCGGACTCCTCTCAATGCCATCATCGGGATGACCGACCTCCTGCTCGACTCCGATCTGCCCCGGCGGGTCCACGAGCATCTCGATACGGTGAGGACCAGCAGCGACTCGCTCCTCTCCATCATCAATGACATTTTGGATTTCTCAAAAATCGAGAGCGGCCAACTCGAGTTGGAATCCCTGCCGGTCCGGCTCCGGGAATGCGTCGAAGCGGTCCTGGATTTGAATGCCGGTGCCGCCTCGAAAAAGGGCCTCGAACTGCTTTATTGGATCGAACCCGATGTTCCCCCGGCCGTCCTCTCCGACCGCACCCGCCTGCAACAGATCCTCCTCAACCTCGTGAGCAACGCAGTGAAGTTCACGGAATCCGGCGAGGTCGTGGTCCGCATCCGTTGCCACAAGGAACCCGCAGGAAAAAACTTACTCCATTTTTCCGTGCGGGACACGGGGATCGGAATTCCGGAAAACGTGCGGGACCGGCTCTTCCAGGTTTTCAGCCAGGTGGACAACTCCACCACGAGGAGGTATGGCGGCACCGGTCTCGGCCTCGCCATCAGCAGAAAACTGGCCGAAATCATGGGCGGAAAAATCTGGGTGTCGAGCGCTGCGGGAAAAGGCGCGGATTTTCAATTTGTCATCCCCCTGCTTCCCTCGGAGGATGCTCCGCCGGAAACCGTCGCAATCCCGAACCCCGATCTAACCGGGATCCGTGTTCTCATTGTCGATGACAATGCCACCAACCGCTGGATTCTTTCCGAGCAGACCAAGAGCTGGGGGATGGTCCCCCGCGAGGCCACAAGCGGACGCGAAGCGCTCGCTCTAGAGGAATCGGGGGTCGATTTCGATCTTGTCCTGCTGGATGTCCAGATGCCGGACATGGACGGATACACGCTCGCCGGAGAACTCCGATCCCACAGGCCGGACCTCAATATCATCATCCTCACCTCGCTGGCGGACCACGACCGTTCCCGCCTGAAGAACCTTCGTATCTCGCGGTTCCTCACCAAGCCGGTGAAGGCCTCGCTCCTCTACGAGACGATTTGCGCTGCGGTCGCAGGCCGCCAGCAGCACATCAGGCCCCAGGCGAGCTTGGAGGATTCTGAGATCGCGGGGGAATGCCCGCTCAGGATTCTCGTTGCCGAGGATCACCCCACGAACCAGCGGATCATCAAGCTCATGCTCGAACGCCTCGGTTACCGCCCTGAGATCGTCTCCAACGGCCTCGAGGTGCTCTCCGCCATGCGCGTGAATCCATTCGATGCCATCATCCTCGATGTCCAGATGCCCGAAATGGATGGACTCACAGCCGCCCGCGAGATTTGCCGGATGCATCCCCCGGGGAATCGGCCATGGATTCTTGCCATGACGGCCAACGCCCTCGAAGGGGACAGGGAGAAGTGCCTTCACGCGGGGATGAACGACTACATCAGCAAGCCCGTGAAGACGAAGGATCTCGCGGCCGCCATGCGCAGGGCCTACGACCAGAAGTCTCTGCCTCGTTGAAAGGCCCGCTGAAAATTGGGGCTTCCTCACAGACAGCACAAACTGCTAGAAGTCCCGGCTCTCATGAGCAGCCCGAATCTTGATGTCCGCGATGTAGCCCGCCTGGCGCGCATCGAACTCACCGACGAAGAAGCCGGAACCTTTCAAGCCCAGCTGGGCAGCGTTCTCGAGTATGTCGAGCAGCTCGGCAAGCTTGATCTCACCGGCGTCGAACCGACCGCCCATGCCAATCCGGTCTTCAACGTGTTCCGCGAAGATGCCGTCAAACCCGGCCTGGACAGGAAGGCGGTCCTCGCCAACGCTCCCCACGCCGCCAACAACCTCGTCGTCGTCACCAAAGTCATCGAATGACCATGAGCGATCTCACCAGCCTCACCATCTCCGAACTCCAGTCCGGCTTCCGGAATGGCGATTTCACCCCCGCGGATGCCGTCCGCTCCCTGAATGCCCGGATCCAGGAAGTTGACCCGCGCATCGGCGCCTACCTGACGCGCGATTTTGAATCCGCCCTGGCAGCGGCCGAAACGGCTGACATCGCGCTCCCGCTCGGCGGGGTCCCCGTCGGAATCAAGGACGTCATCAACGTGCTCGGCGAGCAATGCACCTGCGGATCGAAGATCCTTGCCGGCTACAAAGCGCCTTACGATGCCACGGCGATTCTCAAGCTGAAGGCCGCGGGCGCGATCCCGTTCGGACGCCTGAACATGGATGAATTTGCCATGGGATCTTCCACGGAAAATTCCGCGTATCAGGTCACGCGGAACCCGTGGGACACGTCGCGGATTCCGGGCGGCTCCAGCGGCGGCTCGGCGGCGGCTGTTGCGGCGCGCGAAGCCTTCGCCACTCTTGGCAGCGACACCGGCGGCTCGATCCGGCAGCCGGCGGCCCTCTGCGGCGTGGTCGGGCTCAAGCCGAGCTACGGACGGGTCTCCCGCTACGGGCTCGTCGCATTTGCCAGCTCGCTGGACCAGATCGGTCCGTTCGCGCGCAGCACCCGCGACTGCGCATCGATCCTGAACGCGATCGCCGGAAAAGATCCCCGCGATTCGACTTCGCTCGATCTGCCTGCGGAGGATTTTACGTCCCGCTTGGGACGCGATCTCAAAGGCGTTCGGCTCGGCATCCCGAAGGAATATTTTGTCGATGGCATGGACGCCCGCGTGCGCGCCAAGGTCGAGGAAGCGATCAGGACCTGCGAAGGGCTTGGCGCCGAACTGGTGGAGGTCTCCCTCCCCCACACCGAATACGCCATCGGGGTTTACTACATCATCGCGACGGCCGAGGCCTCGGCGAACCTCGCCCGCTTCGACGGAGTCCGCTACGGCCACCGCGCAAAAAATCCAACCGACCTCCTGGACCATTACAGGCGCACCCGCGAGGAGGGGTTCGGAAGCGAGGTCAAACGCCGGATCATTCTCGGAACCTACGTCCTCTCGAGCGGCTACTACGACGCCTACTACCTCCGCGCCCAAAAAGTCCGCACCCTCATCCGGCGGGATTTCGCTGCCGCATTCGAAAAGGTGGATGCCCTCGTCTGCCCGACCTCCCCGGACCTCGCCTTCAAAATCGGCGAGCGCGTGAACGACCCGCTGCGCATGTATCTTGCCGATATCTTCACGATCGCCGCCAACCTGGCCGGCATCTGCGGCATCAGCGTTCCCTGCGGGCTGGTGGAGGAGGGAGGAAAAGCGCTTCCCGTCGGCCTCCAGTTCCTCGGAAAATCCCTCGACGAATCCCGCCTCCTGGGCATCGCCGACGCATACGAACAGGCGGGCGCCAAGGAAATCCTCGCAAGGGTCCCCTGAGGGATGACATTCCGCATTTCCTATTTCGCATTTCCCCTATGAGCCTGCTCTTTTTCAAACGCGTCCTCGCAAACCCCCTGCGGGTCGGCTACCTGGTCCCCAGCTCTCCGTTTCTCACCCGGCAAACCGCATCGCATCTGGACTATTCCCGCCCGAGAGTGATCGTGGAGCTCGGGCCGGGCGAGGGCTGCCACACGCGCGAGATCGTCAAGCGCATGGGCCCGGACTCGCGCCTTGTCCTTTTCGAAGTGGACCCGGAATTCGTCACGCACCTCCGCCGGCAGTTCCGGGAGGACGACCGCGTCACCGTCCTGCAGACCGACGCGCTCCATATCCGCGAAGCCCTGGGCGGACTCGGCCACTCACGCTGCGATTACATCCTCTCGGGCATTCCGTTCTCAGTGATCGAAAAATCGATCCGCACGCGGATCCTGTCCCGCATCGCGGGCGCCATGGACGCGAACAGCCGCTTCATCGCCTACCAACTCGGCACCCAGCTCTGCGAGGAGGGGCACCTCTTCGAACTCGCCAAGAAAACCTTCTGCGCCCTGAACCTGCCTCCAATCAACGTGATGGAATTCCGCAGAGCGGCGAGCTGCTAGCCAGGATACTGCTCACTTCAGAATGAGGGGCGGTGGTGAAGAGGGGAGCTTGCGGCGACGCTTTCGGGATTATCGCTGAGAAACGTTGTCGAGTTTCGCAGCCAGCTCTTCCTTTTTGAACGGCTTGGAGAGGAACTCGTCCATGCCGGCGGCGAGGCATCGCTCCCGGTCGCCGTGCATCACATTTGCGGTGAGAGCGATGATCGGCACATGACCTCCGGCAGCCGCCTGGAGCTGTCGGAGGGCGTTCCTCTTCCAGGGAGAACGGGCGTCCCACCGGTTTGGAGACTGGCATCGCGGCGGAGCCCTGCGCCTCACACGGGGGGGACGCCCATGCCCCCTGACCGGATCTCGTCACGCGGAGGCTCACCGATCCGCTGGCTGTGAACTTGACGGCGTTGCCGAGCAGGTTGACGAGGATCTGGCTCATTCTCAGCTCGTCGCCGGCGATCTGCTCCGGGACATCGCCTGCCAATTCGCAGCGGAGTTCGAGGCCTTTATCGGCGGCGGATTTCCGGACGATGTCCTCTGCCGAATTCACGAGGTCGGCCACTGCCAGTGGCGCAACATGGATCGCCAGTGTGCCGGCATCAATGCTGGTGAAATCGAGGATGTCGCTGACGATGGCGAGGAGGTGCTCGCCGCTTTTTCTGATCGTCTCCGCATAATCCTTTTGCTCGCTGTCGGGCAGGGCGTCGGAGAGCAGTTGCGCGAATCCGAGCACCCCGTTGAGCGGGGTGCGCAGTTCGTGGCTCATCACACCGAGGAACTCGCTCTTTGCCCGGTTGGCGGCCTCGGCGCGTTCCAGAGCTATCTTCAGCTCCTTCTCCGTCCGCGCGATCTCGGTGATGTCCCAGTCCCAGATGCCGACCCCTCCCGCTTTCGTGGCCAACAGCAGGCGATCCCTCGTGCTTGCCGGGGCCATTTCCATAGCTTTCCGCTCAGTGATGTCTTCCTTGATCGCCAGATAGCGGACCGTTTCTCCCTTGTCGTTCTGGACTGGCGAGATGGTCGCCAACTCCCAATTGAGCGAGCCATCCTTGCGCTTGTTGTTAAGCTCTCCCCGCCAGGTTTTTCCCGCCGTGATGGTTGCCCAGAGATGGCGGTAAAACTCCGCGTCCTGCTCTCCGGATTTGAGAATGCGGGGATTATTACCAGCGGCCTCAGCCGCCGTGTAGACCGTGTTTTTTTCAAAGGCTGGATTCACATATTCGATGTTCCCCCGGATGTCGGTGATGACGATAGTGTTCGCGCTTTGCTCGACCGCCGTCCGGAGATTGAGCAGAACCTCTTCGCGCTGCTTGCGCTCGGTGATGTCGGAAATGATGCCGTGCCAAAGGGTGCCTCCATCCTCCATACGTTCCGGTTGCGCCTGGCTCCAGCGCCAGCGCAGCCCTTGCCGCGGCAGGATGACTCTGAATTCACAATAAAACGTCCGCAGAGTTCGGGCCGATTCTTGGATGAGAGCGCTAACGCGGCCGGAGTCGTCCGGATGCAACCGCCCGAAAACCGGCGTGGCATCTTCCCGAACCTCTGCGGGTGTCACTGTAAATATTCGGTGAACCCCGTGCGGGTTCACCCGGCGAGGATGGCGCGGAAGT
>JBAWVC010000012.1:0-24027 GCA_037147455.1 Verrucomicrobiota bacterium | reverse complement strand
GTCATCTGCGCGAAGGGGGCGAACTTTTCCTTGTCGATCTTTTCGCCTTTCGACTGTTTCGCTATCGCCTCGATCCCTGCCGGCATCGCCTGCGTGTAGGCCCCGATCTCGCCCGTGAAATCCGGCGAGTCCTCCGGACGCAGGCTGTTCTTCAGCCGCTGGTAGAGCATTACCGAGTTGCGCAGGTTGTAGATCGCGGTCTGGTAGGGGGTGCGCTTGGAGGGCTCGACGTTGTCCGCATGCCCGCCTTGCGTATCGATCTTTTCCAGGAACGGCTGGAGTTCGGCGTAGCTGAAATACTTCCGGTCGGTCTGCTCCCAGCCGAACAGGCCGAGCACCTCGGGGTTGTGGATGACGAACGACGGGTAGGTGTCCGCGACCCGCGCTTGGAACAGGACGTCCGCCAGCCAGCGCCGCGCGTCGATCGTGCGGCCGTCGTCGAGCCGCAGCGTCTGCTTGCCGCGGATGATGAGCAGCGAGTTGCGGGCGACCGTGTCAAAGGGCTTGTTCCGACCGTCGGACAGCAGCGGGATCTTCGCGAAAGTGACGAGGTCGAAATCCCCCGGGGCGGCCTTCGGCATCCGGGAGTTCGAGGCGACCCAGAGCACGGCGATTGCCAGGGCGATCCATGGGGCGAATTTTTTCATTGGGCGGGGCTGGTTTTGCGACGGCGTAAAAATCCGACAAAGTGGTAGCCGAACTGGAAGAGCAGCCCGGCGGAGACGATGACGCAGGCGACATACGGCGCGAGGAAGCTCGGGTTATAGACGTCCTGGAGGATAGTGGCCGTGTCGTTCTGCTCGAAGCCTGATTGGAAGAACGTCTCGCCGCGGTAGCGCAGAGGATGGTTCATGTAAATGAGCACCTCCCGGCTCTCGTTGCGCTCCGGGTCGTTAAGCACGGCGCGGCTGGCGAAGTTTTTCGCGATCTGGGTGCCGGCGTAGCGATCGTGGGTGAACTTCTGGAGCGTCAGGCTGAAGGGCTTGTAATACCGCTGCGGCCGCATCAGCAGCCGCCACGTTTTTCCCCCGAAGGAAAAGGTCTGCGGCGCGCCGAGCTGGTCGGAAACCAGCCAGGTGCCAAGCGACGGGGCGGACTGCCCCGGGGCGATCTCGACGACCACCCCCTGCAGGTCGCGCTCGTTCCCTGCCGTCACCCGCGGAATTTCCGTCACGGCGACCTGCGAGCCCACGCCTTGTGTCGCGGCGGCCACCGCGCCCGGCTCCGCCTTGTCGAGCGACTGAAGCCGCGAGTTCTGGTAGAAATGCCGGACGACAACCCGGAATGGCAGGCTTTCGCTTTCGATCGCGCCGCCGCGTTTGAGCCTCGCTTCTGGGATAGCTGTGACCTGGTCCTGCTCCTTGTCAGACTCGTCGATCACTGCCAATTCCATCGCCCGCGGGTCCTCGGAATAGTTTTTTGTTTCGCCCGGGGCCAGCCGCATGAAGCTCTCGACGGAGAGCAGATCGGTGAACAGCCCGCCCGCCAGGATGATGATCAGTCCGAGGTGCGTAAGGTGGATGCCGAACGTCCTCCAAGTCCACCGGAACCGGCGCAGGTGGGCCGCGATCAGGTTCACCAGGAGCACGGCGCCGATGAGATGCCCTCCCGGGAACACTGGGATCTTCAGCCCCTGCGAGGCCGGCGGCCACCAGACGAGCAGGCTTTGAAAATAGCGGTGCTGGACTTCGTGGATGCCGAAATTCACCTGCGCCATCGTGCCGGCGAAGACCAGCACGATCGCCAGCGAGAGGCAGACAACGGTGAGCTTCAGCGACGAGATGACATCAAAAACACGGTGCAACATTTCGATCAGGGCTGAAACTGGACCGATCCGAGGAACTTTGCAAACGCGGCCTTTTCGCTGCCGGCGAGCGCGTCGGGGGCGGCCAGCTTGAAGAACCATGTCCTCGCGCCGATCTTCGCCCACCCCGCCAGGATGCGGCCTTTCGGGCCCACCATGTCCACCGTGAGGATCTGGCTGTCTTTGCCCGCCACCGGGACGACCAGCGGTTTCAGCCCGCCGGCATCGACCTCCCCGAGGCCGATCTGCGAGCGCCAGCGGTTCACATTCCCGAGCTCGCCCCCGCCGTCGCCGCCGAAGACGCTCACCGAAATATCAGCGGTTTCGCCGTTCTGCCCGGCGACCGCAAAGCCTGCGTAGCGCATGGCTTTCGGGGCTGCGGGCTTCCAGTTGGCCGGGACCTCCCATTTGATCTGCTCTTTCTCTGGCCCGGCGGCGGGAGCCGACATGGCGTCCGGAGCCGCCGGGGCGGAGGGAATGGCAGGGTGGTCTGACGGGATGGCGGGACGGTCTGCCGGGATGGCAGGATGGTCTGCTGGAATGGCGGGATGATCTGCCGGAATGGCCGGTTCCGCGCCGCCTCCGCCAGGGCCGACCTTCACGGTCCCGATCCACTGGATGAACCCCTCTTTCTGCGAACCGGCGAGCGCCGCATTCCCACGCATTTTGAAAAACCACGACTGGCCATCGGTGGTGGCAATGCCCGCGATGATCCGCCCGTCCTTTGCCGGGTCCGCACTCTCCGGCAGCCCCTGGAGATCGACCACTGTGACATCGCCGAGCGGCGCGGCTACGTGCTGCGCCTTTTGGGCGAGCTCCTCCCCAGTGACCGCAGGCCGGCCGAGCTGGGTCAGCCAGCGGTTGACGTTATCGAGGACTCCGCCCGCCGCTCCCCCGAGGGCCACGAGCGAAATGTCCGCGACCGCCCCGTTGTCCCCTTTGACGAGATAGCTCGCCTGCCGCATCGAGGAGAGCGGCTGCGCCTCCCAGTTTGCGGGAGGGGTTCCAGTGACTTGCGAAGGTTGTGCGGAGGGTGCGCCGGGGACCGCAGGCCCCCCCATGGGCGGCAGGGATCCCATGCCGCCGCTCCCGGTCTCGGAAGCTTGTGGAGCAGGGGATTCCGTCTCCCCCTTGGAAACACGATAAAATTTGACGGCGTCTTTGTCCTTGCAGCCGACAAGAAAAGCGCCTGCAAAAAGCAGGGCGGTGCACAATTGGGCTCGATGAATTTTCATAGGGAATCCGGAATGTAAAGGGCAAGCGAAGGGAGTGTCCAGATATTCCATTTTTCGCACGATTGTTTCCCGCGGTAAACCACATTCCAGAAATAATCATCGATCATAGTCAGCAATAGAGGCGTATCGGTAATTTATATTCAATTGATTTATTAAATCTGGATGCGATTGATAAAAGTTAGGCTGATTTAAAACAGGGGCGATCCGGACGTGGCAATAGACAAGAAGCAAATGCCAACCAGCAAGTAGCGGGCTTGTAGAAGTCGTGCTAATTTCAAACCAATAACCAACGCATCGGAAACCAAAGCGTTGATACTTCAACCAAGAAAATAGCAATCTCACCATGAAAAACATACTGAACTACGGTCTTTTGCTGCTCGGCGCAGCGGTCTTTGGATTACCTGCGAATATCTTCGCGCGCTCTAGCTACGGGCCCGAGTGGGACTGCGCATCATGTCACGATGACGGGAGAACGTGGGCAAGCACCCACAGTGGAACTGGAGGTGGAGGCGGGACACCTCCCGGGACATATACCGGGATTCAGACTCCTCCGTTGGCGCAACTCGCTGGAACAATCTTCCCGGGTAATTCGGCCTACCCGGGCGGCAACCTGTATTATCAATACGCCCTCCAGACAAGGAAGGCCGGGACGGCTGTCGTCAAGTATGGGCTCACTGTAGCATCGCAAACTGCGGGTGTGAAGTGGACCCCCGCCGCCCCTGCGAATCTTACCACAAAGTTGCTCAAGGGAACCACGCCGATTTCCAGTTTGATCGGTAAAATTCCCTCGGATTTTATCGGCACCGTGAAGCTCTCGTTGTCGGTCCAGTTCACTGACCCCATCGGCGTGAACAGGGTGAGCATGTCAATCAAGCCCATCACGGTGGTGATCGCTCCGCCGGCTAACTTCTATGATGTCGGTTTTGGCAACAGCGTAACGCTGGATGCTTCAGGCATTTCCACCGCAGGCCTGGGCACCAGTCCGATCTACACATGGACGCAAAAAGCGAATTCCCTCGGTAAGTTGACTCCCGGAGGTGTTCTGAGTTCCACGACGGGGAAGGTCGTGACATTAACGACCGGGTTAAAGGAACTCGTGGACACGACTGGACAGCCCGGCCTCATTGGTTTTGATAACGAAATGGTTGCGGACAGCACGTATGTCTATGAGGTCAAGGTGACCGGAAATAGAAGAACGACCACCGGCACATTCACCGTTTCGTGTGCCGCTCAGTCTCCGGGCACATCGAGAATTCCGATCGGTGTCAACTCCTGCTATGTGGGCGGCAACTGGACATTGACGTCGAAACCGGCCGGCTCCTCGGCAAATCTGACACATACGTCAGATGGACTCGCGCAATTGAGGCCCGATGTCGTGGGCAATTATACACTCACTGACAACAGAACCAGCAACAGCACCATTACCATTACAAACGCGGCCGCAAAGCATTCGTCTGCTGGCGCGGATTCCTGCTACAGCTGTCACGGGGCGGACAATCAATACGGTAACAAGGACGTGTGGAGCCCGTGGTCTGAAACCGGGCATGCGACTATGGCGCAGTGGGCTATCGACGGGGGATCGAGTGCCTACAACGAGACCTGCCTCCAATGTCATGCCCTCGGATTCAGCCAGTCGACCTCGGCTGTCAATAACCGGAATTTCAAGGCCGTGGCGAACGAACTCGGTTGGAAGCTTCCGGCCAAGATGAAAGTGGGCAACTTCGATGCAATGCCTGCGCGGTTGCAACAACTCTCCGGCATTCAGTGCGAAAGTTGCCACGGCCCCGGTGTCCACCAGACTTCGACTGGCAATGGAACGGTAACAGCCGGCGGCGCGCCATCGAAGAGCATGGATGTTCAGGTCTGTGCCAGCTGCCACCAGGATGGGACCAGTTATAACCGCGTCGCGCAGTGGGAGAATGGCCCTCACTCCGACGGTTTCAATGAGGTCAGCAAAGCCGAGGGGACGAATGCCGGTTGCGCACGCTGCCACGCGGCCAATGGGTTCACATACGTTGCGAAGCAGGTTAATGGCTTGATCGAGGCGGGGACCGATGCGGCCACCGCGCAAATTAACGTCGGCAAGGTCAATGTCCCCGCCGCAAATCTGGGAGTCGGGCCGCTGACCTGCCAAACCTGCCATGATCCGCACGACAATTTCGGGGATGATTCGCGTCACCAGCTGCGTATCGCCGATACCGTCGTGATTGGTGACCTGGCCAACCCCGGCACCGTCACGCTGACCAACGTCGGCAACTCGGGGACCTGCATGATCTGCCATAACTCCCGGCGCCTGGCCGAGCAATCCGCAAGTGGCTCCAAGCAATACACGAAGACCCGCAGCGGTGCCATCTCCGGCCCGCACGAAAGCCCCGTGGCCGAGGTGTTCAGTGGAAATGGCGCGACGGCCTACACCGGGTCGAATGGCACCATTACGATGGGGAACTCGGCTCATACGTCTAAAACCAGTTGCCAAGACTGCCATATGTATCAGCTGCGCGATGCGGACAGCAGAGGCAAAGCGCTGGATTATGTGTCAATCAATGGAACCTATACTCCCGTTACCCACGCGCTCTACAAAGATCTGCGCAATCTGCTCGGAGATCACACGTTCAGTGTTGCTAACGAGTATACGACAGGCAATGTGACCAGAGAAGTTCAGAACGTCGCTGCCTGCAACCAGTGCCACAAGGACAGGAGAGGCGTGGGCCTGGTGAACACGTTCGACTTCACGGGCATCATCACCGCCAGAGATTACGATGGCAATGGCGTCGACGAGGGCGTCCAGACTGAAACTCAGGGTCTGCTCGACAAGGTCCGGCTCCTGATCAACACCACAGGCATTGCCTCCACCAAGAATGCGGCGGGTGCCTTCGCCGGGTTCTCTTCGACCGGCATCGCGGCGACCGATCCGATCAAAACCGCGCAGCTGAAGGCGGCTTGGAACTGGATGCTGATCAATCGCGATGGCAGCCGTGGTATCCACAACACCCAGTTCACCATCCGCCTGCTCCAGACCACTTGGACGGACCTGAACACGAATTGGACCGGTAACCCGGCGGCTACGTTCAAGGCAACCTACCCGAGTGCAGTTTTGAGGTAGAGAACAGCAGTCAAAATCAACACGCAACCCGGTCGGCCCACCATGGCCGACCGGGTTTTGCGTTTTCCGGGCTGGAACGTTAAAAGTCACAGTTTTGCAAAAAGAAGGTGCAGAGAAATATTTTTCCTGGCACTCCTCTGCGGAAACCCCAAAAAAATCCAGACAACCAAGGAAATCAGAGCCTCTGCGTGACCCTGCGAGGCGAGAAAAAATTCTTTATTCCTCATTGCTGAATGTTCCGTTCCGGGCAACGGGCAAGAAGGAAATGCCAACCAGCAAGTAGTCTGACGCATATTCACTCTGCTATGAACCACGCCGCGATAGCAGATTAGAAAATCTTAACCACCCTCACACCGCACCCGTGCAAACCAACATGGACCAAAATTTCGTTGCCTTTCGCGCCAAAGGGGTGAGCCTCGGAATTTGCGGGGTGAAGCAGACGGCATAGCGCCGGTTCCATAACCACAGAGCAGCTCAAGCCATTCAAAAAACAAACAAACCGATGAACAAACACACATTTCTCAAATTGGGCCAATTCCTCAGCCGATGTTTGCAAGGCCGTCGGGCCAAGGCTGTGGGGATCACCGGCGGCGTGGTCGCGTTGACCCTGGCCCTGATCTCCTGCGGCACGCTGAACCAGCCGATCATGGCTCCGCCGAGCATCCCGGGCGCGACGTTCGTGGGCACCAAGGCCTGCGCCGACTGCCACGAGGCGATGGTCCGTGACTTCAAGACCGCCGGGCACTCGCGCCTGATGGCGAAAGGCAAGAACGCGGAAAACGCGGGTTGCGAGTCCTGCCACGGTCCGGGCAGCCTGCACGTCAGCTCCGGCGGCGGGGCGAAGACGATCGTCAATCCCGGCAAGAGCCCTGAAGCCTGCTTCCAGTGCCACCTGGAGATCCGCGCAAAGTTCAACCTGCCCTACCGCCACCCGGTGCCGGAAGGCCGAGTGAACTGCAGCGACTGCCACAACCCCCACAAAGGGTCGGTATTCAAAGGCGGCGGCACCACCAACATCATGGGAAAAAACGAGGTCTGCTTCCAGTGCCACCAGGCCCAGAGGGGACCGTTTGTCTTCCAGCACGAGGCGGTTCGCGAAGGATGCACGACCTGCCATGACCCGCACGGCTCCGTGAACCAGAAGCAGCTGGTCGCACGCAACCAGATCCTCTGCCTGAAGTGCCACTTCCAGCAGCAGAACGTGACAGGGGTAAAGCAGGTCCCGGGACAACTCAATATTGGTGACAACAACCACGCTAACATGGTGTCTCAGGGCACCTGCTGGTCCGGCGGTTGCCACGAAGCCGTCCACGGGTCGCAGGTCAACTCGCACCTCAGATATTAATTTTATCTCAGCTCCTTTTATCACTCACATGAAAAACATAATTCGCTTCACAACAAACCGCGTTGGTTGTCTCGGTGCCATTGTTCTCTGCGCCGGATTAATGAACGGTCATTCCCAGCAGGCCGGTGAGTCCAGGGCTGCCGTCCAAGCTCCCGCGGAGGAGCCGATCTACAGCAATTGGATCAACTTCACCCTCGGCGGGATCATCCCCAGTGGCAACATGGCCGAGTTCAACAGGCAGAACCCGACCCTGAACGGCCCGATCTTCGGCGGGATCGATGACATGCACCTGGAGCAGAGCCTGGGCAAGGCGCTCTTCTCGGTCGATGCCCGCGCGATCTTCGCGAACAGCGACTACAAGGTGAAGCTCATGCTGTCGGTGCCGGATGTCGGCTACATCAGCGGCGGCTTCACGGAGTTCGCCACGTATTCCAACGGCAATGGCGGCTACCTCCCGGACACCCACCTGCCGGCCGGTTCGCTGTTCTTCGGCGGGCCGCAATACACGCTCTACCGCGGCAGCATCTGGGTGGAACTCGGCCTCCGGGTGCCGAACGTGCCGGAGCTAACGCTGCGCTACGAGCACGCGTTCCGGAACGGAGAGAAGGATTCGACGAGCTGGGGCGGAACCAACCAGACCGGGATCGTCGCCACGCCGAACAATTCTAACGTTCGCAAGATCCTCCCTTCGTTCCTCGGCATCAACGAATCCCGCGACATTTTCACGTTCGACGCCAAATACCTCATCGGCAAGCCCGACAAGGTCGGCAACACAGATGTGAACCTGGGAATGCGCTACGAGTTTGACAGGACCGACAACCAGCTCAACTTCGCCAACTACTCGGTGCCCAACGTGAACTACCCGGCACCTGCCGGGACCATCCCTTTGAAAAACGCGCCCGGGCAGGCGAACCAATGGCTCATGACCAACACCCAGCAGGTGTCCCTCGCCCTCTACGACGGCCATATTTCCACGGTCACGCGGTTTGGAGACAAGCTGTGGATGACCACAGGGTTCTCCTATGCGACGTCATCCAGCGACATCGGAGGCAGCCGGATCGCCGGGCCTTCCTACGCCAGCTCCTACTCCCCCTACTATAACAACGTGCAGTATGCCAATAGATCGGGCTCGTATATCAACCTCGGCGGCGGATCGAGCACGGCCGCGACTGCCGGGATCCTCAACTTCATGTGGATGCCCATCGATTCCCTGACGATCTCCCCGTCGTTCCGCGTCGAGTGCGCGAACACCAACAGCACGAGCACCTACCTCACTGAGGTCACCCAAACCGTCGGGGTGGTCAATACTTCGACGGCAGGGGTGACGCGACAGGAAGTCACTCTTCCTGCCGGAACAGCGTCGGCTCCCACCCTGGTCGCCAGCCACGTCTACCTCACCGACATCTCGGAGAGCCTCCAAATCCGCTACACCGGGATCAAGAGCCTGGTGCTGTATGCCCAGTGCGACTGGGACCAGCAGTATGAAAGCCGCGGGGACGTCACCCCCTCCGGAAGCTACGTCCTCAACAACACGGTCAAGAATACCGCCAACAAGATGAACTTCAGCGCCAACAACCAGAACACCACGCAAAAATATGCCGTCGGGGCGAACTGGTATCCGCTGCCGGGGCTGAACGCCGCGATCCAATACTACCTCGAGCTTCAGGACTTCGATCAGAACATCAACACGGATGATCCCGTGCGGGGGAACCAAAGGCTGCTCGCGCAGAAGTGGACCACGAACGACGTCAACTTCCGCATCACCTGGCAGCCGCTCTCAACGCTCTCGCTGGTGAGCCGGTATGACTTCCAGCGCACTGTTATTGATTCCCAGTGGCAGGCCGATGGCGGAATACCCAACGGCGACATGTTCATGCTCCCTTACGGGGGGAGCAGCCTGCTGACGAACAACATGCTCACCGAGAGCATCACCTGGCAGCCGTTCGACCGGCTCTATTTCCAGGGGAGCCTCTCCTATGTGCTGAACACGATTTCCTCGCCCGCCTCGCTGCAAACGCCCGCCTTCACAAACTCGAACAACAACTACTGGACCGCAGGCGCGGGCTTTGGTTTCTCCATCGATCCGAAGACCGAACTGCGCGGCGACTTCTCGTTCTACAACGCGAACAATTACGTCAACAATGGCCAGTATGGCGTGCCCTACGGTGCCGGCGGAACGGAATATTCGTTCTCGGCGAGCCTCAACCGCCGGATCTCGAAGAATGTCAGCCTGTCCGTGAAATACTACCTGGATTCCTACCAGGACCAACTGTCCGGCGGAAACAACAACTTCCTCGGGCAAGTGATCTCCACCAACCTGCAGGTGCGGTTCTAACCGCGCCATAACGCCGAATGTTGTTGTCACTAAGCCGCCGCATATGCCATAAGAAACCAGCTTCCCAGCCCACACTTTTCAAAACCAAAAACCAAAACCAAAAACCATGAAAACAACAACCACAGCACTCCTCATTGCCGGATCGCTCGCATGCGCCGCCGGTATCGCCTCCGCCGCCGACGCCGCGGAAAACTGGTCCAAAATGTGCGCCTCTTGCCATGCGAAAGACGGCAGCGGCAGCACCGTGATGGGCAAGAAAAACAATGTCGGGAACTACCGCGACGCTGCGGTGCAGGCCAAGTTCACCGATGCTCAGGCCATCGCCGTCATCACCGACGGCAAGGACAAGATGAAGGGGTTCAAGGACAAGCTGACCGCCGACGAAATCAAGGCGCTGGTCGCCTATGTCCGCTCTTTCAAGAGCTAAAGGGCGCCCGGTTCTCAGCAAAACATGGGCGAGAGGCCGGGGGCGGGCCCCGGCTTAATGAACAATGAGTAACGAACTCGGAAACCGGTTGCTATTGCGCAAACTCATCCGCAACTGGGTCAGTCTTGCGGGTGCGGTCATTGCCGTTGGCAGCTTTTTTGCGTTCCTGCTGCTTTTTGCTCTGGACATGCTTTCAGAGCACGGGAACCCCTATATGGGCATTCTTGCCTATATGGTGGCGCCGGGTTTCCTGTTTCTCGGTATCGCTCTGATTGTTCTGGGATTCTGGCTGCATCGCCGCCAGGAACGCAGGGTCAAGCCGGATGCGCCTCCGGTGGCCCTGACCATCGACCTCTCCCGCCCCCGCGACCGGAAGATACTATGGGTTTTCATCGTAGGAAGCGTGGTCTTCTTGTTCATGACCGCGCTGGGCAGCTACCAGACCTACCAATACACCGAGTCGGTCCAGTTCTGCGGGCGGGCGTGCCACGTTCCGATGGACCCGCAGTTTGTCACCTCCCAGCATTCCGCGCATGCGCGGGTGGACTGCGTGGCTTGCCATGTGGGGAGCGGCGCGAGCGCCTACCTGAAGACCAAGATCAGCGGCATGCGCCAGCTGTATCACGTGGCCATGGGTGACTTCCCACGGCCGATCCGGGTGGATTCCACGAAGCTGCGGCCAGCGCGCGAGACCTGTGAGAAATGCCACTGGCCGGAGAAGTTCACCGGAGGGTTCGAGCGCATGTATCGCCATTACTTGTCCGACGAAAAGAACACGCCGTTCTCTGTGAGACTCCTCCTGAAAGTCGGGGGCAACAACCCGCTTCACGGCCCGCCGGACGGCATCCACTGGCACGTCAGCACATCGAACAAAGTCGAGTTTATCACGACGGACGACATGCAGCTCGACATCCCGTGGGTCCGGCAAACGTCCGCGGACGGGAAGGTCACCGAATACCGCAACCCGGATTTCAAAGGCGACCTGTCGAAGTTTCCGGTGCATACGATGGACTGCATCGATTGCCACAACCGGCCTTCGCACAAGTTCCACCCGCCGAACGACGCCGTTGATCTTTCCATCGCGAGCGGGCGCGTTGACCGGTCGATCCCTTGGGTGAAGCAGAAAATGGTGGCGGCGCTGGCGGCACCCTACGCGACCCGCGAGGAAGCGATGCAGAAAATCGAATCCTCCCTGCGCGCGGACTTCCCCGACAACCCCAAGGTGGCTGACGTGATCGCCGAGACGAAATCCATCTACAACGCGAACTTTTTCCCCGAGATGAAAGCCGACTGGCGGGCGTATCCGGACCACATCGGCCACAAGATTTGGGAGGGGTGTTTCCGCTGCCACGACGGCAAGCACAAGACGGTTGACGGCAAATCCTCGATCCAGGGAAACAACTGCAACTCGTGCCACCTGATCCTGGCGCAGGGCAACGACGAGGAGATGAACAAACTCAACGCCAAGGGCTACGAGTTCATACACGTCGACTCGGAGTATTCCGATTTCTCCTGTGCGGAATGCCATACCGGCGCCGCGCCCAAGGAGTAGCGGCGGAGTAACTGAGAGGGGCTGCTTTAGCCAAAAAAAACGGCGTTTCCTGTAGAGGTAGCAACGCAGGACGCAAAGCGTCCGAGGCCGGGCTTTCCATTCTGAAAGAATTTCTTCTTCTCTCCCGCGCGGAGTGCGTCGTTTGCCCCAGCACGAAATTCTTTCAGAATTCCGCTACGCCCGGCCGGCCGCCTCTTCTTTCTCTCCGTAGAGGAATTCTGAAAGAATTTCTCAATCGCCGTTTTTTGGTGTGCCCCAAGAAACAGCAAAAGCCCAGCGGAGCCGGGGGGATTATTTCTCGGCGGCAGCTGAAGCAGCCGATCCCAGTCAGACGGGCCGTTTTCAGCCAAGGAGCGCGCGGTTTCCGGCGGCTACTTCTTGGCGATTTCCTGGCGGTATTGGATGTAGGAGCTGCGGATCGCGAGATACTTGTCCAGGGCGCTTTTCGTCGCCGAATCATAGACGCCGAGCTGCTCGTGGGTGACGCGCAGGCTGTTGGTGGAGGGGATCGCGATGGTCCAGGCGTAGCCGCCATACACGAAGCTGATCCAGTTCACGGGGTTCAAAGCGTAGTCGCCGGCGAAGCCGACCGTTTCGCGCAGGCTGCTCGGCCCGAGCAACGGCAGAACGATGTAAATGCCGTGGCCGATCCCCCATTTGGCGAACGTCTGGCCGGTGTCCGCCTCGGGCAGGTTGGCCAGGGCCGCGATGTGGTCGGACGGCCGACCGATGCCTCCGACGCCGGCGATGCTGTTCACGAAAAATCTCCCTGTCTCCAGCCCCGCGCGCTTGAAGTTCCCCTGCAACGTGTGGTTCACGAACCGGACCGGGAACCGCACGTTCTCGAAGACGTTGTGAATCCCGGTGCGCACCGGCTTGGGGATCGCTTTATCATAGCCCTTGGTAATCGGGCGGAGGACGACCATGTAAAGCCCGTGGTTGAACCAGAACGTCGCCCGGTTGAGCGGCTCCAGCGGGTCGGCGACCGATACGGCGCTGTATTCGTTCAGGTCGCTTTCCACCGCTTTCACGGATTTGCCGTCGCCGCCCTTGACTGCGGCGGGGGCTGCCGGCGGCTTCCTGCCGGGGGCGCTGCAACTGGTCAGGAACGGGGCCGCTGCCACGACAAGCAGAAGGGGAAGGATTGGAGGTTTCATTTGGGATGGTTCACTGAATGGGATAAGGCACCAACGACCGCGTTCGCGCCACCTTTTTTGTATTCCGCATCGAACTGGCTTCTGTAGTTTGCGACCAGGCTTACCCCTTCGATCACCACATCGGTGACCCGCCAGCCCTCGGCCTCCTCCAGGCGGTAGGTCACATTGTAGTGGCTCCCCTCATACAGCAGGGTGGTGGGCACTTCGAAACGGCCGGGCTCCGGAGACGTCGCGGGGAGGAATTTGATGACCGCGCGCTCGCCGGGGGAGAACTTGCTGCTGTAGGTGCGGAGGATCAATGTCGCGAAGAGCCGGGTCGCATTCTTTTTCTGGTCCTCCGTGAACTGCCGCCATCCCGGGCCAACGGCCCGGCGGGTCATGGCATCAAAGCTCAGGTGCTTATGCAAAATAGGATCCAGGCTTTCAGCTAGCGCGCTGATGCTCGGCGCGGCATCGGCGGCGGCGAGAACCTCGTTCACCGCACCCTGCAGGCGCTTTTCCGCCTCGGCGGTCGATGCGGCGAAGGCCGTCCCGTGCAGCAGGAGCAACGGGACGAGAAGGAGTAGGCGCGGGTTCATGGTGCGGGCTTTTTGTCGGATTCCTTGTCCACACTGCCAAAAGCCATCTTGCCAATCAAGGATTCAAGATCGACCGCCGATTCCGTCATCGTGATTCTTGTTCCGGGCTTCAAAAAAACCTCATCCGCCCCGGGAGAAACCGACACATACTTGTCGCCGATCAGCCCGGTGGTCTTGATCGAGGCCATGGAATCTGTCGGCAGACGGAGCGCGGACTGGAGCCGGAGCGTGGCGATCGCGCTGAAATCCGATGGGTCCAGCCGGATCCGCTCCACGCGCCCGACGGTCACGCCCGCCGTCTGAACGGTGCAGCCGCCGTGCAGTCCGCCGGCGTTGGCGAATCGGGCCTCGACGAGATACGTGTCGCTGCCGATCTGCGAGCCCGTGCCGAGTTTCATCGTCAGGTAGGCGACCGCCGCGATTCCCAGCAGCACGAAGATCCCTACAAAAAGCTCGAGCGTCCCTTTTTTCATGTGTCGTCGGATGGGATGTGTTCCCCGCGGCGGATCGCGGCCAGCGAGATGCCGAGGGCTTCGGTGCTGTCGCGGAACCCGCGCACCACGGGGTGGGTTGAGGCGGAAAATTCCGAGGGGGTGCCCTCGAAGCAGATCCGCCCGTGGTCGAGGAGGGCGACCCGGTCGCTGGAGATCAGCGCCTCGGCCACATCGTGGGTCACCACGAGCGCGGAGAAGCCGAACTGCCTCTGGTATTGGGCGATCATGGAAAACACGGCGTTCCGGCGGAGCGGGTCGAGGCCGGCGGTCGGCTCATCGAAGAAGACGAGCTCCGGGCGCGTGACGATCGCGCGGGCAAGCGCGAGACGCTTTTGCGTCCCGCCTGAGAGCTGGCCGGGGTAGTGGTGTGCATGGGTGTCGATTTCCAGCTGCCGCAAGGCTTCGAGGCTGCGGTCGCGGATTTCATGATCGGTGAGGTTTGTCGTTTGTTCAAGAGGAAGCGCCACATTTTCCAAGGCCGTCAATGAATCGAAGAGCGCGTTGCTTTGAAAGAGGAAACTGCACCGCCTCCGGAACTCCCGGCGCCCGGCCGGATCGTTGGAGCGCAGGGGGCGGCCGTCAAACCGGATCTCCCCCGCATCCGGCTGCAGGACGTCCGCCAGGCATTTGAGGAATACGGACTTCCCGGCTCCGCTGGGGCCGACGACCGAAAAGACGCTGCCGCGGCGGATGGCGAGTTCGACGCCTGCCAGAACAACGTGGTCGCCGAAGCTCTTGTGCAGGTTTTCGACGTGGAGCAGCAGATCTTGTCGGGAAGCGTCCATGGTCAGACCAGAAAGGAAGTGATGACGTAGTCGGCCGCCAGGACGATGATGCTCGACAGCACCACCGCCCGGGTGGTGGACGCGCTGACGGCCTGGGCTCCCGAGGCCGAGCGGCAGCGATCCGCGTTGAAGCCGTAGTAGGCGCAGATGCTCATGGTCAAAAGCCCGAAGGTGGCCGCTTTGATGAAGCACTCTCTCACGTCCGGCGATTCCACGGCCCGCTCGACCGCCGACCAATAGACTCCCGACTCGACGCCGAGCAGCAGCGATCCCGACAGGCTGCCGCCCCACAAGCCCACGGCGACGAAAAGCGCGGTCTGAAGCGGAAAAACCACGAGGGCCGCGATCAGGCGCGGGGCCACCAGGTAGCCGTGGCTGCTCACCCCCATCGTCTCGAGCGCCACGATCTGCTCCGAGTTGCGCTGGATTCCGAGCTCGGCCGCGAGCGCGGACCCCGCCTGCCCGACGATCATCAGCGCCGCCAGCACAGGCGCCATTTCCCGCACCAGGCTGAGAGAAACCAGCGTCCCCAGCAATCCGTCCGAACCGAATTTGCTGAGCACGTAGTAGCCCTGCAACCCGAGCACCAGGCCGGTAAACATCCCCACGATCAGGATCACGGGCAAGCAGCACGCGCCCTGCTCATACACCGCCCGGGCGATCCGCCGCGCCAGCCTTCTGGATCCGACTGCGGAACGGAATGAGATTCCCGTAAACAGGGCGAAATCGCCGAGTCCGGAAACCATCTGAATCGTCTGCCTGCCAAGCCATTTCAACATCCGGGGCCATTCATGGCACAAACAAAAACTTTGGGCAATGTGATTGACCCGGGGGGCGCAATAACCTTTCTCTGGTGTTGTCCGTCCTGGTCAAACGCTACAACTACCAGAAGTTGTTGGACCTTTTGGATTCCGCGTAAATAAAATCCACTGCATGAGCACCACGCCCCTTTCCCTCCTCATCCTCGAAGACGAGCCAGCCCACGTCGAAGCCATCCGCCGCGCGTTCGCCTCCGCCGAACCGCAGATGGAAATCCGGGAGGCCTCCTCCCTGCGGGCCTACTGCGAGGAGGTGGCCGCCCGCCCGCCGGACATCGTTCTCATGGATCTCAATTTGCCGGACGGAAACACCCGCGAGTCCCTGATCCTGCTCTCAAAAAAACACCCTTTCCCGGTGCTGGTGATGACCAGCATGGGAAGCGAGGAGGTGGCGGTGGCGGCGATGAAGGCCGGGGCCATCGACTATGTGGTCAAGTCGCCGGAGGCGTTCGCGAACATGCCGCGCTCCGTGCGGCGCGCGCTGCGCGAATGGATTTTGCTCCAGGAGCATAAGCGGACGGAGGAGGAGCTGCGGAATTTCCGGTTTGCCGTCGAGCAGAGCGGCAACCCCATCATCATCACCGACCCTGCGGGAAAAATCGAATACGTGAACCCCGCTTTCGAAAAAACCACGGGCTACACCTCGGCGGAGGTGGTCGGCAAAACCCCGCGGATCCTCAAATCCGGCGAGCAAGGCGCGGAGTTTTACCGCGATCTGTGGGCCACGATTCTGGCGGGGAAAGTCTGGCGGGGCCAGTTCCAAAACAGGCGCAAGGACGGCTCGCTCTACTGGGAGTCGGCGACGATCTCCCCGGTCCAGAACGACGCGGGAGAAACTGTCCATTTTATCGCGATCAAGGAAGATATCACCTACAGAAAAGCCATTGAGGGCAGGCTGCAGGAAGCTCTCCTGGACGCGCAGGCCGCGGTCAAAGCCAAGAGCGAATTCCTCGCGGTGATGAGCCACGAGCTGCGAACCCCGCTCAACGGGGTGCTGGGATTCGCGGAGCTCCTGGCCGATTCCCCGCTCGACGGGAAGCAGAAGACCTATTCCCGGGCGATCACTTCCAGCGGGAAACACCTTCTCTCCGTCGTCAATGACATCCTCGATTTTTCCAGCATGGAAAACGGGGCGCTTTTGATCGCGGAGTCTTCGTTCCTGGTCGCCGACCTAGTCGGATCGGCGGTCGGGGTCACGCAAAATGCCGCTTCGGAGAAAGGGATCGAGCTACGTTGTGAAACGAAACCCGGCGTGCCGGGGCGGATCGTCGGCGACGAGCGCCGGATCCTGCAGATCCTCCTCAACCTCCTCGGCAATTCCGTCAAATTCACGGAGAGCGGATCCGTGACGCTTCGCGTCGCCCCCGCTTCCGCCGCAGGCCGACCGTTTCTGGATTTTTCCGTCGAAGACACCGGGATCGGGATGTCCCCGGAAACGCTCAAAGTTCTCTTCAAGCCATTCAGTCAGGCGGATTCCACAATCAACCGGAGGTTCGGCGGCACCGGCCTCGGGCTCGCGATCTCGCAGCGTCTCGCCGAAGCCATGGGCGGCAGGATCACCGTCGTCTCCCTCCCCGCAAAAGGCAGCAGCTTCACGTTCCGGCTCCCGGTCGAGGGTGGTTCTTTCGAGACGCCGGAACCCGTGAAAAAATCCTGCGCTGAGGGAAGCCCGGATCCGCGGCCCGATGCCGGCACGGTGCTCGTTGTCGAGGACGAGCTCATCTCGAGCGAGCTCGCCGGGGAAATGCTGGAGGCGCTGGGATACCGCGCCGTGTTTGCGTTCAACGGCCAGGAGGCGGTCAAATCATTTGCGCCGGGGAAATTTTCGGCGATCCTCATGGACATGTCGATGCCGGTCATTAACGGGCTTCAGGCCGCAGCGAAAATCCGGGAGATCGAGGCGGGTGGCGGGCATGTCCCGATCATCGCGATGACCGGAAATGTCCTGCGCGAAGACATCGAGCGATGCCTCGCCGCCGGCATGGATGACTATCTCACGAAGCCGTTCAAAAAGAGCGAGCTCGCCGCGAAACTCGCCAAGGCCGACCGAAACATGTGAACCACTAATGGCCGCTGAAAACTACTAAAACATGAAGAAGAACAGTGACTTGTCTCCGCCATTCATCCTGCAGGCAAATGGCCTGTTGGTCTGCAGCACTCTGTCCCTTAGTGGTTTTTAGTGAAGTTTAGTGGTTCAACTGCAAAATTCAGGATGAAAACCGCCGCTTCCATTTTTCTCGTCCTGGTGTTTTCCGTTTTTTCTGCGGAGGCAAAAACGAAGCATCACGGCCGCAAGCACAAATCAAAGAAGGCCGTCCCTGCGGTGAACAAGACCACGCACAATACCCGGTTTTCCGCCGTGGTGCTCGATGCCGGACACGGCGGACACGACGCCGGCGGCATCCCGCAAAATCTCCTCCGGGAAAAGGACGTCGCCCTCGATGTCGTCCTGCGCTTGAACCGGGCACTTCAAAAGGCGGGCTTCAAAACCATCCTGACCCGGAGCGACGACACGTTTATCCCGCTCGGCACCCGCGTCGCGATCGCCAACGCCCATCCGGAAGCGATATTCGTCAGCGTCCATTACGATGCTTCCCCGCGCAGGGAGGCCTGCGGGATCGGCACGCATTTTGCATCGGCCGGAGAAGCCCCCCTGGCAGCCTTTATCCAACGGCGCCTGATGACCACGACCGACGGCACAAACCGCGGCATAAAAAACGCGAGGTTTTGTGTCCTGCGCAATACCAAAGACCGCGCCGTGCTTGTCGAATGCGGGTTCCTGACCAACCCCCACGACGCCGCGCTCGCCCAGCGCGCAGCCTACCGCCAAAAACAAGCCGAGCAGATTTGCGCCGGCATCGTGGAATATCGCAATTCCCTGTAGCGGGCCCTCCTTGGGGGTCGCGGGCGGCGACGCATTGGGAACGGCTGCTTCAGCTGCCGCCGAAGAGGTTTCCTGGCTGCGCCTGCATCTGTTTTCCGTGGGCAGCTGAAGCAGCCCCTCCTTGGGGGTCGGCAGGCTGCAAAGCGTGGTCCATTTTACCTCCAGCAACTTGCAATGACCCGGGATGCGCGAGCGCCGGGGAAGTTGGAAAAATGATTTGCTGCGGTCCGGGACGTCCTAGGCAGGGTCACGATTTCCTGGACGGCTGTTGCCAACGCCGCCTCCTACGAGGTCAACCTCTCCAGCGGCTCCACTGTTTATGCGGGCGGGCGGGTCACCGACACCTCGGTCCGCACGGTCGGCTCCCTGCCACTGAGCTTGGCCCTGACCGCGAAAGTCCGCGCTTGGGACACGGCCGGCGGAACCGGCCCATGGAGCGCGGCGGCCGCTGTCCGGTAGATCCTGGCTGGAGTTCGGGGCTTGCGCGGCGCGGACTGTTGGTGAAAAGTCTCCGGCATGGGAAACTTGTTCCGGAAAGAGAATCCACCCCGGGCACGCGGACGCGCTGCTCTACGCCTTCGCCCGCTTTGAACCGTGACTCGCTGCTGACGGTTTACGACCGCCTCACCGGACTCATTGAGAAGCTTCCGGGTGGGCTTCAAAAGCCGATCCTCCGGGAGTTGACTCCCATCCGGCAGGTGTTTCTCGAGCGCAGGGCACCACGCCTGATGTTTGTCGGAAATGCCGGCGGAACGGTCCGGGAAATTCTCGCTTCGCTCGGCGCGCAGGATCCCGAAACCGGGGGCAGCGACAACGGCTGGCGCTCGTATCGTATTTCCGGGCGCGGGGAAATCCTGATCCTCGACGCGCGGCAGGAGGTTTCGCCGGAGCATGTCCGGACCGGATTGGACCGGCAGCATCCGGACGCGGTTCTCTTTATGGAGTCAGCCGGTGCGCGCGACAAGGACTGGAAAGATTCCATCTCGCGTTGCGGCCTTGTTGATTGCCCTGTCGTCGCGCTGACGACGGGAAGCGCTTTCCGGCTCCAGGGGATGCTGGCCGCCGAGGACATCCTCGCCAAGCGGGTGCCGCGTGTTCTTTCCGCAGACGATCCGGCCTGCGTCGAAGCGGTTTGCGCGGCGCTCCCGCTTCCCGCGCAGCTCGAGTTCGCGCGCCTCACCAATGCCCGCCGCGCCCAGGCGCACATCGCCGGATCGCTCCTGAAATCCTTTAGCGCGGTCTGCGGGGTCATCGGGGTCCAGCCGATCCCGCTGGCGGACATGCCGATCCTGACGACGCTGCAGACGCTCATGGTCGGGATGATCATCCACACGACCGGGCGGCCGTTCAGCGCGCGGCTCGTGGCGGAGTTTCTCGGGGCGCTCGGATTCAACATCGGCGCCGGGCTCGTCCTTCGCGAGGGGGCCCGGGCGATCGTGCGCGTGGTGCCGATCTGGGGGAACGCCGTCTCGGGCTTCATCGCGGGAGCGGGAACCTACGCGATCGGCAAAGCGGCCATCGCCTATTTCATCGAGGAAACCCCGATCAGCGAAACCCGCAGAATCTTTCGCTCCCTCCTCCCACGCTTCGGAAGAAAAAAATCTGCTCCCGAACTCCCGCCGCCTTTGGCTTGAGCCCGGGAGCGAAGGAATTGGAAACCTGCGGGGCGGCTCCGTGTGAGGAATTGCCGGATCCGGGTGTGCGCCGGGACTCACGTCATCGATGACGCGCTTGTTTGCGATAAGAAACCCGCCCGGGGTCAGGCGCGTTCGACCACGACGGCATCGCCCGAAATAGAGAGGATCCGGACCGGGGTTCCTTGTTCGACAAACTGCCCCTGGGTCATGACATCGACCAGCAGGCCTCCGAAGAGGGCTTTGCCCGACGGGCGCAGGATGGAGCGGGCGGTCCCCGTGTCTCCGACGGACAGCGCCGGAGATTCTTCGGTGACATCAGGAGCAGGAATCGAGGGGCCGGCGGTGGATTGGGCGGAGAGGAACAGGCGGCGGAAGACCGGGAGATCCGGCAGGAAGCGCGCGAGGACCGCGATCGAAATGGCCGAGGCGACAATCGCGAGGGACAAGTTGAGGATCGG
Source organism: Verrucomicrobiota bacterium (assembly GCA_037147455.1). Classification (GTDB taxonomy): domain Bacteria; phylum Verrucomicrobiota; class Verrucomicrobiia; order Chthoniobacterales; family Terrimicrobiaceae; genus QYQL01. The sequence continues at coordinate 3,415 of JBAWVC010000012.1, read as the reverse complement.
CATCGCCACGAGCTCGAAAGAAAAATTCAGCGGCTCTGCGGGATAGAAGTCCACCATGGCAAAAAACAGGGCGCCGATCATGAGCGCCACGCCCAGCGCGGCGACGAGCGCGACGCCGGGGAAAAACAGAAGCTCCGCGAGCACCAGCAGCAGGCCGAGGGCAAAAACCGCCCCGACCTCGAGGCCGGTCAGTCCGGCGATGTAGTGGCCGGTGAAAAACAGAAGAAAACAAACCGCCGAGAGGACGCCTGGCACGACGGTTCCGGGGGTCTTGAATTCGATGTAGGCGCCGATGATTCCGCCGAGGAGCAGGACGGGGGCGAGGAGCGTGATCCACTGCGCGAGGATCTCGAAGCCCGAGGGGCCGATTTTCACGACCGCGTTCGGATCCAGGCCGGCGTCTTTGCAGACTTCTTCGATGTCCTTGGCGATTCCCGAAGCGAGGAGCGGGCTGCCGCCGACCTCCTTCACCGCCTCCTGCGCGCTCAGCGTCAGGAGCGCGCCTTTGGGATTGATGACTTCATTTCCCACCTTGACCTCCTTGTCGAGGTTCATGAAGCCGTCCACCAGCTCGGGGTGGTAGCCGTTGCGCTCGGCCACGCTGCGGAAATACCCGGAGTAGTAGGAAACGATCTTGGCGTTCATGGTGGCGGGGATTTCCTCGCCGGAACTCACGACCGGGGCCGCCGCACCGATCGCGCTGATCGGGGCCATGAAGATTTTTTTGGTTCCGAGGGCGATGAGGGCACCCGCGGAGCCTGCGTTCGTGTTGACGTAGGTGTAAACCGGCACCGGGCTCTTCATCAGCATCTGCACGATCCGCTCGGTGGACTTGAGCGCCCCGCCGGGAGTGTCCATGTCCAGGACCAATGCCGCTGCCCCGGCGGCCTCCGCATTTTTCAAGACCCGCCGCATGAAGAAAAACTGCGCTTCGGAGATCGCCCCTTCGACCGGCAGCACGACGACGGTCCCTTTTTTGACCGTTTGCTCCGCCGCCCGCAGCGGTAGGACCGCCATCGCGAGAATGACCGGGAAAAGAAATCGCATGGTGCAGTGGAATCTCCCTCGCGCTGATCCGGGCCGCAAGGTAATTTCGGCGCGTGGGACTGATATCCGAAGAGACGATCCAGAGGGTGGCCGAGGCAAATGACATTGTCGAGGTCGTCGGGTCGTATTTCCCGCTCAAGCGCGCCGGCACCGCCCTGCGGGCGCTCTGCCCGTTCCACCGCGAAAAATCCCCGTCCTTCCACGTCAACCCCGCCCGCCAGTCCTACCACTGCTTCGGGTGCGGGGCGGGTGGGGGAGTGCTGCGGTTTGTAATGGATTACGAGCACATCGATTTTCCCTCGGCCGTGAAGAAGCTCGCGCAGCGGGCGGGGGTGCCGATCATCGAGGAGGCCGGTGGAGGGGACGACGACAAGCAGCGCGGGCTCCGGGCGCGCCTGCTCGCTCTCCATGCGGAGGCGGCCGGCTGGTTTCAGCAGAACCTGCTCAAATCGCAGGCTGGCGGTGTGGCGCGGGATTATCTCAAATCCCGCGGCATCAACGGGGAGATTGCGCGCGCTTGGCAGCTCGGATACGCGCCGGACTCCTGGGATGCCTTGCTCGTGTTCCTGCGGGAGAGGAAGTTTTCGAAGGAGGAGATCTTCCGGAGCGGCCTGGCCTCATCGAAGGAGGAAGGCGACGCGGAAAACCTCTACTGCCGGTTCCGGGACCGCGTGATGTTCCCGATCCGCAACGACTACGGCGAGGTCGTGGCGTTCAGTGGGCGGGTCCTGGACCCGGAGGCCAAAGCGGCCAAATACGTCAACTCCCCGGAGACGCCGCTGTTCACCAAGGGTCGCGTCCTCTACGGGCTCGACAAGACGAAGCGCGATCTGATCGAAAAAAATGCCGCGATCGTCTGCGAGGGGCAGCTCGATCTGATTTCCGCGTTCGAGGCGGGCATCCGCAACGTGATCGCCCCCCAGGGCACGGCGTTTACCGGCGACCAGGCGAGGCTGCTGCGCCGGTTTGTCGAGACCGTGCTCCTTTGTTTCGACTCCGACAATGCCGGGCAGCAGGCGGCCTCGCGCTCGCTTCCCGCGCTCCTCGGGCAGGGGCTCGCGGTGAAGGTGGTCGAGCTCCCGAAGGGCGAGGATCCAGACTCGCTCATCCGCAGCCGCGGCGCGGACGCTTTCCTCGAGGTGGTGGCGGGCGCAAAAGATTTTTTCGACCACGCCACCGACCAGGCGGAATCGTCCGGGGAACTCTCGGATCCGGCCGGCAAGGCGCGCCTTGTCCGCCGCCTGGGTCCGCCGCTCGCATTGATCCAGGACGCCGCCCTTCGCGAGTCGGTCCTCGGCCGCCTGGCGACCCGGCTGGCCCTCCCGCACGCAGCCATCCGCGCCGCCATGAAGGCCCCGCCCAAGCAGGATAGCGCGGAAGACACCCCGGTTATCGTGGCGGAAAAACTGACTCTCTCAGCGGGGATCGGGATGCTTTGCAGGCTGGCCCTCATCAGCTCGGATGTCCGTGAATGGCTGCGTGAAAAGGGATCGGCTGTCGGCCTCGATTCCCATGGCGAGCTGTTGGATAAAATTGCGGGGGCCGTGTATGCGGACGGGGACCTGGTGGCGGCGACCCGGTTCCTGAGCACTCTCGGGGGAGCCGAGGAACGGGCGTTTTCGGGCCTCGATTTAAGGAGATCGCTGGCTGATCCCCTCTCGATAGCCACGAAAGCATGGGACGGTCTTGAAGTTCAGAAGTTGCTCCGTGAGTTTGAAGGGCTCAAAAACCGACTTGCCCAACCAGATGTTTCACCTGATGAGAAAAGGAAAATCCAAGCGCTCATTCAAGAGCAAATCCCTCATCTAAAAACGCAGAAATCCTGATGTCACCTGAAGAAAATGGCAGATCGAGGAAAGCCGGTGCCCCCAACCTGCGATGGTAGGGACGGATCTCCCGTTGCTCCTTCTCCAGCTTTTACCGGATCTTTTCCAAACTGTATTTCCTGTGCTTACCGATCCGATAGCACGGGATGATTCCCCTGTCGGAATAGTCCCGCAACGTGCTTGGGGACAGGTCCAGAAATTCGGCGGCTTTGGCGGCTCCCACATACCCGGCAAGGCTTGCCGGATTTCCAATTTCAGGCTGTCCCTGAACTGGCGCGGGTTCGCTTGAGGAACGGGGCGGTATCTCGCCTTCGAGAAACCTGGCAAATGCCCGATTAACCGCATCCACTTCCCTCAATATGTCAATAGGGAAGGCCTGGTACCTTCGACTACCCCTTCGACAAATCTTTTTCAGAATTATCCCTTGATTTGATCTGATACTACTTACTGCCCCCTTCGACAGCGGCTAACATTTTACGCAACAGGAACTCTGGAGAGAAACCAGGTCGCCAACCCCCGCACCCAGAAAAGCGCTTAATGGT
>JBAWVC010000011.1:0-24054 GCA_037147455.1 Verrucomicrobiota bacterium | reverse complement strand
GGCGCTTGCAGACGAGGATCCGCGTGACGGCGATTTTCTCCGTGCCCTCCGGAGGTCCTGCGGTTAAGAAATGCAACCGCCTTGAATCTCTACGCCGACATCCTCCGTTCCTGCCTGTTCCGGTTTGAACCGGAAACCGCCCACCACCTCGCGCTGACCGGGCTGAAGCTGACTCCCGCCCCGGTCCTACGCGCGATGTTCGGTTCCCCCGCAGATAAGCCGGTCCGGCTTTTCGGGGTCACCTTCCCGAACCCGGTCGGGCTGGCTGCGGGGATGGACAAAAATGCCGAGGTCCTCGGCGCCTGGGAGGCGCTGGGGTTCGGGTTCGTCGAGGCCGGCACGATCACCGCGCATGGGCAGCCGGGAAACGACAGGCCGCGTTGCTTTCGCTACCCGCCCCAGCAGGCGCTCATCAATCGCATGGGATTCAACAACCCGGGCGCGGAGGCTGTCGCGCGAACGCTGACAAAGCTCAAGTCCTCAGGTCGCTGGCCGCGGATCCCGGTCGGCATGAATATTGGAAAATCGAAAGTAACCGCACTCGAGGACGCGCCGTCCGACTACGCCGCCAGCTTCCGCCAGCTCCTCCCGTTCGGAGATTATTTTGTCATCAATGTCAGCTCGCCGAACACCCCCGGACTCCGCCAGCTCCAGGACAGGGATTCGCTCGCCGCCATCGTCCGCACGCTCAAGGAAATTGACGCCTCAAAGCCGCTTCTCGTAAAAATCGCGCCCGACCTTTCGGACGATGCCGTGAAGGACATGGCTTCGCTCGCAGAGGCGGAAAAACTCGACGGGCTCATCGCCACGAACACCACGCTCGACCACTCGGCGGTCCCCGCCGACCACGACCAAACCGGCGGCCTCAGCGGTGCCCCGCTCCGCTCCCGGTCCACGGAAGTGCTCCGGATTTTGCGCCAGCACACCGCGCTCCCGATCATCGCATCCGGCGGAGTCATGAGCGCGGAATCCGCCCGCGAAAAACTCGACGCCGGCGCCTCGCTCGTCCAGATCTACACCGGCTTCATCTACAGTGGCCCGGGGCTGATCCGCGACATCGTCGGGGTTTGGGGAGCAGAGAAATTCTTTCAGAAATCCTCTGCAACCTGATTGAATCGTTTCCATGTCCCTGATCGCTTCGGAATTTTCGGCAGGTATCGGCACCATCACGCTCCAGAATCCGGGCAAGCGAAATTGTCTCAGCGGGGTGATGGTTTCCGAAATCCTTGCCGCCCTTGAGGAGTTTGAAAAGCAGTCCGCCATCGTCGTCATTCTGCGGGCGCAGAAGGACACGAAAGTCTGGTCGGCCGGCCACGATGTCAACGAGCTTCCAAAGCCGGGGCGCGACCCGCTGCCCTATGCCGGGCCGCTGGAGAGCCTCTTGCGGCGGATGCAGGAATTTCCCGGCGCGGTCATCGCGCTCGTGCAGGGGAGCGTGTGGGGCGGGGCCTGCGACCTCGCGTTTTCCTGCGACATCCTGATCGGGGACGAGACCGCCAGCTTCGCGATGACCCCGGCCAAGATCGGGATCCCCTACAATCCCTCCGGGCTCATCCACTTCATCAACATCCTCGGCATCAACAAGGCCAAGGAGATGTTTTTCACGGCCGAGCCGATCAACGCTCAGGACAGCTTTCATCTCGGGATCCTCAACCATCTTGTTTCCTCCGCGGAAATCGAATCGTTCGCCGCCACCGTTGCCGCGCGGGTCTGCAGGAACTCGCCGCTCGCCATCCGCTCGTTCAAACGCCAGTTCCGGCTGCTCTCGAGCGGCCTGCCGCTTTCCGCAGAGACTTTCGAACTCATCCAGTCGATCCGCAGGGAGGTTTACGATAGCAAGGATTATCTGGAAGGGATCCAGTCCTTCCACGAAAAGCGCCCGCCTGTTTTCCGCGGCGAATAACCCGAAGTGGCCTGTGGCGCGGAGGCTTCCTCCCTCGCCACAGGCCGGTGGGGGGAAATCACCGCCAGCGGAAATTGTTTCCCAAAAATGCCGCCAGACCGACTGTCGCGAGAATTGTCGATTTGAGATTCATAAACATCCCGCTTACAATAACATCTATGACTCGGGTTTATGCAAATCTGCTGCTACTGGTTCTGCTGGCTGGAGTTTCAGGATGCGCTTCGGTTTCTTCGACCTCCCAGTATTATTTTCCGGTTACTACCGATGTCTATCCGCCCAAGGCGAAAGACACCCCAATCCCGATCTTGAGCAAAGCTCCCGACAAGCGCCACAAGGTCATCGGTCGGCTCGCGTTCTGTTCCGATGTCGGATGGAAATTCATGCGCGACAGCATGATCTACAATGCCCGGGTCAATGGTGCCGATGCCGTGATCTTGAAAAAGGCGGAGTCCAAGGACCAGGTGCGGTTCACGGAGGTCCCTCCACGCACAGATTGGATTCCCGTGCCCGGGCCTGTCGTCGCCGTCAACAACGGCAAGCACTGTCGGAATCAAACGTATGTCAGCTATCCGAACTACATGCCGGTTTACCGGCCCGGCTACATCTACCGATGGGTCCAGACCATCATCGGAATTGACGCCGAAATGATCGTCCTCAAATAGGGCGGCCCGGCTATCGATTCCGAACCTCACGTTTTGCCGAACAAATGTGCCTCGGCAGAACAGACTGAGATTTCCATTTGCGAATCGGGGGGATTCCGCCGACTATCTACGAATGGTCTTTTCCAAAAAGGCCGGACAGCATGCGGCGTCAGCCGGAGTGACGATCCGGCAACGGTTCGAATATTGGGGCCTTCGCGTTGCGGGGTATTTGGTGCTGTGGTTTCCGCACCGGTGCCTGGTGTGGTTTGCCAAGCCGATCGGTTCGATCGCATACCTCATGGATTCCAAGGGGCGGAGGGTTTCGATGCAGAACCTCGATGCCGCCTTCGGCGAGACGATCACCCGGAGCGAGAAGAAGCGCATCGCGGAATCCGCCTACCAGAATTTCGCGAGGACGATGTTCGAGCTTTTCTGGTCGCCGAATCTCACCCGGAAAATCGTGAACAAAACTTTTCGCACGGAGGGCCTGGTCGAAGGCGCGGCTCTCGCGCCGACGATTTTTGTCACGACGCATTTCTCCAATTTCGAGTGGCTGGGGCAGAACGTCCCGTTCTTCCACGGCCCGGGGATCGTCGTGGCACAGAAGCTCAAGAACCCGCTTCTCGGCAGGTATTTCGACAGCCTCCGGGGGTGCACCGGAAACACGATCATCCCCCAGGAACGGGCGATCGCTCGGATGCTGAAGCACCTGAAAAGCGGCGGGTATTTTTGCGCGGTCGTGGACCTGAACCTCGACCCCGACGAGGCGAGCGTCATCATCGACGAGTTCTCCGGCCTGAAAACCTGCGTGACCCAGATGCACGCGGCGCTCGCCATCCACACCGGCGCACGGGTCGTGCCGTCGGAATGCCGCCCCCAGCCGGATGGCACCTACCGGATGATCTACCACAAGCCGCTGGAATTTCCGCCCGACGCCACGCCGGCGGAGATCGCCCAACAATGCTGGGATGTGCTTGAGCCGGGCATCCGCGAGGCTCCCGAATGCTGGCTGTGGTCGTATAAACACTGGCGGTTCAAACCCTCCGGCGGAAAAACGGAGCGGTATCCGGACTATGCGAACACCGCCAAGAGGTTCGACGACGCGCTCTTGAAGTAGGGTCCCAACATTACGATCTCGCGCCGATCCAGAATGTGGCACAGGCTTTCCGGTCTGTGGTTAAGCTGGCTCACAGGCCCCGAAAGCTGCAAGCCATCACCGGAAACGGTTGACTGACTGGGAACGGCTGCTTTAGCTGCCGCCGAAAAGTCCGGCGACTGAAGGCGCCTTATTTTCCCGGCTTTTCGAACAGTTTCATGTATTGCGGGAAGCCCTCTTTTTCGAGGTCTTCCGCGGGGATGAACCGGAGGGCTGCGGAGTTGATGCAGAAACGGGTGCCGGCGGGCGCCGGGCCGTCGTTGAAGAGGTGGCCGAGGTGGGAGTCCCCTTTCGACGAGCGGACTTCCGTGCGTTCCATCCCGTGCGAGGCGTCCTTCTTTTCCACGACCGCCGAACCGTCAATCGCACGGGTGAAGCTCGGCCATCCGGTGCCGGAATCAAATTTGTCCTTCGAGCTGAAGAGCGGCTGGCCGGAGACGACCGAGACGTAGATCCCGTCGCGGTGGTTGTTCCAGTATTCGTTTTTGAACGGCGGTTCGGTCCCGCACTGGGCGGTGACATATTCCTGGAGCGGGGTCAGCATGGATTTTTTGTCTTCGGCCAGCGCCAGGCTGGCGGATAATGCAAGCGCGGCAATCACGGCGGTTTTCATGGCCGGAATGTTGCACGAAAAAATCCGCTCCGCCACCGGTAATTACCGGCCCTGCAGCCGCATCGCCTGTTCGAGGATGCTCTGGGCGACCTCGTCGTGGTCGAGGCCGGTGGAATCAAAGCGGAAATCGGCGGCCTCGCTGTAGATCGACCGTCTCGAGGCAAGGAGCTCGCCGAAGGTTTTTCTCGGGTTTTCGGTCTGGAGGAGCGGGCGTCTCTGGCTGCGCGAGGCGCGCTCAAAAAGCGCGTCCGGGTCGGCATCCAGCCAGGCGACCGCCCCGATTTTTTTCATGCCAGCCCGGTTGGATTCGCGGAGGACGGCGCCGCCTCCGGTGGCCAGAACGATACCCGCCACGCCGACCAGATCGGCGAGCACCCGCTCCTCGATGTCCCGGAAGCTCTCCTCCCCGCCGGACGCAAAGATCTCCGGGATGCTTTTGTTTGCGGCCTGGACCACGAGCTCGTCGGTGTCCACAAACCGGTGTCCGGTCAGCGACGCGAGGCGCCGGCCGACGGAGGATTTTCCGCAGCCCATGAAGCCGATGAGAACGATGTTGGGAAGCACCGGGGCATATTCTCACGACCGTTATTGCACGCGAGCCTTTTTGATCGCGCTCGATTTCGTGTTCCACGGCATCCATGACTTTGATAGACTTGGGGTGAAGTCATTTTCAGATTGAACACACCCACCCTTCCAACGTGAAAGTTGAAACCCGCGTCGCTGCCGCAGGGGAGGGGATCCGCGCCGCCGCCAAGGTTCTGGCCTCGGGTGGGCTCGTGGCCCTGCCCACCGAAACGGTTTACGGGCTCGGGGCGGACGCGCTCGATCCCGTGGCCTGCGCAAAAATCTTCGAGGCCAAAGACCGGCCGCTGAGCGATCCGCTGATCGTTCACATCCCGAAGCTCGAATGGCTCGACCTGCTGGCGGTTGTTTCCGGGCCCGCGCGCCGGCTGGCGGAATATTTTTGGCCGGGCCCGTTGACGCTCGTGCTTCCGCGCCGCGAGATTGTTCCGGACCTCGTGACGGCAGGGCAGGACACCGTGGCGATCCGCATGAGCTCGCATCCGGTTTTTCAAGAGGTGTTGAACGCTTTCGGGAAACCCGTCGCCGCGCCGAGCGCAAACCGGTTCGGGCGGATCAGCCCTACTTGCGTGGAGCACGTGCTCTCGGAACTGGGCGGGCGAATCCCCCTCGTCCTCGACGGCGGGCCGTGCGCCCACGGTATCGAGTCCACGATCGTCCACGTCAACGGAGAAGGGATGCACATCCTGCGCAGCGGACCGGTCACTGCGGAGGAACTGGCTCCGTTCGGTGCGGTGCATGGTGCCGTGGCCGGGATCTCCGCGCCCGGTGGCCTGCTCAGCCACTATGCCCCGCGGACACCGATGAGGATTGCGGAGCCCGTGGAGCAGAAGTCCCGCCTGCTGTTTCCCCAAGAAGGCAGCCGGGACGGCCGCCACACACACTTCTCAGTCGGACTTCTTTCCTGGGAATCTTCCGGCGAGGGTTTCGCCAAAGTGGAGCGACTCTCCCGCAAACAGGACCTCCGCGAGGCGGCCGCGAACCTCTACGGAGCGATGAGGCGGCTCGATGAGGCCGGGCTCGACGGGATCATCGCAGAACCCGTGCCGGAGACCGGCCTCGGAGCGGCCATCATGGAGCGCCTTCGCAAGGCATCGGCGCGATGAGCGAAAAACTCAACACCAAGGCGAGCGGGATCATCGCGGTCGCCGTGATGTGCAGCCGCGTGCTCGGCCTGGTGCGCGAGGTGCTCTTCAATTCGCTTTTCGGTACGGCGTCGATGGGGCTCTTCCTGATCGCGTTCCGCGCCCCAAACCTCCTGCGCGACCTGTTCGCGGAGGGGGCTCTCTCGACCGCTTTCGTCACGGTTTTTTCCCAGAGAATCAAAAAGGAAGGCGAGGCATCCGCGTGGGTGCTGGCCTCGAAGATGATGACCCTCGCGGCGGTCTTCATGAGCTTTGTCAGCCTGCTCGGCATCGTCTTCGCGAAGGAATTGATCAGCGTGCTTGCGCCGGGGTTCGCGCCGCAGGACGCGGCGTTCACGATCGTGCTCACGCAGATCATGTATCCGTTCATCCTGCTCGTGTCGCTGGCCGCGCTGGTGATGGGGATGCTGAACTCGCGGAACGTCTTCGCCGCGCCCGCGATGGCATCGAGCTTTTTCAACGTCGGCTCGATCGTCGGCGGGGCATTTTTCGGATGGCTGATCGACCCCGGCTTCGGGCAGAAGGCGCTCATCGGGCTTTCGATTGGAACCCTCGTCGGCGGGTTCCTGCAGTTCGCCGTCCAGCTTCCGAGCCTGCGGCGCGTCGGGTTCCGGTTCCGTCCGGATTTCCGCTGGGGCGACCCCGGGATCAAGCGAATCCTCGTGCTGATGGTGCCCTCGGTCATCGCGGCGAGCGCCGTCCAGATCAACGTGCTCGTCAATTCGAGCTTTGCGTCCTACGTTGGCAAAGAGGCGGTGACCTGGCTCAACAGCGCATTCCGGCTGATGCAGTTGCCGATCGGGGTCTTTGGCGTGGCCGTGGCGACGATCACTCTGCCGGTGGTATCGCGGATCGCGGCGGGCTCGGACACGAGCACGTTCGGCCCGACGCTCGGGAAGGCGATGCGGCTGGCGGTTTTTCTGACGCTGCCCGCCGCCGTAGGGCTCTGGTTTCTGGCCAATCCCGTGATCGGCCTGATCTACCAGCACGGGGAATTCCGCTCCAACGACACGCTGCAGACCGGGTTTGCGCTGCAGTTCTACGCGCTCGGGCTCGTCGCTTATTCATGCATCAAGGTCCTCTCGCCCGCATTCTACGCCATCGACCGCAAATGGACGCCGATGCTCGTCAGCTTCGGCTCGATCGCCCTGAACCTCACACTGAATTACCTCTTCGTCTTCAAAATGGGCCTCGAGCACCGAGGGCTCGCGCTCTCGACCACGATCTGCGCCACGCTGAATTTTACCGCGCTGTATTTTCTGATGCTCGGGCCGGCCGGCACGCTGGAAAGCCGGCGGTTTCTCCTCGCGCTCGCGCGGTGCGCGCTGGCAGCCGTCCCGCTCGGGGCCGCCTGCTGGGCGGGCATGCATTTCGCTCCCGCCATTTTTCCCAAACCGGTTTTCTGGCAGAACGCGATCGTGCTTTTTGCCACCATGGGAGCGGCTTTGCTGCTCTACCTTGGCGGATGCCTCGCGCTCCGCGTCGAGGAAACGAACGAGGCCGCGCGGATCGTGCTGCGGAAGCTCCGGCGGAAAGCCTGACGCTCAGTTGGCGGAGCGGACTTTGCCGCGCAGGTTTTTTGTCTCCGCGCGGCGGCGTTTGGATTCCACCATGCGGGCCTTCAACCCCCGGGAACGCTTGGCCTTCCGGCAGCGTTCGCGGGAGGCTTCCGCCAGGGCGGCGAGTTTTTTCTTTCGCGCGGATTCGGCCAATTTTTCTTCGAGGCGTTCGCGGGCGAGCGCGCGGTTCTGCGACTGGGAGCGGGAGTCCGTTGCCGTGACGATGAGCCCGGTCGGGATGTGCTTGAGGGTGACGGCGGTCGAAACCTTGTTGACATGCTGGCCGCCGGGCCCGCTGGACCGGTGAAAAATCTGTAGGATATCCTCGTCGCGTAGCCGGATCATGGAAACGAGTTTCACGCGGAGTTTGAAATTCCGCAAGGCCTGTGATGGAATGCCGGATCCCGACCATCCATCCTGACATGATCACATCGCTGCTCGCCTTCGCCATCCGGCTCGCCCTCGTGGCCGCCATGACATTTCTTTTCGTGGTTCTCTTCGAACACGGGCCCGCGAATTATCTCGAAAACGTGAAGGCGGATTTTTCCAAACTGGTGGAGGCCGCGAATCCCCCTGCTCCAGCAGCCCCGGCGGCGGAAAAATCTCCCAACAGCGGGACTTGATGAACTGCCGATCGACGTCTAAAGTCATCAACCCTTATGGCAGTCAAGACCGAGAAGGATCTCCCCGAACAGTTCCGCGCAACGTGGCTCAAAGCAATGAGCGCCATGCAGCTCCGGAATTTCGGCTATGCCGTGCAGCTCCTCCAGCCGCTCCTCAAAGCGCATCCTGAATTTCTGGCGGGACGCCAGCTTGCCCGCAAGGCGGCCATCGCCAAGACCGCCGGCAAGAAGGGTCTCCTCGGCGGACTTTCCAGCGCGTCGTTCAGCACGATGAAGGTGCAGGGGCTGATCAAGAAAGATCCCGCCGCCGCCATGGATGCCGCGGAAAAAATTCTTGAGAACGAGCCTTATAACGTTCAGGTGAACAACCTTCTCCGCGAGGCGGCGATGGCCGCAAACATTCCGGAGGTGGCGGCGTTCGCCCTCGAGACGATCATCGCGGGCAATCCCCGCGAGACAAAAATCCTGCACGAGCTGGCCAGGCATCACATGCAGCAGGGGAACCCCCACAAGGCGGTCGAAGTTTACAGCAGGATCACCGAGATCTCTCCGAACGATCTCGCGGCCATCAAGGGCGGGAAGGACGCCTCGGCCGCCGCCTCTATGCAGAAGGGCGGATGGGAGCGCGAGGGATCGACCTACCGCGACCTCCTCAAAGACGAGGAGCAGGCCGTTACGCTCGAGCAGCAGTCCCGCGTCGTCCGCAGCGACGACATGATCGAGCAGCTCCTCGAAGGGCTGCGCGCGAGGATCGAACGCGAGCCCGACAGCGTGGACGCCGCGAGGAAGATCGCGGAGCTCTGCGAGCAGAAAGAGGATTTCGAAAGCGCCACGAACTGGTATAACTACGCCGCCGGCCTGACCGGGAATTCCGACCAGGCGCTCGTCCGCAAAGCCGCGGATCTACGCCTCAGGCAGTTCGATGTCGCGATCGCGGCCCGCGAGGAGTTTATCGCCGCGAACCCGGACTCCGAAGAGGCCGCTCAATACAAGGCGGAGCTGGAATCCCTTGCCACCCAGCGCGCCGAAGCGCTTCTCGACGAGGCGAACCGGCGGGTCGAGCGGAACCCGACCGACCTGCAATTCCGTTACGAGCTGGGCGAGATCCTCATGAACCTGCACCGTTACCAGGAGGCGATTCCCGAGCTTCAGAAGGCGAGGATGAACCCGAACGCCCGCATCCGTTCGATGTGCCTGCTGGGCCAGTGCTTCACCGCCCGCGCGATGTATGACCTCGCGGCGAAAACCCTCTCGGACGCCTGCGCGGAGCTCACCCTCATGGACGCCGTCAAGAAGGATGTCGTTTACAACCTGGGCCTCGTCTACGAAAAGATGGGCGACAAGGAAAAATCCGTCGCCTGCATGAAGCAGATCTACGAGATCGACTACGGATACCGCGATGTCGCGGCGCGGGTCGAGGGGTCGTATTGACGGTCAGGCCGCGCGGGTCATGAAGCCGGCGAGCAGGCGGGTGAGGACGACCTCGTCGCTGGCTTGGCTGGTGACCATCTGAAGGTTGGCCTCGGCGCATCCCTGGAATGCCCGGTGCAGTTCCGCGGCGGTATAATGCACCGAATTTCTGGCCGCGATCCCCAGCGGGTAGGTGTTCAGCGTGCCGTCCTTTTTTCTGGGGAGATGGTCGATGTCCGCCGCGTTGAGCCGGTTCAGGACGGAGCCGAAAAACTGCGGCTGGGCCGGCGGCTGCAGCTTGTGGCGTGCGAGCAGGTCCTTCACGAGCAGAAGGTTTCTGACCGTCGGCACAATCGAGGCGAGAAGGATTCCGACCCCCTTTTCGCCCTGGCGGAGAAGCTGGGAAAGGGTTTCCAATGCGAGGGGCAGGTCACGCGCGGAAATGGCGTTCCCGATATCGAAGATCCCGCTTTCGCGGGTCGCCGGGACGAGGTCGCGGACATCCTGCGCCTCGATCGGGTGGCCGGGGCCGAAGGCCGTCTCCAGCTTGTCCAGCTCGTTGTCGAGTTGGCCGGAGTCGAGCCCGACCCTCGCGGCGAGCGCCTCAACGGCCGGATGGGAAATTTTCAGCCCGCGGTCATGGGCTTTCCCGGCCGTCCAGGAAACGACCTCCTCCTCGCCGGTGCCGAACCCGAGAACCGGTTTGTCGTGGAGGCTCGTCTTGCAGAGTTTGGTGAGCTGCTTGTAGGCCGAGCGGCGCTTGTCCGGCTCCGGGGCGCTCATCAAAAATGTCACCCCGTCGGGCAGCGGGTTTTTCAGGATTTCGCAGAGCGACTCCAGGGCAAGGGTGACAGATTCCGACCGGCCGGTGACGGTGTCGGCAAGGAAGGTGGCGCTCTTCAGCCAGACGAGCTTCGAGCCCCCCAAAAACGGCAGCGTGAGCAGGGCCTGCGAGGCCGCGTGGATTTTTCCCGTCGCCGCGTCCACCGTGTCCACCGCCCCGTCAATGGTCTCGAGGCCGAACGCGTCGGCTCCGGGTGCCAGCTCTGCGGCGAGGGCGACCGCCGCCTTTTTGACGGCCGACTCGTCGGAGCCGGTGATGAAGTAGGTGGTGGAAGCTTTGGAAGCCATGTGCCGGGAGTTTAGGCACATCCCTGAAAAATCACAAAACGGGTTTTCATGTTCTCGGAGATGCGCCCCGCCCCGGATCCTCCGAAAAATCGCGCGACGAAAACGTTGCCGCGGGGTTAAAATATCTGTCCGGCCGACCAGACGTCCACTCCATGACAAGAGCCCTTGCCCTTATTCTCTTCACCGTCGGCGTGGCCGGTGCCGTCGATGTTCCGTTTCCCATCGTCGGAACCGGCCAGTCCAGGTGCTACGATGACCGGAACGAAATTGCGCCGCCTCAACCCGGCCAACCGTTCTCCGGGCAGGACGCGCAGCAGAAGCACTCGCGGTCGTCTTACAAGCCGGGCGCCGACGGGCTGACCGTCCGGGACAACATCACCGGGCTGACCTGGCAGCGAAGCCCGGACACCAACGGCGACGCCAAGCTCAACCGGGGCGACAAACTGACCTTGGCCCAGGCCCTCGCGCTCCCCGGGAAGCTCAACGCCGCGAAATTCGGCGGGTTCGATGACTGGCGGCTGCCGGCGATCAAGGAACTGTATTCGCTCTTCGACGCGCGAGGCGCCGATCCCAGCGGACCGTCCGACGCCGACACCTCCTCGCTGACCCCGTTCATCGACACGAAGTTTTTCCAGTTCGCCTACGGGGACACGGGCAAAGGCGAGCGCACCATCGATTCCCAATACGCCTCGTCCACAAAGTATGTCGGCAAGGGAGCGCGCGGGTTCGACAAGCTCTTCGGCGTGAATTTCGCGGACGGACGGATCAAAGGCTACGACCTGATGATGCCGGGCGGGCGCGAGGAAAAGACGTTTTTTGTACAGTGCGTGCGTGGGAATCCCGGCTACGGAAAAAATGATTTTTGCGACAACGGCGACGGCACGGTCACCGACCGGGCGACCGGCCTGATGTGGTCGAAGGCGGACAGCGGCGCCGGCATGAACTGGCGCGACGCGCTCGCGTGGGTGCAAAAAATGAACGCGGAGAAATTTCTCGGCCGCGATGACTGGCGGCTCCCTGACGTGAAGGAACTGCAAAGCATCGTGGACTACACGCGATCGCCCGACACGACGCGGTCGGCCGCCATCGACCCGGTCTTCCGCTGCACGACGACCACGAACGAGGACGGCAAGGCGGACTTCCCGTTTTACTGGTCGGCGACGACGCATGCCGGACTTCATGGCGCCGGGGCCGCGATGTATGTTGCCTTCGGGCGGGCGGCGGGGTGGATGTCTCCGCGCGCATTCGCGGGAGGTCCGCCTCCTGAACGGCCCGTCGGTCCGGGCCTTCCACCCGGTCCGCCGCCGCAGCAGGGGAACGATGCCGGCCCGTATCACCTTGTGGATGTCCACGGTGCCGGCGCGCAGCGCAGCGACCCGAAGTCCGGCGATCCCGCGATGTTCCCGCACGGCCGCGGCCCGCAGGGCGACGTCATCCGCATCAACAACTTCGTCCGCCTCGTCCGAAACACGTCCACTCCATGAAAACAGCGATGACCCCGTTGCGCTTTGTCGAAACCATGCCGTGGCATGGGCATCTTGCCCATGTCTTGCTGGATGGTTGCGCATGGGCAGGATGCCCGTGCTGCGGGTGCAGGCCGCCTCAAAAAACTGCGAGCAATGGTTTCCGCGCGGAGAAACCGTCACTGCTCGCTGCCATTTTCTCGATCCTCTTCCTCGCCGGCCTTCCGCTCGCCGCGAAGCCGCCGAACTTTGTCGTCGTCCTCGGCGAAGGCCACGGCTGGAGCAGCACGTCGGTGCAGATGGACGATGCCGTGCCCGCATCGAAGAGCGCGACGGTCAGCACCCCGAACCTCGAAACTCTCGCAAACGGCGGAATGCGGTTCGCGGATTTCTACGCGGCCTCGCCGCGCTGCACGCCAACCCGGGCGGCGATCTTCACCGGAAAAAGCCCGGCGGCACTGCACATGACGTTCGTCGGCGAGGGCAAGGCGGATAACCGCGGAGCTGCGAACGGCAAACTCCTCCCGCCGGATTGCTCGATCGAACTCCCCCCGGGGGAAACGACGATCGCGGAATTCCTCAAGGCGGACGGCTACGCGACCGCCCATTTTGGAAAATGGCATGTCGGGCGCGTCGATCCCAGCCGGCACGGGTTCGACGAAAGCGATGGTTCGACGAACAACGGCGGGCCGGAAAACGTCCCGAATCCCCACCCGAAACAGCTCTTCGGAATGACAGAGCGCGGCATGGATTTCATGGCCCGGCAGGTCAGGGCCGGCAAGCCGTTCTACCTCCAGATGTCGCACTACGCGTTCCGGCACGCGGAGGGAGGCAGGCAGGAATCCAAGGAATCCGGCAAGCCGGAAGACGGCGCCCCGCCCGATCCGGCACAGGCGGAAGCCGATCTCGATGTCGCGTTCGGGATGGTCCTGAAAAAAATCGCCGGGCTGGGGATCGCGAACAATACCTACGTCATCTTCACAACCGACCACGGCACGCCGGGAAAGAACCCTCCGCTGGCGGGCGGCAAGGGAACGGTCCTTGAAGGGGGGCTGCGCGTGCCGTTCATCATTCGCGGGCCTGGGATCCAGCCCGGCACCTGCTCGCACGTCCGCGCGGAGGACGAGGACATTTTCCCAACGATCGCCGCGCTCGCGGGCATCACGAAGTCGTTGCCCGATGGCATCGAGGGCGGCAGCCTTGCCGGAGTCGTCCGCGGCGCGGGCAAGGGTGCCGTCCAACGCCCGCGCGAGGAGTTCGTCGTCCACTTCCCCCATTACGACAAAGACCCCGACGGCCCGGCGTCCGCGATCCTGCTGGGCGATTTCAAACTCGTCCGCATCTATGAGACCGGCGCGCTGAGTCTCTACAACATCGCACAGGATCCCGGCGAACGCCACGACCTCGCCGCCGAAATGCCGGAAAAAACCAAAGACCTGAACGTGCGGCTCACCGGCTACCTCGATGCGGTCCGCGCCCAGCTCCCGGTCCCGAACCCGAATTACGATCCCTCAAAGCCGGCGGATGCCCCGCGCGGCGGCGAAAAACGTAAGGCGCAACAATGAGGGCTCTTCTCATCGCTTTGCTGGCGGTCGGGTTTTTCGCGCGCGCCGAGGACGCGCCTCCCAGCCGTGCGGGCGGGCCACGCATGCCAGCCCAGGCCTCGAAATGCAACGACGTGCCGGCCCATCCGTTCGACATCATCCTCGGCCGCCCGGAGGCGGATTCCGTCACGGCCAGCGTCCTGTGCTACGAGAATGCCGACGGGTTCATCGCCTACGGGACCGAGCCGGGAAAGCTCACGGCAAAGACGCCGGCAAAGGCATTCAAAAATGGAGAGCCCGCAGAAATCCTGCTGCTGTCGCTCCAGCCAGACACCCGGTATTATTACCGGCTCCATTTCGGCCAGTCCACGAGCCCGGAGTTTTCGTTCCAGACCGCGAGGCCGCCGGGCAAGGGCTTCACGTTCACGGTCACGGCGGACTCGCATCTCGACTCGAACACCGACCCGGACCTCTACCAAAACACCCTCGCCAACGCGCTCGCGGACAAGCCGGATTTCCACATCGACCTCGGCGACACGTTCATGAGCGAGAAGCACGAGAACCGCGAGGCCGCCGCCAGGCAATACCTCGCCCAGCGCTTCTACCTCGGGCAGATCTGCAATGCCGCGCCGCTGTTCTTTGTGCTCGGCAACCACGACGGGGAAAGCCCGCGAGGGCGCGGCGACGATGGCCTCGCCGCCTGGTCGGCCCTCACCCGCAAGCGCTACTTCTCGAACCCCGTCCCAGACAAATTCTACACGGGCGACGGGTTCCAGCAGCCGGAAGCCGGGCTGCTGCAGGACTACTACGCGTGGGAATGGGGAGACGCGCTCTTCGTCGTTCTTGACCCGTATTGGTTTGCGCAAAAGGGCCGCGGCCGCAGCGACAACTGGAGACGCTCGCTCGGGATCGACCAATACCAGTGGCTCAAGCGCACGCTCGAAGCCAGCCGCGCCAAATTCAAACTCGTCTTCATCCACCACCTCGCCGGCGGCGCGGACGACCAATGCCGCGGCGGCGCGGAAGCCTCGCCGTTCTACGAATGGGGAGGCAAAAATGCCGACGGCTCGGACGGCTTCGCGCAGAACCGCCCCGGCTGGCCCGAGCCGATCCACGACCTCCTGAAAAAAAATAATGTGAGCATCGTGTTCCACGGCCACGACCACCTCTACGCCAAGCAGGATCTCGACGGGATCGTTTACCAGGAAGTCCCGCAACCCGGCTGCCCGGGCGACGGCAGGATCCCCCGAGCGGCCGCAGAATACGGCTATGCGGCCGGCATGATCCTCGGGAGTTCAGGACATATGCGCGTCGCCGTCTCGCCGGAAAATGTGAAGGCCGATTACGTGCGCTCCATTTTGCCGAAGGATGAAGCCGGCCCGCTCAAAAATGGCGCCGTCGCGGACCGCTACGAGCTTGCCGCACCAAGGCAGTAAGGGGCTCTAAAACCGGATCATGGCAGCGAGAGGCGGTATCAGGCCAACGCCCGCGCCATCGCCGCCAAATGGGCCGGAGTCGTGCCGCAGCAGCCTCCGATGATCGAGACTCCCGCATCCCGCAGGCGCAGCGCCACAGCGGCCATCTCCTCCGGAGTGGCGTCGTAGGCGACTCCCTCCGGGGTGTTTTTCGGGGCTCCGGCATTCGGCTGCAAAATCACTGGTGCCGTCCCCGCCGCGGCCTTGAGATCCTTTGCCAGAGCCAGGTAGTCGTCCAGGCTCAGGTCGGTCCCGCAGTTGGCGCCCACGATATCCGCGCCGGCTCCAAGAGCCGCGGCAATCGCCTCGTTCGCGGGTGTGCCCATCATCGTGCGGAACCCGTCGGCGGATTTTTGAAAGGCATAGGTCACGACCACCGGAAGTCCGGAGACCGACTTGGCGGCGCGGACTCCCACCGCCGCCTCGGCGGGGTCGCTCATCGTCTCGACCAGAACGGCATCGGCCCCGCCCTCGGCCAGCGCGCCGATCTGCTCTCCGAATATCGCGAGCAGTCCATCTTCCGTCATGTCGCCCAAAGGTTCCAGAAAATCCCCGAACGGCCCGACATCCCCGAAGACCCAGCCGTCAGGTCCGGCCGCCGCCCGCGCGAGCGCGGCGGCTTTGCGGTTCCAATCCAGCACCCGGTCGCCGAGCCCGTGACGGTCGAGCATCGCCCGCGTGCCCCCGAAGGAATTTGTCGTGATCAGCCGGCAGCCGGCCCGCGCGTAGGAGGAATGGACGGCGCCCACATCGGCCGCCCGCTCCTCGTTCCACCGCATCCCGCATTCGCCGGGCGCGAGGCCGCGCAGCATGAGCTGCGTCCCCATCGCCCCATCACAAACCAAAACCGAAGACCGGCACGCCGAGAGGATATCTGATTTCATCGCCCGCGATCTTTGCCCCATGCGCGTGGCTTCTACAACCCGAAAACGGATTTTCTCAGCGGGCTCTGCGGCACTCCGTGAGGAATCGCTGGATCCGGGTTCAATGAATGTTTGCGGAATTTTGCTGCCTTCGCGGCATCCGGGAAATGCTTTTCACGGAATCGGGAAGCGGGCAGACTCGCCGGATGATCAATGGTGAGGAGGCTTGCTGATGCCGGCGCTGCCCGGCTTCCGGGATTTTTATCCCGAGGACTGCGCGCGGAGAAACCACGTCGTGGAGACGTGGCGGGCGGTCGCGCGGCGCTACGGGTTTGTGGAATACGACGGGCCGACGCTCGAGAGCGGTGAGCTTTACCGGAAAAAAAACGAGGAGGGAGCGGAGATCCTGGAGCAGCTTTATTCGTTCCGCGACCGCGGGGGACGCGAGGTGGCGCTGCGCCCGGAGATGACGCCCACGCTCGCGCGGATGGTCGCCGCGAAGGAGAAGCATTTTCGCAAGCCGATGAAGTGGTTCTGCGTGTCGAATTTCTTCCGCCACGAGCGGCAGCAAAAGGGCCGCCTGCGCGAGTTCCTGCAATTCAATGCCGACATCATCGGGGAAAGTTCGCCCGAGGCGGATGCGGAGATTGTGGCGTTGGCGGTCGATCTGCTGCGCGGGTTCGGGTTCGAGAAAGAACACTTTGTCGTAAGGCTCAGCGACCGGAAGGCCTGGATGGATTTCCTTGCCTCGCGCGGATGCGACGCGGAGCAATCGGCTGCGGCGCTTGCCTGCGCGGACAAAATCGAGCGCGAGCCCGCGGAGAAACTCGACGAGAAGCTGGCAGGAACGGGCCTCAAGGTCGCGGACCTGCGGGAGTTTATCGCCGGGGGCAGCCCGGCGGCATTCGCCCCGGTTCTGGCGGCATTGGATGCGCGCGGCCTGGGGGATTTTGCCGAGCCGGACCTCTCGATCGTCCGCGGCCTCGCCTACTACACCGGGGTTGTTTTTGAGATTTTCGACCGCTCGAAAAACCTCCGCGCGCTGGCCGGCGGCGGGCGATACGATTCGCTCATCCACGGGCTCAGCGACGGGGCCGCCGACCTGCCGGCCATCGGGTTCGGCATGGGCGATGTCGTTCTCGGACACCTCATCGACGAGACCCCCGCCGCCGAAGAATTGCGGCGCGCCGCCGCCGGTCCGGCCTGCGAAGTTTTCGTCGTCGTGGCTGACGAGGCGCGCCGGGCGAATGCCCTGCAGGTCGTCCAGACCGCGCGCGATCTCGGATGGAAAACGGATTTTTCCCTCAAGCCGGCCAAAGTGGGACGCCAGTTCCAGGACGCGGAAGGCCTGGGGGCCCGCCACGCGATTGTGGTCGGCTCCGAGTGGCCGACCATCAAAATAAAAACCCTCGCCACGCGGCAGGAAACCGCTCTCGATGAAAGCCGCCTTTCCTCGCATCTCGGAAAAGGAGCTGGGCTGGTCAAACGGGGTTTTGAGGTGTAAAAGAACGTCCATTCTCATGAATACCGAAGAGAAAATCCCGGCCGCTGCAAAGCCCTCGCCGAAAAAATCCCCGGCCCCAAAGCCGCAGGTTCCTGAGCCGGTTCCCCCGCCGACACCGGCTGCGCCGGCGGTTCCGACCGCAGCTTTTTCGTCCCCGGACCCGTCCGCGCCGCCGGCCGCCAATTCCCGCGAGGTCCGCAAAAAGCTGTCTCCGCTCCGCCGGAAAACTGCGGCCCAGCTCGTCAAGGCCCAGCAGACCGCAGCCATCCTCACCACGTTCAACGAGTGCGACATGGGCGCGGTCATCCAGCTCCGCAAAGATCTCCAGGATGTCTTCCTGGAGAAATTCGGCGTCAAGCTCGGCTTCATGAGCTTCTTCATCAAGGCGGTGGTCGATTCGCTCCAGGCCGTGCCGGCGATCAATGCGAAGATCGACGGCGACGACCTCGTCTTGAACAACACATTCGACATCGGCGTGGCGGTCGGCACCGGCCGGGGCCTCATCGTCCCGGTGCTGCGCGGCTGCGAAAAGCTGTCGTTTGCGGACATCGAAAACCAGCTCGTCCACTACGCAGCGAAAGCCCGGGAGGGCAAAGTCTCGCTCGACGACCTCGAGGGCGGGGTCTTCACCATTTCCAACGGCGGCATCTACGGCTCGCTTCTGAGCACCCCGATCCTCAACCCGCCGCAGAGCGGGATCCTCGGCATGCACAAAATCCAGGATCGCGCGGTTGTGGTCGACGGCCGGATCGTCGCCCGCCCGATGATGTATCTCGCCCTCAGCTACGATCACCGGTTCGTGGATGGAAAAGAGGCTGTCACCTTCCTCCTGCGCGTGAAGGACTGCATCGAAAACCCGGCACGCCTCCTGCTCAGCGCCTCATGAACCCCTCCCCTCGCATCGCGCTCGTCGCTTGCAGGGTCTTCGAGGACGAGATCGTGCTCCACGGCGCAGCGGCCCCGCAAATCCGGGAGATCCGGTATCTCGAAATCGGCCTCCACGATCACCCGGACAACCTCCGGAAAGCCGTGCAGGCGGAGATTTGCTCGTTCGACGAGCGGGACGACATCGATGCGGTCGCGCTCGCCTACGCGCTCTGCGGGCGCGGCACGGCCGGGCTTCGCGCGGGCCGCCACCGCCTCGTGATCCCCCGCGGTCACGATTGCATGACCGTCTTCATGGGCAGCAAGGAAAAGTTCGCCTGCCAGCAGGCCGCCTGCCCGGATTCGTATTATTACACCCCGGGCTGGATGAAGGCCAACCGCTGCCCTGGCCCCGGACGGCTGGAATCCCTGCGGGAGGAGTTCTCGCAAAAGTTCGAGCCCGACGACGTGGAATTCCTGATTGAGTCAGCGAAAGCCAACTGGGCGCAGCACGGGCGCGCCGTCTATCTCGACCTCGGCACGCCGGGCGCGGACGAAAAGGCCGCGGAGGCCGAGGCTTCCGCCGGGGCCCTCGGCTGGAAATTCGAACGCCTGCCGGGAGATCCCACCCTCCTCAAAGACCTGCTTTCCGGCCGCTGGGAACCGGACCGTTTCCAAATCATTGAGCCCGGCGCGGCGCTCGACCACTCGCCGGACAGCAATATTTTTCGCGCGCGGCCGTGAGGGTCACGGACGGGGCGCTCTGCTGACTCATCCGCTTATCATCCCGTCGGGGGGGCGAAAGTTGCAGATTACAGGAACGGGCGTCCCGCCCGTTGAGACAGAAATTCGCGTTGCGGCGAGGGGCGGCATCGCCTTTACTTGCAGGCATATGGCCGCCTTCAACACCACCCGGGACGGAAACATCAACATCCTCCGCATCACAGGCAAACTGGATCCCTTCGCCTGGAGAGATCTCAAGGACACGATGGCGGCTCTCACGGGCGGGGATGAACAGACCGATCTCCTCGTGGATTTGAGCGGGATGGATTTTCTGGCCAGCTCGGGGTTCCGTGAACTTTTCCTCGCCGGAAAAAATCTTGCCCGGAAGGGCCGCTGGCTTGCCGTGTGCTCGCTGCAAGGCGAGGTGAAGCGGGTGTTCGAACTCGCAAAATTTGACACCGCTTATCCGATTTTCGAGGACGCGTCCTCCGCTCTCGAATGGCTGCGCTCGGGCAGCCCGAAAAACTAGCCCGGAGGGATTTTCTACGCGTCCGGGAGATGGCGGATATCCTCCGCGGCGACCGCAAAGATCGTGTCCTCCGCGATGTTCGTCGCCTGGTCGCCGATCCTCTCGAGGAAGCGCGCGATGAAAATCAGCTCGAGATAGCCTTGGATATGCTCGGGGCGCTTCGGCATCAGCTCGGTGAGCTTGTTTGCGAAATTCCGATTCAAGGCGTCCAGCTCGCGGTCGCGGGGTTTGAGGGCGCGCGCCAGTTCGGTGTTCTGGTCGGCGTAGGCCTTGACGGCGTCCAGCAGCATGGATTCCGCGTGCCGGAACAGCAGTTCGATTTCGGCGGTTTCCGGCAGCAGGGCAATTGTGTTGAGCTTCCTGGCCCGCCGGGAAATGCCGACGGCCTGGTCGGCGATGCGCTCCAGATTGACGCTCATCTTTATGGCCGCGATCACCTGGCGCAGGTCCGAGGCCACCGGATGGAACCGCAGCATGGTTTCGATCCCGTCGCGGTCCACCTGAATTTCGAGAGTGTCGATCTCCTCGTCGTCGGCGATCACCGTGTTGCACCAGTCCTCATCCCGTTCGAAGAGGCCCTTGCGGGCGTTCTCCAGATTGCGGACGGTGAGGCTGGCCATCATCAGCACGCTCTTTCTCAGTTCCTCCAGGGCGGAGTCGAAGCCGGTGAAAATATGGCGGGAAGTTTCGTTGCTCATGGGGGGTAACATCCGCACGAAGCGCCGGAAAAAACAAGCGGAGTTTTTCTGAAGGGACGGGTTGAAGCGGCGGTCTGTGACCGTCGCACCTTATCCTAAAAACAGAGGTGGAACCACGGATGGACGCGAATAAACACGGGGTTTCAGCAGGTTATAGCAAACGGAGGATTCACCAAAAAAGATGAGGCGAATGATCTGTGAAACTCTTTTCTGATCAGTGTTCATGCCCGTGAATCCGCGGTTCTATTTTCCTCTTTAGCACCAGAACCCGCTTGCCCGCAGAGCTGCCGACGATCTCACAGACCGCCGCTACACCTGCGGCCGGCGCTTGCGGCGCACGTTCCACAGCATGAACCACACGCCGATCCCGATCATCACCCACGCCCTGGGCTCGGGGACGACGGTGATCGTGCCGTCTGTGGGGTTGAATGTCGCGGATTGGCCGGTGCCCAGCCCGGAGAAATTCACTGCGCTGAAGTTGCCGCTGTAGCTGACCGCATTGAAGATAGTGACCGTGGAGTTGTTTGAGTAGGATCCGCCGCTGAAGTTGAGGATCAGCATGCCGCCAAACGCGACGCTCTCAGCTCCACCGCCGGCCGTGCCCTGCACAAGATCATACGTGCCGGAAGCAAAGCCGGGGGCTGTGAATTCAAAAGTGGATGTGCCCGAGAGCGTCACGGCAACTGTGTCCAGCGTGATCGTGCCAGCGCTGCTGCCGGGGGCCAGCGCGCCCGCGATTGTCAGCGATTTACCCGCTGCGCCCACGATCGTCCCCGTTCCGGTCAGCGACTGGCTGGCGGATAGCGTGTAGTTGCCGGTCAGGCTCGCGATGCTGAATTTTCCGCCGCCAAGAACGAGATTGCCCGTGCCGATCGTTCCGCCGCCGGAGAGCAACAGCGTGCCGGAGTTGACCGTTGTTGTGCCGGAATAGGTGTTCGCGCCGCCGAGGGCAAGGGCCCCTGTCGCACCACTGGCGGCGTTGACAGTCAATCCCGCGCCGACTCCCCCGCTGATAGTTCCGTTCAACGTATAGGTGCCGTTTGCTCCAATGGTTATTGCACGGGTAGCAGCACCTAGGCTCATATTATCTGCAAAGAAAATGTTTGTCGTTGCGCTCCCATTCCCGCTTGCAACTCCTGTCGTCACCCCGCCGAGAGTGAAATTCCCTCCTATTGATACACTGGAATATCTGGCGGTTATAGGATTAAGACCGCTTTTAGCCGCTATCGTTCCGCCGTTGATTGTAAGCGGTCCGGCCCCCATTGAATTTACACCACCTAAGATTATGGTGCCCTCATTCAAGGTGAATCCACCTGTGTAAGCGCCGCCCACAGTATAAAATATACCAGGCCCATTTTTTATGAAACCGGTTCCTGATGTGGTCGAAACAGCTTGGCTGCCCAGATCAAGAATTGAGCCCGCTCCGATATCAATGGTGCGGACTTTACCGCCTGTTGAGAGAGTTCCCGCAGCAGACCAGTTCACTGTGGAATTTCCAGAAACGGTAAAATCTCCAATCGGCGTGGTCGAAACGTTGGTAATTGTGCTGTTGGCGGTAAAGCTAATGGTGGAGTTATTGGCCCATGCGGTCGTGAAAGGACCGGAAGCAGATATTCCCCAGTTTGCGGCAGTCAACGTTGCGTTTGCCCCGTTCGTATTCCAATACAACTGCGCCTGAGCCCCCGCGATTGTGGCGGCCGCGAGTCCGATTGTTGCGAGGAATTTTTTCATAATGTGATGATTGTTTTTGAACCCGTCCCCCGACCCGGTGGGGGCGGGATTTTCTATCCGTCCGTCGTCTGGCTTGCGGAAAATTCACCATGCCGTTGCGGGCCCGTGTCAACTGGCAATCTGGAATATTTTTTCCATTTCCGGCAACGGGGGATTTGTAACGATTTCGTCACATACCCCTGTCATTTTCCATAGAGGAAGAGCAGGACGTGTGCCAAAACGGGGCGACGCCCCACCTTTGAACCCCGGAATAGATTTTTTTGAGGGGGCTCAAACCGGAGAAATTTGTTCCAAATTCCTCTACCCCTCTTTCCGGAATTGTGGTGACGGGCAGTATGGCATCGTCGCCGCCGACTTATCAGGACCAGCGTTCGACCATCATCTCGAGGCACAGATAGCGGGCATGCCTCTCCGGTTCTCGGCGTTTTTCCACGTCGGCCCGGAGCCGCTGCCGTGACGGGTTTCCTGCGGAGTCGCCGAAAACTGCCTGCGGGTCGCAGGCGCTCCACGGAAATTACGCTGCCAAGGCCCGCGCTTTTTCGAAGCGGGCGAGCGTCCGGTCTTTGCCGAGGACTTCGAACATTTCGTAGAGCCCGGGGCCGACCGATCGCCCGCTCACGGCGACGCGGGCGGGGTGGACGAGTTCGCCGGCTTTGACGCCCAACGACGCGGCGGTTTCCTTGAGCTTCAGCTCGATGGCGGCGTGGGACCAGTCGGGGAGTGCGGTGAGCGCCGCCCCGAGAGATTGAAGCCGGTCGGCGGCGCCGGGCTTGGCGAGGCTCTTGGCGACGGCTTCGGGATCAAACGGATAGTCCTCGGTGAAGAGGAATCCGATCCAATCGGGGACATCGCTCAGGTGTTTGACCTTCGGCTTCACGATGGCGAGCGCTGGGCGGAGGGCTTCGATCGTTCCGTAGGGGATCCCGGCTTTGTCCACAAACGGCAGCGCGAGCTCCTCGAAACGCTCGAGGGTCATGTGCTGGATATGCTGGCCGTTGAGCCAAAAACATTTGTCCAGGTCGAAGATCGAGTTCCGGCGGTTGATCTGGCCGAGGTCGAAGAGCGAGAGGATCTCCGGGGTTTTCAGAAATTCGCGGTTCTCGCCCGGCGACCATCCGAGCAGGCAGAGATAATTCGCAACGGCTTCCGGCGTGTAGCCGAGGTCGAGAAAATACGTGATGCTCGACCCGCCGTCCCGCTTGCTGAGCTTTTTCCCCTCGTGGTTCAGGATGAGCGGAATGTGTGCGAACTTCGGCGGCGTGGCCCCGATCGCCTGGTAAAGTTCGATGTGTTTGGGCGTGTTCGAGAGGTGGTCCTCGCCGCGGATCACATGGGTGAGCTGCATCTCGATGTCATCAACGACGTTCACAAAGTGAAAAATCCACGAACCGTCCGGGCGCCGGATCGTCATGTCCGGGTGCGTGGCGGGGTTCGACATGTCGAATTCGATGCGCCCGCAGACGATGTCCTCGACGACCACCGGCTTGCGCTGCGAGCGGAACCGGATCGCCCCATTGTCCCCATAGACGTGTCCGCCGGCTTCGAGGATCGCGAGGTATTTTTCGTAGATGCCGTTGCGTTCGCTCTGCTGGTAGGGGCCGAACGGGCCGCCTTTGTCCGGGCCCTCGTCCCAGTCGAGCCCGAGCCAGTTCAGCCCATCGTAGATGACCTTGTAGGCCTCTTCGGTGTTCCGCGCGGCGTCGGTGTCCTCGATACGGAGAATGAATGTTCCGCCGTTCTGGCGCGCGTAGAGCCAGTTGAAAAGCGCGGTGCGGGCGCCTCCGACGTGTAGGAATCCTGTGGGCGATGGGGCGAAGCGGGTGCGGACAGACATCCGCAGAGCAAACGGGATTCCCGCCCGGAACTCAATCGCAATCGGACTCCTTACCGCACGGTC